>CAYGDK010000124.1:0-1005 GCA_964348645.1 uncultured Candidatus Saccharibacteria bacterium | reverse complement strand
TTACTCATGCTAATAATGCGCAGGCGGACAGAACCTTTATTCTGCTGATTGTGGGGTGATATGGCTACGTTAGACGAACTATCCCAGCAGATACGGGCGGGCGGCGTACCGTCCGCTGCTCTTATGGATCAATACCGCACGGCGCTGGAGGCGCAGACCGCTGCTAACAAGGCGCCTAACCCTCTTTTGCCGCAGCCTCTATCCAACCCGGGCGGCTTCCTCACGCCCGCCCCCGGTTCCGCCGGGGACACAGCCTTGCGCGGCGGGCAAACGGTAGGCGGCTTAACGTACAACCCGGCTGGCAACAGCGTGTCTTACGGCCAGCAGCCATCCGTTCAGACCGCACCCCCACAGCAGCCGAACCCTCTAATTGCTCCGGCGGGAGACCCTGGATTGCTGGCCCGCGCCCAATCTGTCGGAAACCAGATAAGCGGCGGCGGGGTGCCATCCGCCGATCTGATGGGCCAATATCGCGCCGCGTTGGATAACCTCGTTTACGGGACGCGGCCCACCGGGGTTAGAGCCGGAATTGGCGAAGGGCTTGCGGCGATATACCAGAACGAGCTTGGCCGTGCGCCTGACCAGGAGGGGATTGACTATTGGACGCGGCAGTATACTTCCGGCGCACAGACGCTTGATCAGATCGAAAGGAATATTGCGCTTGGCGGGGAAGCCACGGGGCGCGATTCCGGTGCCGGAAATCTCTATTACGACAGGCCGATATTCAGCGGAGACGAATACACCCCGTATGCGCTTGCTGGCCGTGGGCTTGCTCAACAGGGGCAACAACTCTTGCCCGTGGCGAACCCGATTGCCCCTCCGGCTTCACCCACGATTGCTCCTCCGGCTTCAGCCCCTATAGGCCACAACAACCCGCCGCCCGGACCATTGCCAACGATGCCGCGAACGCCTGACACCGCGCCGCTTACAACCCGCCCGGCAACGGCGTTTGCTTCGGACTATAATTACACCAGTCCCGTGGATAGGCAGTTGGCGGCGGCGAAT
>CAYGDK010000123.1:0-1012 GCA_964348645.1 uncultured Candidatus Saccharibacteria bacterium | reverse complement strand
TGGGGGTTGGGTGATTGTGGTTGGTTGTGGTGTTGTTAAGGTAGACGTTCGTTGTACATCCTTCATACGATCCGCGTTATCCTGAGCCATCTGTCTATACTGAGTCACCATGAGTCTCAACCCCTTCGATACGTTACCCAATCCCAAGTCTTTGAGTAATTTTTTATGTTCTTTCTGCATGTACACCATGGTAGGTGACGCAGAATGTAACTGCTCTTTTGGTAATTCTACATCGGCTTCACCTAACAAAATACGAACCCCTTTCGACAAGTTCCCGTTACCAAGTTCGGCCAACTTATATTGCGTTGTATCGTCAATGGATATTGTTTTTCTGATTTTTAAGTCTTTTTTCATTGGTTAATCTCCTGTTGTGTATGACATACGTAGGGTCGCATATATATAAGATTTTGTAAATGGTGTTTTGTTTATATATTGTTAGGGTCGCACCTATATATAATTCTTACAGACCGATTATTAATTTGTATATAACGTAATGTATGAATATATATAAGATTTAGGTTTGTGTGGTTTATTATATATATACGTAGGGTCGCTTATATATAAGATTAGTTTAATTTTTGTTAATTTATATATAACGTAATGTATGAATATGTATAAGATTTTAAAATTTATAAGTCCGTTTCTGGACTATATATATACTTTTCGTATGAATAATATATAAAAATTGGAGTTTTTGGGCATACTTGGGCAGATGAATCGATTGTTTGGACGTGAAGGTGGTGAATTTGCCCAAGCTTGTAAGCCTTATAGTACGCGGATTTGGATAAAGTGTACGCTCTGCTTGGGCAGATCGTCGTTTTACCTGCCCAAGCTTGGAACCCGCGCCACCATTGGCTTAGAGCCCTTTTCTTTCTTCTTTTTATAAAAATAGAGAGATAGTATGGTGATAAAAAGAGAGGGTATATATATAGTATGATATGAATATATATAACACGCCAAGAGGAGCCGACCGGGGTCGAAAACACGTTTCATCTGCCCAAGCTGGCTGTAT
>CAYGDK010000122.1:0-1017 GCA_964348645.1 uncultured Candidatus Saccharibacteria bacterium | reverse complement strand
CCCGAGCCGGGCCACATCCACCGGGTGCAGATCGTGGAGTCGGTGACCACCGCCGTCTCGCAGGCGTACGTCTACGACCAGGCGGTCTACTCATGACGCTCTCTCGTCCGTTCAACCCGTTCACCGCCGCGCACCCGTTCCGGGTGTCCGCGTCTGCCTTCGACATGACGCAGGTCAACCTGCTTCAGGGTGCGCGCGTCTACAACAGCACCGACATCATCGTCCCGACCTCCGGCTCGTGGGGCACCGCGCTGACCTTCGACTCGGAGCGGTACGACCCCAACGGCTACCACTCGCTGACCCTGAACCCCGGCCGCCTGACCGTCCCGATGGGGCGTGGCGGCATCCACGACATCGTGTTCTCCGGTGAGTTCCAGACCACCGCCGCAGACGGCGGGCGTGGCTTCCGGCTCATCGTCAACGGCACGACCGTCATCGCGGTGTCGTCCATCAACGCCGCAGCCGGGGTCATCAACCTCAACTGGGCCACCACGCTCACCGCCTTCTACAACCTCGCCAGCGGTGACTTCGTCGAGGTCCAGCCGTTCCAGAACGGCTCCGGCAACCAGAACGTCGTCTTCGCCGCCAGTTACTCGCCAGAGTTCATGATCGTGAGGCGCAGCTGATATGCCGATGAACACCGTCACCACTGGCACCAGTACCGTCGCGGCGGACGACCACAACTCCATCGTCAACACCCTCAAGGGCAATCAGGGTGAGGTGCTGACCGTCTTCTACAAGGGGTCGGACATCGCCTCGGCTGGTGCTGTGACCATCCCGAACCAGGGCAACTTCTTCGACATCACCGGGACCACCACCATCACCTCGTTCTCCACCCACCCGGCGGGGACGGTGGTGAAGTTCCAGTTCGACTCCGCCGTGACGCTGACCCACAACGCCACCTCGCTCATCCTCTCCGGCGGGTCGAACTACACGACCTCCGGTGGGGATGTGTTCGAGTTCATCTCGCTCGGCTCCGGCAACTGGATGGAGACCCATCGCAGCGCCGCCGCCATC
>CAYGDK010000121.1:0-1032 GCA_964348645.1 uncultured Candidatus Saccharibacteria bacterium | reverse complement strand
GGCCCCACCCCGGCGAGGAAGATCGTCGCAAAGAGGTGGATGCCATTCGGCCTCAGTGCATATCCGATGCCGCACGACTCGAACTCCACATCAAGGATGTTCGCTCGGTGGGTGGGGCTGTTCATCAGCGTGGCGATTGACCGCTCGACGGCCTCGCTCGCTGGATAGTTGTTGGCGGCAAGGTTCTCTCCCGCCCAGGTGAAGGTGGTCACGCCCTGCTTCGCCAGTTCCTCGACGTAGCCGCTCGTGCCATCGGGTGTCTTGTGCGCGAAGTAGTCCCGCGCCACCATGTCGTCCGCCCGTGCTTGCGCCGCTCGTGCCGCCCGTTCGTTCCACCAGTACGCCGCCAGTCCCGTGATTCCGCCGTATGTCCGCGCCTCGTTCTGCGCTGCGAAGAACCGCTCCGTCATGGATGGCGGTTGCGTGTCCCGCGCGAGGAACGGGATGCGGAGGGTGAATCTCATCAGGTAGCATCCACATCCGTAAAGGTCACTGCCCGCTCGGCGCGTTCCCGTCGCACGTTTCTGGTGCGCGTCCTGACGATTGCAATAAGGTGCTGGCGAACCTTTTGCCGGTCGGTGAGCGCATCGTAAGCGTCCTGTCCACCAACACGGGAAATCGCCTCCGCCTTCCAGCCATCAAGTCCGATAAGCACATCAGCAAGGTCGGCGTCAGGGATGGTGATCGCGGGTATCTGTGCCATTGCTATGCTCCATTGTCCGAACGTGAGAGTTCAAGCCAGTTCGTGCCGTCAAAGATCAAGGTCAGCATGTCTTCGGTGTTGTTCATGGTGAAGTCACCGGCCAGCTTCAGGTTCCCTGTCCCGTCTTTCGCAACCACATCTCGCGCACCGTTCGCCGCATGGATGTAGAGCACCTGCCCGGTTTGCCCGCCGCTAATAGTGTCGAGGTCGTCCGCCGCTGCCGCAGCTTCTGTATCTATGGCATGGAATGAAGTAGCCGCTGTGACTACCCCAGTCGCGATGGTGAGTGTGGTGTTCGTGCCGTCCATCGTGAAGTTGCGGGTGATCCC
>CAYGDK010000120.1:0-1038 GCA_964348645.1 uncultured Candidatus Saccharibacteria bacterium | reverse complement strand
CTTCTCCATCAGGAACAACAACTCCACCTCATATTCGGTTTACAGAGAGAGCAACAGGGCACATATTTGAAACACCTACCGACTCATACGCGGAACTACGAATTTCTAATACCACAATTCCTCTCATGCAGGAGCTTCTTGTAATTAACGACACCGCCCTTCTCCTCCGTACATTAACCGGCACGGAAACTATTTCAAACGCATTCGGCGTACTCAATGCAACGAGCTCACAACAATCTCTCACTACATCCGCTCTCAAAGGGTTCCAACGCGTTGCGGTAGCCAAAAACGGATTAAGTATGATGACGGTTACTGAAGTTCTACGAGGTTCACAAATTGAACTTATGCAACCCGACGGCACAAAATCTCGCACAATTCTCCTTTCCCCAATTCGCTCATGGGTGCCACTCGCGGGAGACAGTCGTTTTTTTATACAGAGCGCTCCTTCTTCAGGAGCTTCGGGGTTCTTATATGAAATTAAAAGCAACGGTGGTCTTACTAAAATATTGAGCGATATCCCTGGACTTCTTTCAGTACCAAGCCCGACAGGGCGTTATATTCTCTACAGCGGAGCAACGGGGGTAAAGGTTTTTCTTGGAATGATCGATACAAAAACCGGACAAAACTACACACTTCCTCTAAAAACCCTTGCAACAAAGTGTGCGTGGATTTCAGAAGACGCTCCGCGTGTCTTCTGTGCAATATCAGATCCCTTACGAGGGGGAACAGCAACACTCCCGGATGATTGGCTCCTCGGTAAAATATCTTTTAGTGACTCTGTATGGATTATTCGCCCCATTGAAAATACCGCACATTCATTAGGATATCTTCAGGAAATAGCAAACACCTCCATTGATGTTCTCAATCCGACCGTTTCTGCCGATGGTAGATTTGCTCTCTTCATAAACAAAAATGACCTCAGTGTGTGGTCACTCGACTTAAATAGGGATCAATAAAATAAGGCTACTGAGGCGTTGGCACACCCTCACCTTTATAGCGAATCACAATATGTCGAAGCTTACCTTCGCCCTCTGACTC
>CAYGDK010000119.1:0-1063 GCA_964348645.1 uncultured Candidatus Saccharibacteria bacterium | reverse complement strand
GCATAGACCACAGGAAAGTCTGCTTGTTCATCATTTGCACCAAGTTCCAAGAAAAGTTCCAATACCTGCTCTTCAGCACGTGCAGGATCTGCCGCTGGTTTATCAATTTTATTTAAAACAACAATAGGCTTAAGGCCAAGCTCCAATGACTTCTTCAGTACGAAACGAGTCTGTGGCATTGGGCCTTCCTGAGCGTCAACCACCAAAAGCACCGAATCGATAGAACGGAGCACGCGCTCAACTTCAGAACCGAAATCGGCGTGTCCTGGAGTATCAACAATGTTTATCTTTGTATCCTTATAAGGAACCGCTGCATTCTTTGCATAGATAGTAATTCCGCGCTCGAGTTCGAGCTTGTTTGAGTCCATCGATACACCCTCTTCACCCACACCTGTTTGTTTCAAAAGGGCGTCAGTAAGGGTCGTCTTCCCGTGGTCCACATGGGCAATGATAGCGATGTTTCGTATTTCCATATGTTTTGAATTACGAGCTCGTCTCAAAAATAAACTTAAGAAGCTTTGACTACCGAGAAAGACGAAATTTCAGCTACAAAACGAGTTTCGTCTGTCTTCGATGCTTTGCATCGAATCTTTCCTCATCCTCGTTTTTCGCTCTGAAATTTCGTCTTTTCGCTAAGTCATTATTTTTGAGACGAGCTCTCTAAGAAAAAAGCTCCGCACGGAGCTTTTTAGAGAATACCTCGAGAAGCACCAATACGCAATCAGTATTTTTACACTGCCATGCGTCGTCTATCTTCTGCTTGTATGTCTTCCGCAGCATCTACAAAACCAGCAGCCTCGTAAATAGTTAACTCAGGGTGTGCTTTTCTTTCAGCATTAAGTTTTTGTCCATAACGCACTACTTTCGCACTAAGGTGAGCACCTCTTGCCAATAAAATAGCTGCCGCTGTAGCGACAAAAGCACTTCCCGTTACAATAAGCTCTGGTGAAGTGACGGCTTGTCTTATATCTTCAAATTGTTGCATGTTATGTATAGTAGCAGTTTAGTAGTCTTTTGTCAAGAGTCTTCCATACCCTCTTTTAATCGCTACAGTGACACTATT
>CAYGDK010000118.1:0-1073 GCA_964348645.1 uncultured Candidatus Saccharibacteria bacterium | reverse complement strand
GAAGATTTCCTCGACGCATGAAAATCACCCCGCGTGGTTCCAACGTCCTCATCAAACCCGTGAAGGAATCGGAGAAGACAGGTGGACTTTTGCTCCCCGACACCCACTCCGGCCTCCGACCCAACGAAGGCACGATTCTCTCGGTAGGAAAGTCAGTCAAAGACCTTGAAAAAGGGGATAAGGTCATTTTCAACCCCTACCAAGGAGAACACTTCAAAGACGACAAGGAAGTTGAAGTCGTCTTGATCGCTGAATCCGAGATTTACGGGACGTATGCCTAAGCAAGCCATCTACAAAGACGAGGCTTTCCAAAAGCTCAAGGCAGGAGCCTTCAAGCTGGCTGACGCCGTTACAAGCACCCTCGGACCCCGTGGGAGGAACGTCGTCATCGAATCCGGCGGTATCCCCCTCGTCACCAAGGACGGAGTTTCTGTAGCTCGTTACTTCGACCTCGAAGACCCCGTGGAACGGATGGGAGCTTCCCTCGTGCGTCAATCCGCAAACAAGACCAACGAGAACGTCGGGGACGGAACCACGACCGCTACCCTGCTTTCCAAAGAAATCATCCAAGAGTGCGAGAAGCAGCTTTCTAGGAAGTGGTTTCAGTTCTGGAAGAAAGAAAAGGACGTACACAATCTCGTCAAAGAGATGCGGGAATACGCTGATTCTGTTTCCACTTACCTGACCTCCCAGAGCGTCCCCTGCGAGACGCTGGAAGCCCTCACCCACGTCGCTACCATTTCAGCCAACAACGACCCCGAAACTGGTAAACTTGTAGCAGAATTGGTCCACAAGATCGGCAAGGAAGGGGTCGTTACTGTCGAGGAATCTTCCAGCGCAAAGACAGAGACGGAACACGTCGAAGGCACCCAGCTTCCCAACGGTTTCGCCTCCCCCTACATGGCGACCAACGACAAGGGGGAGTGCGTCCTCACGGATGTCCCCGTCCTCATCACGGACAGGCGTATTTCCACGATTGCCGACATGATGCCCGTCCTCAAGGCTCTCCACGAGGCAAAGGTAAACAAACTCGTCATCGTGGCTGAGGAAGTGGAAGGAGACGCTCTCGCAAC
>CAYGDK010000117.1:0-1088 GCA_964348645.1 uncultured Candidatus Saccharibacteria bacterium | reverse complement strand
CGGTACGCGCAGCAGAACAACGTGCCGGTGTCCGAGGCGATCCAGTGGTTCGACACCGATGTTCAGACGCGTGCGATGCAACGGGCGCAAGGGTTGGCCGCTGCCGCAGCGCAGACCCCGGCGACTGCTCCTACGGGTGCTCCGGTGGGTTCGGCCCCGAACGAGAACCTGACCCCGGCGCAGATGGCGGTCAATCGCATCAAGTCGTGGAACCAGCAGTAGCGAGGATGCTTGCACGCGCCCGCACGGGTGCGTATGCTGTGTCTTGACATACGTGTACGCAGACGGTGTGCGGCTGGAGAGCGGCACCTTCTGAGAATGAGTCAAGTCGTGCGGCTGGAGAGCGGCGACTTGCGAGGTTGACACCGTGCGGCTGGAGAGCGGCGGGGTCCCACAGGAACACGCATGGCGCAAGCCAATGCACACGCTCATCCTCACAAGGAGAACCCCCCCATGCCCACCGCACTCCAGGTGGATGCCATCCTCCGCGACGACTACAAGTCGTACTGGGAGAACCTGAACCAGAAGGCTTGGCTGCTCGCGCAGGTCGAGACGAAGAAGGACAGTGTTCAGGGTCGCATCGCCCGCCACTCCATCCACACCGGCCGCTCGGGCGGTATCGGTGCCCGCGTCGAAGGTGCAACCCTTCCGACCGCCGACCAGCAACGCCACGCGACCGTCCCGGTCCCGGTGCGTTGGAACACGGCCCGCATCCAGCTCACCGTTCAACTGCTCGAGATGGCGACCGGCGAACCCGGTTCGTTCGTCAATGCGCTCGAGAACGAGATGAGCATCAAGAACGACGTGATGCGTGACATCAACCGTCAGCTCTACGGCACGTCGAACGGCGTGATCGCAACCTGCGGCACCACCACCACGTCGGCCACGATCCAGCTTCTCGCCACGACCACGGCGACGCAGATGCGTCACTTCTACGTGGGTCGTGTCGTGGACATCGGCACCGTCGCTTCCCCGTTCACCATCGCTCAGGCCCGTACGATCACCGCAGTTGATACGACGAACAAGACGATCACCGTGTCGGGCGCAACGATGTCCACCGTGTCGAGCACCCACTTCGTGTTCAACAG
>CAYGDK010000116.1:0-1091 GCA_964348645.1 uncultured Candidatus Saccharibacteria bacterium | reverse complement strand
GATCAAGCCGCGATCCGCGCCTCAATCGCAAGGGCCGCGCAAACCATCGAAGAGACGGCTAAACTATTTGGACCATCGGATGCCGCCATGCGAACCATGGTAAGAGCGTGAAGGTGGGGGGTTGGTTCGCGTCGGGGCTTAGTCTCCTCGTCGCGAGGTAAGTCGGAGTTATTAACCGGGCCAATCCCATTAATTTTTTGAGAGGATAAAAATGTGGGTCTACTTACCAACATCTCTTTATTCAGCGGAGCAGGAGGACTCGACCTCGGAGCGCGGCTCGTCGGAGGATTCAGGACCGTCGCCTACTGCGAGTTCAACGATTACGCCCAAGCTGTCCTGCGCTCAAGAATTGGGGGGGGGGAGCTTGATGATGCCCCAATCTGGGACGACGTTTCGACATTCGACGGGCGTCCATTCGCTGGACTCGTGGATATCGTCTCTGGCGGGTTCCCGTGCCAGGACTTGTCTATCGCTGGAAAGAGAGGGGGGATCAAAGTCGGAACGAGGTCTGGGCTGTGGTACGAATACGCTAGAATCGTTCGCGAAGTTCGACCCCTCGGAATCGTTGTGGAAAACGTTTCAGGCCTCCTTGCTGGAGGGGCTCTTGGAATCGTTCTCGGGGACATGGCCTCAATGGGGTTTGATGCGGAATGGATCATGTTTCCAGCCGCCTCGATTGGAGCCCCTCACGTTCGTGAACGAGTCTTTATTCTTGCCTACGCCAGAGGCCTCGTTGGGCCTGATCCCTGCGCAGAGCTGGGCTTCATCGGAAAGGAAATTAAATGGACAGAGTCGGCCTTCGGGAGCAAAAATTGGTTCAAGTCTGAAATGGGACCTTGGCGTGATTTATCTCCGGCACGGCTTCAAGAAGTTTCGGGCTGTAGTGAACCCCCACTTCTGCGAATGGATGATGGGCTGGCCTCAAGGATGGACGAAATTAAGGGGTCGCTGAAATTATGCGGGAACGGCGTTGTGCCTCAACATTCCGTCCCGGCCTGGAAAAGGATAAAAGAAATAATCCATTCTGGATGACGTTCGCCCTCCTCGCCTCGACGCTGGCCTTCGTCCCTGACTTCGCCGACGCCTTCGGG
>CAYGDK010000115.1:0-1100 GCA_964348645.1 uncultured Candidatus Saccharibacteria bacterium | reverse complement strand
TATCAGAACACTTGTTGATAAGGGGTATATGCAAAAGGTTGATGGAAATAAGCGTACCCTAAAGGTACTAAAAAAAGAAAATCTCGATTCAATTCTTGGCCCAACAACAAAAGCATTAGGTCCAACAATTGGGCTTCCTCTCTTAGGTTTTATTGCTGCAGGGCGCCCTTTAGAGCCACACACTGATCCTGAGGCCTCATTTAGTGTAGCTTCGAGTATGATTTCTGGCAAAAAACCTTCGTATGTGCTGCAGGTAAAAGGTAGCTCTATGATTGAAGATGGTATTTTAGATGGTGATTTTGTTGTGATTGAAAAAACAGAAGTAGCAAGCAATGGAGATATTGTAGTGGCTCTTGTTGACGATAACTTAGCAACATTAAAAAGATTTTATAAAAATGGAGAGCAGGTGGTACTTAAGCCAGCAAATCGTGATATGGAGCCTATTTACCCAAAACAGCTTCGAATTCAGGGAATCGTGGTGTCACTAGTGAGAAGATTTAGGGTTAATTAAGTTTTCTTAAGCCCTCCAAGCGCTATCTACTTATATAGCTTAAATTTTCCAAGGATAAATTTGTGAATTTCTTTTCTTTGTTGAGGATCCTTATAGATATGTAGAAATGTTGGAAGAATAGATAAAATAACAATACCAATAATAATTATCTCCAAATATTTTTCGCTTCCAGGAACTAGGCTACCAAGAAAAAATCCAGCGAGAGGAAGACCAATAGCCCAAAGGGTGCCACCAATCACATTGTAAGCCAGAAATGTGCTGTAATGCATATCTCCCATACCAGCAACTATTGGAGCAAACGTCCTTACAATAGGGACAAAACGAGCAAGTATTATGGTTTTTTTACCATGCTTTTTGTAAAAAGCCTCTGCCTTTAATAAATTATCCTTATGAAAAAGTACCGAGTCCTCTTTGTTAAATAGTCTTCTCCCTACTCTTTTACCAAATGAGTACCCAACACTATCTCCTAGGACTGCAGCTGCAAAAAATCCTACAATTAACACCCAGATATTAAGACCGAATATTCCTTTCTGTGCTAAGAAGCCTGCAGTGAAAAGCAAACTATCTCCAGGAAGAAAGAATCCGATAA
>CAYGDK010000114.1:0-1125 GCA_964348645.1 uncultured Candidatus Saccharibacteria bacterium | reverse complement strand
AAGACTGAGCATCCCGGTTGGCTTGTCGAGTAAGCTCGACCCTCCGGGACTATCCACCGCCGACGGCAACGTCGGCGGTTTCTTTATTTAAACGCTAACAATGTCAGCTAATCGCCAGTCGAGAGTGACTGGGTTGTAAACAAGCTCGTAAGAGTTGCCAGCGGCGGTGACGGCGAAGTGATAGAGCTTCTTATTGCCGTCGCGGGCGATATGGAAGAGGTTCATCGACTGGACTTGGTACGTCCGGTCACGCCAGCTAAAGAAGTGCACCTTAAACTTCTGCGGCGAGAAGCTGGCAATCACCTTAACCGGCTCCTCGATATTTGTTTTTACCTCTCCCATTTGCCTCCTTTTTTCTATTAAGCGAACAAATACCGAACTTGTCAAGCGTCACTCAAAATCTCCTCGACTACTGGACGGTTAAGCGCCAAATCGGTATAGTGGAAAGCCCTGTGCGCAAGCCCGGGGAACCATGGAGGTCTAGTTTGGTAGGAACGTTACTTGAAAGCGCCGGCGCTATACGCGCCGGCTCGTCGAACACAAACGCGCGTGGAGTTCGCTTAACGAAGCGGGAAATCGAAGTTCTGGGCTTGATCGCCCAGGGCAATAGCAGCAAAGAAGCTGCCGACGCCCTGTACGTGTCTAAGAGGACGGTGGATTTCCACCTGGCGAACATCTACGACAAACTTCAGGTCAATAATCGCGTGCAGGCTTTTCGGTCTGCTACGCGGATGGGCCTGATCCCGTTTGAGCCTGTGTTCGCGCGAGCCGGCTAGTTGGCAAATAACATCTGGGTCGTCCAACGACGTACGATCCAGGTGTTACACTACTTTAGCCACGGAGGTGGTTATCGCACATGACAAGGATAAGTCGTAAGGATCAGGAGCTGGTCGCAATCTGTGTCCAGCAAAAAACATTAGCGGGAATTGCCCGCGACCTCGGGGTAAGTCCCGGTGTTGCTCGTCGTCGTCGAGATGCGCTCTACGCCCTATTGGGTGTGGCAACGCAGCAAGACCTTTTCCGTCTCGCCCTCCAGGAGGGCATGGTTACCGTCAGGCTACAGGTATTACACCCTATTCGGCTTAAGGAATGAGCTGAATCACAACCCAAGGAAGGCCGCGCACT
>CAYGDK010000113.1:0-1127 GCA_964348645.1 uncultured Candidatus Saccharibacteria bacterium | reverse complement strand
ACAGGTCTATCTTACCAGACTTCCCAGTGGGATTGGTAATACTTTTTGAAACTTCCTTTGATTCTATTATTTGAGTAGAGGTTAGAGGTATCCATATCTCAATTTCATCATTGGATAAGACATCGTAAGCGTGAAGGCCGTCATACCCCTCCTTACGCATTTGTTCTCTAACTTTAGGTATATATAAAGTGTCGTTGGTATTGTAACCCTCATAAGGTGAATGTTTAGACACTTCAGGTATCTTCAATACACCACCTTCGTCTATAACTTTAACCCCAGCCCTCTTTAACAACCCTAGTAAATTAGTTAACCCTGCCGGAGTAGTAACATCCAAAGGGTTCGCTATATTCAACTTGACCGATTTGATACCTTCCGAGGTGCCCCCTCGTTCTTGACTGAACCAAGTCGCGTCTGATTTTTTGGTAGTAAAGAACGTGGGGGTTTTAAACTTCACTAAATTACTTACCCCAGTCCCGTGATAAACTGTAGCGGGCGATCCGTCAGGATTTACAACTTTAGTATTTTGCAGATTTTGATTGGTAATACTTTTTGAAACTTCGACCGAGTCTTTGTGCCTTAGAACCCAACCCTCTGGCGTTTCCACAGGTTTATAACTTTTTAATCTATCGCGGTATTCCGTATCACCTGCCTTATCAGCTTCAGATTTACGTTTGCGAAGATCGGCAAAAGCAACCCCTTGACTGGAGTAATATCCTGTCTTTGGAGTCAAGTCGGGGTTAGCCTCCCCGGCTTGCTCAGGAAGGGAGTCGAACAGCGACTCGGCTTGGATTTCGCGTTTTGGTTCAGGTCTAACCTCAATCTCAAAATTGTCGTACAGGGTTTTAGCTCGGCTTTGGATTTCCTTGGGATTTTGGCTGTTACTCGCAATCTCCCAATATACATCTCGAACCTTACCACCCGCGTCCGATACTAAACCTTCGGCTTTATCTAAAATAAAGGATAAGTTTTTAGAAGAATGATCCATTTCCGCAATAACTCGTAGAATAGAAGCTTTCTGAAACGGATCTTTTTCTTGGGCATACCCAATTCTCCAATTTACACCCTTCTTTTCAGGTTTACTTTCAGCTTTTTCAGTCTTCGGTTTTTTATCCTTGGGTTTTTTGGCA
>CAYGDK010000112.1:0-1134 GCA_964348645.1 uncultured Candidatus Saccharibacteria bacterium | reverse complement strand
GAGCAAGTATCTCGGACACAGTGTTTTTAGAATCCATATCGCTTACATTAGCGCTTGTCGCTGTATAAGGCCGTCCGAGCTCACGCACAATATTTAAACAAAGAATATGGTTCGGAATACGAATACCGACAGTACCGGTTCCTGCAGTAAGTTCTGTAGGAAGATTAGATTTAGCCTTCAGAATAAGCGTGACTTTCCCTGGGAGAAATGCTTCAGCAAGTTTTAATGCAAGTGGTGTCACTTCAGCATATTCTTCAGCCATCTTCATGTCGGAAACAACAATAGAAATTGGCTTGCCATCTTCCCTTCCCTTAAGCACTCGAAGTTTTTTGAGGGCCTCAACACTCAACGCATCCACACCAAGTCCGTAGAGGGTGTCTGTAGGGTACAAAAGAATACCGCCACTATTTAATATATCTTTAGGGTTCATATAAAAAGAGTCTCATTACTGAGACTCTTTTATTCTACACCTTTTACCTTGCTTACATTACTACTTCCCTTTAGCTCTTTCTGCATTCTTACTTCTAAGACTTGCTGCCCTTGCTCTGCGTCGTGCCGTTTCTTTTACTTGTTCCGATGCCGCTACAGACTTTATAGGGGAAAGAATAACTTCTCTTCCATGATCAAAATGCCCTCTCTCATTTAACATGTTCATACTAAAAAAATACCAAAAGTTTGCCCTTCTGTCAAAAACCCAAAAAAACTCTAAATATGGGAGCTACCCTTAGCGATATTCCACAGGCAAGTATTGTTGATTCGCCGCTTCCAAGCGTCTTCTTGTAGGAGGTTTAGAACCAGTGGACTTTTCCCTCGCAAACTTAGCAGCCCTCGAAGCGTTTGAACTTTTTATTTGATCCGTTCTGCTACTTACAGACTCACCAAAACCAAAAGACTGACCCATAAAAAAATAATTTTAATTATTATTTTATAAGCGTACTCTCCGATTTATAATCGTCAAGCAACCATTGTGCGTTACAGTAACCCTTGAAAAAAGCCTTCAAAAAAGCTATTCTTTTCGGACTTGCGTGGAGAGCTTAGGTTCCCCGCGCAGGCGTTCGGAAAGAATGAAAAAGATTTTTCATTCTCTTCCTCACTTTGCGCGGTTAGCTCAGTTGGTAGAGCGCGTCATTGACG
>CAYGDK010000111.1:0-1137 GCA_964348645.1 uncultured Candidatus Saccharibacteria bacterium | reverse complement strand
CTGTTAGATTTATGGCTGTGCCGGAACTATTGACTTTCATAAGTGATTTTGCACCTAGAGAGTTTATATTTACAGTGGTTGTTCCGCTTATTGTTGTGTCCACACTGATAATTATTTGCAAACCTGTCGTATAGGCTGAAATAGCGGTAATACCAGTTGCGGTATAGGCTCCGGGAGAAGCATACAAAGCAGGAACATATACCGCCCCTGCGCTGGCTTGTAATGCCGTAATATCCGCTCTCAAATCCGTTACTTCAGTGTCTATTTTATAGAAGTTACTACTTGTTGCTGGCCCGGCCATATCTGCCCTAAACGCGGCAAACGTGGCCGATTGGTCAGTTGTAGAATTATATAAAACCAAGCCTAGTGTCGGAGTACTTGTCGTCATTTATTCCCCTCCTTTCTTTATAGAACTGTATAGTCCAAAACGCCCAATGTTATCGCATCCGTCGCAGAAAGAGTATCTGGGTCATATTCCAATAATGTATAGAACGTACCCAAAATAGCAACAAATGTCAAAGGTGCTTTTTGTCTTATGATGGTAACAACTTTGTCTCGTTCTTTCATAATGAACGTTGTAACATTCTTGAACGTAAATATAGTTACTGCCTTAAGAGCCTCCTTGAATACATATGTTATTTTCACTCTTCTTGCATTTATTGTTTGAGTTATCTTCTCAGTTAATTTCATTTGAGAAATAGTTAAACGAATTCTCTTTATCGTTATTGTCGAAACCATTCTAAGCGCCAATATAGGAGTGAAGAACAATCTAACACGGTCTCTTATTCTAAAGATGAAAGTAACAGACAATGCGAAGTTGGCTATATATAAAGTAAAACTCTTTGATATTCTATTTATCAAAGAGAATGTTTTTTTATTTATGTTAGACATGAAACCCCCTTCATGTTAACTGTTCGTCATTTGAACTGTGATTGCTCCAACTGCAAATTGAACGGTTGTGGCAGACTGAACTGCTCTCGATGGGGTTAGGGCATCGAACCACCAAATGTTTCCTGCCGTCAAAGCATCTGCAATAAACACATATGTAATTGTTCCCCATGACGCTGTACTTTCAGCAAATGTAACAGCGGTTGAATTTGTTAATGTGGCGGTTGCCGCAGTACCCCAGTTTGTTTT
>CAYGDK010000110.1:0-1209 GCA_964348645.1 uncultured Candidatus Saccharibacteria bacterium | reverse complement strand
CGGAAACAGCCTGAATATCTGGAGTAATGACATGAACAAGACGCACTGGAAGCGGCTAATTAACCCGGACTACATCGGAGCCTATGCGCTGAATCCGGGCGAGGATCTTGTTGTCACGATTGATTCGGTTCGCTCGGAAAAAGTAACGGGCAGTGGCGGCAAGAAAGACGAGTGCTCAGTTGCTCGCCTGATTGGCCAGAAGCCAATGATCCTGAACGCCACGAACAGCAAGACCATTGCCAAGTTGTACGGGCCGTACATTGAGGACTGGGCTGGCAAGAAAATAATCCTGTACGCCAGCACAACGAACCTGGCTGGTGAAATGGTGGAGTGCCTGCGGATACGCCCAGTACAGCCACAGAACGTCAAGGCCGGCAAGCAGCCGCTGCCAGATGCGCGATTCAAGAACGCACTGGCGGCCATTGAAGACGGGGCATTTTCTGCCGACAAGCTGCGCCTCGATTATGAGTTGACCGAAGACCAGCAAGCCGCACTGGCTCTTGTTGAGGAGAATCTGAAATGCTGATCCGCTGCTCCAGCCTTGGGAAAATAATGATCGAGCCACAGAAGAAGGGCGAACTACTTTCGGTCGGCGCGAAGACGTACCTGAAGGCACTGGCCAAGGAAAGCGTCTACGGGTTTCGCAAGGAAGTCGACGTGAAGGTTTTGCAGAAGGGCCGCATTGTCGAGGATGAATCCATTGCGCTCTACAACAAGGTTTTCTATCGGAACCTGAAGAAGAACGCCGTCCGTCTCGACAACGGATTCATTACTGGCGAGTGCGACCTAATCATTCCCGGCAAGCGCGGCATAGACATTAAGTCGGCATGGTCGCTTGATACGTTCCCTGCCTTTCCTGAGGACTGCCACGATAGCGGGTACGAATGGCAGGTTCGCGGCTACATGGCGCTATGGGACGTTCCAGAGTGGGAGATTGCCTACTGCATGGTAAGCACCCCGGATGAGCTTGTTTATTACGAACAGCCAGAGCTGCACTACGTTGATCACATCGACCCGCACATGCGCGTAACGACACTTATGTATGAGCGCGACATGGAGAAGGAAGAGAAGATTAAGGAAAGGGTGATTGTGGCGCGTGAGTTTCTGGCTGAGTCGATTGCGCGCATCAAAGAGATCCACGGCGAAGAGATAGCCGCCTGATTCACACCCATGCGCTCTGTCACTACGCAGAGCGCATCAATGTGAGTG
>CAYGDK010000109.1:0-1224 GCA_964348645.1 uncultured Candidatus Saccharibacteria bacterium | reverse complement strand
TGGACGACACCCGGCTAAAAAAAGAGATTCAGACATGTACCGTTTTTGCCCGCGTCACCCCTGAAGACAAAATAAGAATAATTAACACTCTCAAAAGCCAAGGACATATTGTCGCGATGACCGGAGACGGTGTAAACGACGCACCTTCATTAACTGCTGCCAACCTTGGCATTGCTATGGGCAAAATTGGCACCGAAGTCGCCAAAGAAGCCGCATCTATTATTCTGCTTGATGATAATTTTAGTTCGATAGTCGCCGCAATTGAAGAAGGGAGAGTGATTTTTCAGAAGATAAAAAATATTCTTGTTTATCTTTTTTCCACGGGGGCCGGCGAAGTATTGGTTATCCTGGTTGCAATCGCGCTGGGATTTGGCGTTCCGCTCAAACCGTCGCAAATAATCTGGATGAATTTTGTAACCGATGTTTTCATTGTCCTTGCCTTAGCGTTTGAGAATAGAGAAAGAAGCCTCTTAACTCAAAAATGGTCCAAAACTCAGCATTCGATGCTTGATCGAACAATGCTGATTCGGGTACTTATAATGGGGGTGGTTATTACAATTGGGTCTCTAATTCTTTATTACCCATATCGTATCGTTGATCCGGTCAAGGCCAGCACCATTACCTTAACGGTATTAGCTGTTTTCCAGTGGGTAAACGCGTTCAATGTCCGCAGTGAAACAAGCTCGGTTCTGCGCTCCGGCATTTATTCGATGCGGTATCTGTTGCTTGCCGTTGTTTTGGTGTCTGTTTTGCAAACACTTGCTATTTACCACCCGTTTTTTCAATCCGTACTCGGAACAACAGCCTTATCAGCTGGCGAAATTATTGTGATTATTATGATGAGCTCGTCGGTTATAGCCGTCGAGGAATTAAGGAAATATTTTTACCACTGGAGAAAAAACAAAATCGCTAAGGCTTAATTACTACTGAAGCGGATATCAACAGCATAATTCCAATCGCGTTAAGCGCAAAAGATATTATCATAAACTGATAAGTTTTCAGTTTCGACAACCCCAACAAACTTACCCCTAATTCGTCTGGAAGAGGAGAGGCCACAATAATGGCGCCAAATACCGGAAATGTCCACGAAAAATATTTTGTACTCAACACCCTTTTGATGTGATTTCCGCCGACGCTTTCATATATAGGCATTATTTCTTTTACCAAGCCGTTTTTTACGAATCGGAAAATAATCAGATCCCCCAATACACTGCCCAAGCCGGC
>CAYGDK010000108.1:0-1226 GCA_964348645.1 uncultured Candidatus Saccharibacteria bacterium | reverse complement strand
GTGGTAGAATTCTGCCAGAACTTTAACGAAAAGGGAGAAACAAATTGTTCATAACGGTTGATGTTCCGTTCGAGCATCTTCGCGACCGTAAATGGCGCGAAATGGAAATTGACGAACTTCAAAGGGTCTTTTCGGAGGCCTTCGGCGACAGACTCGATGAGCATAAGCTTACGGTCAGGCTTTCGATCACGCGCCATCCTGGCACCGACGGCGAAAAGTGGCTGATGTCGATGATTTTCGTTGACGAAACCGGCCGTAAGTCGTCAACGGTAGTCGATGCTTCTTTCCGCTGTGTCAATGACTATGGCGAGCCGGAAGTAATTAAATGGATGCTGGGCACCCCAGTGGGTGACCGTCGGGCACTTCCGAACGTGATGATGATCTCGTATGAGAAGCTTGAGCGGATCAGTCCGCGCCTGTTGTCTCTCTTGATATCTTTCGGTGACGGCATCAACCTGGTCAACACTGACCGACACCGAAATCCTCAACAGATAGTTGTCGGTTAGACAAAAGTTCACTTGGGCACCCTTAACGGGGTGCCCTTTTAGTTTCAGGTCTCCTGAAACGCAGGACGTAGCTCAAACTTACGAGTAATGAGCTGGCCGAAATTGCGAGTAGGTGTGAGCGAGTACCTATAATCCCTTTTGCAAAAAATGACCTAGAGTATTACAATCTGGAACTTAGAACCTTAAATTTTTGGTATAGGAGCGACACTCGTTTTGTTTAAAAACCTAATTGTCAGTCTCAAACCATGGGTCGTGTTCCGAGACGATCGATACGAATTTGAACGCGAGTTGGATGTTCACGGCCTAGCGGTGTGGATATCTGATGCACTCTGGTGGCAGGACTCAGCAGAGTCTTGGAGAATCGAAGTTAGGCAGGAGGAGGGAATCGACGAGGTGGTAGTTATTCCACCGAAGTCTTTTGGTCCGCTTCGGATCAGATCTGTTTATGCTGGAATGGGCACTGAGCCTTTTCACTGGCTCGACGCAAGTGTCGGAGAGGGAAATGTTTTCCTTTTTCGCATTATAGACAGTCGGTGGTTCGAACGGCTCTCAATGCTGGAAGAACCAACTATTCGGCTGAGGTTCGTCGACGACAATTACGCCATGGCCATTCCTGAGCTGATGGCTCGACTGCCAAAAATTGGCAACACTTAGACACATAGTCGAAGAAGGGAAGAAAAAGGTTTTGGCAGACACCGCGGAAGTCCTGACAACAGAAGT
>CAYGDK010000107.1:0-1242 GCA_964348645.1 uncultured Candidatus Saccharibacteria bacterium | reverse complement strand
AAAACGCGCAAGCGGTCATCGCGGCCGCCCAGGTCGGTGACGGCGATGAGGCCTTCAGGCTTTGGCAGCTAGCCAGTCCTGCCTACCTTTCAGGTAAAACCGAACAATACCAGTCCGAGCCATTTCGGCACTGCGACTTCATTTACGGCCCAGATCACCAGCTCTTCGGTCAGGGAGCGACTGGCCCCAGCGGTGCAGCCGCCAGAATGTGGCAAGCCGCGTTTCAAGCGATGGTTGGCATCCAACCTACACTAGGTGGCCTGAAGATCGACCCGTGCCTACCACGCGATTGGCGGCAAGTCGAAGCAACACGACTCTTTCGAGGGGCTCAGTACCATATTCGTATCCTCAACTCATTCCGTCAGAACAAGGGCGTTGATCGCATTCTGGTCGATGGCGTAAGAATCACTGGCACTGTTATACCGCCGTATGCCACCGGCGTTCATTTTGTCGAAGTAGTTATCGGCTAGAACAGTCCCTGTTCGATCGGTAACCGAATTGGCTCGAAAAAATCGGCCGCAGACTGACTGCTAGCTTGATATTGGATCAAGAGTGAAAAGGCGCTGACTGCCAGGACCGTGAAGAATACCAGGATGTACCAAAGTAGGGCGGGGCTTTCCTTGTGATGCGCTCTCATTAGAATTAGACTACACCAAATGTCCGAGGCAATCACACTGACAAGTTCGGTCCGCGAACTTCGAGGGGTTGGCCCGGAAATGTTCGAACGCTTCTCAAAGCTTGGCGTTCATACGATTCAGGACTTAATCGAGCATCTACCGCGTCGGGTCGAGGATCGCAGCCAGCTCCGAGATATCCGGGATCTTACCAACAACACCCCGCTGGTAGTTAGAGGGGTGATCGAAAGGGTGAGTAGCCGTGTCAGTCAGCGCGGCGTCTTTATAATTAGCTCCAAGGTTAACGACTCGACGGGTACTATTACCGCGCTCTGGTTTAACCAGCGGTTTCTACTCGGCACGCTCAAGCCCGGTCGACAAGTAACTCTCTACGGCGAGAAACGGCCGATTAAGTCGATGGGATATCCGTTTATTGTTAAAAAGATTATCGACGAGCCAGAGATGGCGCCAATATATCCCCTTACTCATGGCTTAACCCAGACAACCCTCCAAAAAATACTACGGGAATGCCGGGGACTAGTTGATGACGTCGCCGACGTTCTGCCGCCAAATGTGCTCGCGCAGGCGCAACTGCCGAATCGGTCCCTCGCCCTGCGAGCCGCTCATT
>CAYGDK010000106.1:0-1245 GCA_964348645.1 uncultured Candidatus Saccharibacteria bacterium | reverse complement strand
AAGGGGCGGCGAAAGGGGTGCAGACGATGCCGACAGCGACGACCCGCAAGACGCCGACGCGATTCAACGCCCAACTGACGCCTGCCGCGACGCCACCGCCGATCAAGTTCGCGCCGTGGCTCATCACGCAGAACTACGTCCGCATGGACATCAAGCGTCTGCTGGGCGACGCCTGGACCTGCATCGACGACGAAGACGCTGTCAGCGCGCACAAGGGCAGCGTGCGAATCGTCGTGTCGCTGCTGGGCGACTGGCGGGTTCGCGCGGTCGTCCTGCGCGGCAAGCGCGCCCCGCAGCAGACGCAGGTCGGCGTGCCCCAGGCAGTGATCCCCGACGCGCTGCGCATCGCGCAAGGCTGACCCATGGGCAGGATGCCTGGCGCGGGCGCGACGGTGCTGTGGCGGGCGCAGCCTGGGCCGCAGACGTGGCTGATCAGTTGCCCCGTCGGCGACGTGTTCTTCGGTGGGTCCAGAGGTGGCGGGAAAACTATTGGATGTATTGGGGATTGGATTCTGCACGCGCAATCCTACGGCAAAGCGGCTCGCGGGGCGTGGTTCCGCAGGTCGCTGCCCGAAATCGAGGGCGCACAGGCCGCGATGCTGTCGCTGTTCAGCCAGCTTGGCGCGAACTATGTCGCGCAATCACGCACCTGGCGCTTTGCCAACGGCGCGACCCTGCGGCTGCGCTACCTCGAATCCGACCAAGACGCGACACGGTATCAAGGCCATGATTTTTCATGGCTTTGTTTTGACGAACTGCAAACGTGGTCAACGTCGTTCGCCCTGGACATGCTGCGCGCGACCCTGCGTAGCGGCGCTGGCGTGCCGACACGCTTGCTGGCGACCGGCAACCCTGGCGGTCGCGGTCACGATTGGGTCAAGCGCAGGTACATCGATCCTGCGCCACCGCTGACGCCGTTCGTCGGCGACGACGGCACGCAGCGCGTGTTCATTCCATCGAAACTACAAGACAATCAGGCGTTATTGCGGGCAGACCCGACCTACGTCGATCGCCTGCGCGCGTCAGGGCCGGAATGGCTGGTGCGCGCCTGGCTGGAAGGCGACTGGGACGCGCGCCTTGAAGGCGAAATCATCAAGGCCGAATGGCTGTCGCACACCTGGGACCGCCTGCCCGATCGTCGCAACCTGGACCGCGTCGTGGTGTCAGTCGATTGCGCAAACAAGACCGAACCGCAGAACGACTGGACAGCGATCGTCGTCCTGGCTGAATACGGCGGGCACATTG
>CAYGDK010000105.1:0-1298 GCA_964348645.1 uncultured Candidatus Saccharibacteria bacterium | reverse complement strand
AAGCTAGGTATTTTTTCCCAAGGAATAGATGATTACCAAATGGCAAAATTGACGAGCGGTAAAATCCACCATTTTTTTGACAAAGATCTCATTTTTATAAGTCGGGATAAGGCGCATCCAGAATTTATAGCAAAACTTCCAAAAGGGGCTACAATTGTTGACGATAAGCTGGAAATGATAGAAAAAGTTGCTAAAACACACAGTCCAGTGTGGCTCAATAGGCTTACCGAAGACAAACACCCCGTACACCCTACTGTACATAACCTCCACGAATTCCTCAAATTGTTTGGGAAGTAATCAAACAGCAATCTCTCTTTTTCTTTGCAGTGAATCAAGTGCATTTACAGCGAGAGCAGTATGCTTACCAGCATTAATAGAAAGCTCGTTGTGACCTCCGATAACAGAGTAATATCCTTCGATTGGCGGAGCCCCAGCTTGTCGCATATTTTCAACTTGCCGACTTACCGGAAAGAGAGGATCGTCGACGCCCGCAATAACTGAAATCATAACTCCTTTATCTCTCAGAATACCTATTAAATCTGAGATGTCATAGCTAGTAAGCGCATCTAGTTCTTCCATAACGCGCTTAGGGTTTTCAGCACAATATAATGCTGTTCTAAGCCCTGCCCTTACAGCACCTGTAGGATCGGTAACTCCCTTGGGGCGGAGCACTGCCTCCTGAATCATAAGCTTTACAAATCTACCCATGAGAGCCGTTTTTGAATCATGACCAATTAAGCCCGCAGGCTTATCCAGTACAACGTTGCGAAAACGGTCAGGTTCTATGGTTGCAGCAATTAGCGCATATATTGCCCCTTCTGAATGAGCAATTACATCCGCTTTTTTTATTCCTTTATCTTCCAGTACCTGAAGTAACAGTGATGCCTTACGGACCTCAACATCGGGGTGAGTTTCTTCGCCTCGCTGTGAATACCCAATAGTTAAAGCCCTTCTCTTTTCTCCATATATAATTTTTAATGATTTTTCATATGTTGAAGGATTTTCTGACCAGCCGGGTGCAAGTAAAATTGGCGTGGGATCAGAAATTTGGGGAGGCGTAATATCTACCAACTCAATTTCTCTTCCAGAAATTTTTTTATGTTCCCGCCTTGAAAACTGAGCTTCAAACGATAGACTCTTCCCTTGTTCTCTTTGACCAGTCTCCATATTGAGAATTATAACACTCCTCAAATTGTTTGGGAAATAGCTATATGTAGGGTTAACAAGTAAAAATAATTTTGGCTTTCCCAAAGAAAAGCGCCCTGCCAGAGAATCCGAGATGTCGGACCAATGACAGG
>CAYGDK010000104.1:0-1303 GCA_964348645.1 uncultured Candidatus Saccharibacteria bacterium | reverse complement strand
GGGCTGGTGTATTGCAGGTTTGGACGCCGCGCTGTTACTGCTGCGGGTGCGGGCGTTAATATCCGGCTGGAAGCCTCTCACGCAACCAGCGGCGATAATAGCTGGTTTCCGTTCGCGCGATATGTCAGCGCCTTTGCTGCTTGTGAGGGCGAGGCGGTAAACGGGACATGCGCGGCGGGACAGAATGTTGTTCCAGTGGCGAGCACCACAAATCTTGTCGTGGGCGATCTGATTTATATCGACAACACCACAATCGGCAACAGCGAGTGGGGGCGGATTAAATCCATCAGCGCGAACGTCAGCGTTACCCTTGAAGACAATCTTGTGAATGCGCAAACGGGATCGACGCTTTACGATCTGGCTGAAATTTACACCCCGGCGGCAATCCCGGAAGGTGCAGTGCGTATTCGCTTGGTGGCCGATGGTTCGCTGTTCACTCAGGCGTTTGCTCTTGAGGCACGTTATTCTCTGATAACAGGTATCGCATAAATCATGGCGACCCCCCGCAATGCACGTCCCGGAATGTTGCTCGACCCCGGCGCGCCGATCAATCGGAGTCTGGTTGGCTGGTGGCCTATGTGGGAAGGCGCGGGCGGTAAGACGCTGGACATATCCGGCAATGGTAAGGATGCAACTCTGACGAATGGTGCGTTCTTCCTAGATGGGGTGAGTTGTGATGGTGGAGATGATCAGGTTACTGCGGATTTAATTACCAGCGCTACATCCAATGTTACAATGTGCGCGTGGGTTTGGCCAAGAGTTTTGCCTGCCGGAAATCGGATTATGCTTAATGGCACCGGCGGCGATAATGGATGGTCGATGAGCATATCCCAAGATCATATCTATGGGGGGGCAGGAGATATATTCGGTGGGGTGGTTGAGAGTTATGAGTTTGTAAGGTCGGGATGGGTGGTCCCGAATCAAAAATGGTCATTTCTTCTTATAACCATCAAAAACTACACGTGGAGGTTTTATGCTAACGGCGATTTTATAATACAAAAGACTGCGGCGAATCTTCCTAAAACACCGACGACCGGCTCAAAGGTCGTTAATGTTCTGGATGGGCGTATTTCCAATGCCCGCATCTTCAACCGCATCATTTCGGACGATGAAATTCAACGTCTTTACATTGACCCCAATGCTGGCTTGTGGGTGCCAGACATCACGCGGTATTATATTCCTGCGGCGGCTGGCGGTGCGAAAAAATATTATCTTGGCGGTAACGCAGCAAATCGCGGGCAGCGCGGCATGGGGTGGGCGGCATAAATGTTAACTTTTACGCAAAGCGAAGCAACAGCGGCAC
>CAYGDK010000103.1:0-1313 GCA_964348645.1 uncultured Candidatus Saccharibacteria bacterium | reverse complement strand
GGCTTGGGGGAGGAAAAGTGATGGTAAATAAAAATACTTGGTATGCCCATAAACATCGCAAGTTTGGGCGTACGGTTCCTGGACTGTCAAGTTCACAAGAGGTAAAAGACGGCAACAAATATTCCAAAGATTTTTGGCTCCACGACCGCTGGGATAAAAGGGTCCACGACTTGAAATGGCTGATGGAAAGATTTGGATTAGAATATAAACTAGGACTATGATTTCAATTTATGCAAAAAATCCCTTCTTAAAGACAAGCCCAACTGGTGTTTATGTTAATCGTGTCTCTTCCCGCATAAGGGGCGAGGAGATAGCCGCATATATGGGGGCGAAGTACAATTCGCAGGAGAGATTAGCAGATGATTTATGTATCTTTTTAAAACCAAGGGGATTAGAGAGCCTAAGGGACGGAGACTATGTTGATATTCTAGACGAAATAAGCCTTATTCCGAAACTCAAAGAACGCCCGGGAATCAAGGTTATTGCAATGTCTCAGGCTCAGTATGAGTATCTGAAGGAAAATCTTAGCAATGAAATCTTTCTAATCCACCATCATCATATAAACTTTGAAAGGTTTAGAAGGACAAGAAATGACAACCTAGTTGGCGGGGCTATCGGTCATTCTCAATATGCTAACGACCTATACGGAAAGATTAAGGATGCCTTATCTGGAAGCGGAATAGATTTTGTTCCTATACTTAGCTATCAGACTAGACAGGATATGCTTGATTACTTTAAGAAGATAGACTTCCTAGTTGCCTGGAACGTCGATGAGTATAGGGATTATCCGCATAGTCACCCGACAAAGATAATCAATGCAGCCTCCTTCGGCGTCCCAACGCTGACCCAGCCGATAGCTGGATACAAAGAATTCAATGGATTTTATATTCCCATACAATTTGAGGATATGGATTCTTTGGTTGAAGAGGCGGTGAAATTGAAGGACATAAGTTATTACCAAGGTTGGTCGGACAAGGTCTATGGAGAAGCCGAAAAATATCACATCAGCAAAATAGCCGAGCTGTATAGACAATTAAAATGATAAACAGATTTGAACATATATTCAAAAATAATTCTTGGAAAGGACGTAATCAGCTTCGGGAAGATGTTCAGACCTAGACCAATATTAGGGTTTTGAAAAATATCTAATATGATGAGAGTATGAAGACTTTCTATAACGATATAACAATAATATTTTTGACTTTGAATAAGGTTCCAAAGAAGTGGGTGCCATATCACAGGGAGATGTTGGAAGAAGCTGCTGATGGTGCGCCTATCATCTCCGTCAGTAGAAAACCTATAGATTTTGGGAC
>CAYGDK010000102.1:0-1319 GCA_964348645.1 uncultured Candidatus Saccharibacteria bacterium | reverse complement strand
TTTCCTTTGGTTCTTTTAAGTACATTTGATTCTTTTTCTAATTCCACAGCCAACAGGCGACTTTTGCAGGCACATTTTTGTCTCAATATTTTCTACCCGTATTTTCTTTTCGAGGTCATTGATTTTTCATAGCGGGCATGGGTTTTTGAATCTATTCAAAAAGAGCTGAAAAATCACTAAGAGAGAAACCTCGCCGGGGTTTCGAGCGGGCTGAGAAAGGGAAATACAAAATTTGCTTCCTTTATAAGGAAATAAAATAACTTGTTTTTCCTAAATATAAATAGACCCGTAGTATTTGACATTTAGCCTCAAAAATGCTAGAATAGCCTTCGCTTTAGACGAAATTCATTCTCGTCGACAATAGAGCGAGCACGCTAACTTGGAGGGAATATCATAGCCAGGCTCACGCCCGATCTTATCGATCCGGACATTAATCCGGAAAACGAACTCAGCCGGCCATTCGCCGGTCTCAGGCTCGGACAAATCAAAGAGGGACCCACTGTCGTCATCAGAGACGCCGTGTGGTACAACTCCGAAGGTCGCCGTCTTGGCTGGGGATCATTGGATGCCGCAGATTTCAAGTCAATCATGACCGACCTTCACAGTCAGCGATGGCAAATCGATCACGGCGAGAAGTTCATCGTTGTCTCCGCTGGACAGGTCGAAGGAGAGTACCTGCGCAGGCACCATCCAAACTACTCCAGGCTCGGCGACCAAACCGTTCTCGAAGTCGGTCCGGAGTACTTGGTCGGAGAAGCGACTTTCGTCGTTTCCCACCAAGGTTTCTACATCGTTATGCGCGTAGGCGCACCGGGCGGTGAGCTCAAGTACCCTGGCGGAATTGCCTTTCAGGCAGTCGGTCCACGTTTGTTCACCAATCTGATCCTTGCTGTTTCCGTCTAGGCACAGCATCCACGGCCGGTCACTATTCTTAGTGGCCGGCCTTTTTCTTATCCAAAACACGCACAATTGTAGGCTCTAAGGAGTTTAATGCGAAGCATCAAACTACGAACAGCGCCCCGAGCTGGAGTAGTTTAATACACTGCATCAAAATACACACAATTGCAAACCCTGTGGAGTTTAATGCGAAGCATCAAACTACGCATAGCTTTTAGCTATGCGTAGTTTATTGCAATTTCAATTCAGGTAGTATAAAATCTCGCCTTGCGCAACTAAAATCGCGCAGTTTAAATTAATTAAACATAAAAGCAATTTTTTATCTTCTTGTTAAAGAAGGCAAAAGTGCTTTTTTGATTAAAAACAAAAAAAGCAAATTAATATGGCAAAAGGCAGAATCAGAGTCCGTTTAAAAAGTTACG
>CAYGDK010000101.1:0-1322 GCA_964348645.1 uncultured Candidatus Saccharibacteria bacterium | reverse complement strand
CGCATTGCCTCACATAAGAATCTAACTGAGAGTCATCCAAGGAGCGGTTAACTGGTAATGATGAAATTGTATCATAAATGCCACTTTCCGCGCTTCTGAATTTCCATCACCAAGCGGTCAATTTCCTTTCGTAGCGCAAATGGATCAAGAGTTTCAAAGAGACGCGTGAGCGTCTCTTTTGTTTCTCGAGAAGTATTTGGGTGTACGAGCACTCTCTCATGGGGAGTTTGCGCAATGTCATACACTTTCTTGATCTTCGACCCGATACGTTTTTTCTCAATACACTTTACCGATGGTTGAAAGAAATTAATATACAATCGTAGCGGTCCTCGATACAACTCAAGCATTAACTCTAGTGTTTCTTCCGTATCAAACCTCTGATATCCGAGCACTTGCCGCACGGTCGTAAAATTCTTTTGTTCAATATGCGCATTGTCATTTTTCTTGTATGGTCTTGATCTCGTAAAAACAATATTCTCCTTCACGCAGTAACCATAAAGTTGGTGGTTAATGAATTCGCTCCCATTGTCCGAATCAATACCGAGCATCGGGAAGGGTATGCGCTCTTGTATCGACTTAATTCCTCCAAGTATGCGTTCCTGCGCTTTCCCCATCACTGCTTCGGACTCAAACCATCCTGTTGAAATATCTGTTGTATTTAAGGTTGAAATGAACGGACCTGCTCCATTGTCCCCGCAATGAGCCACTAAATCAATTTCAGAAAACCCTGGATCAGTTTCCTCCCACGCCCCCACGCGAAGTGAAATCTCGCTCTTGAGGAGTGTCCCTGGTCTCGTGGTAGAGATACCCTTGATTGCATTCTTCTCCCTAATCTTTTTCATCATGCGGTCGAGCGTTCCTTTGCTCATTGCGCGAATCTTTGCTTCCGTAATCAAATCAGTTTTGATGTGTCCAAACGTAATTCCTCTCTCAAGTATTGTGCTCATGAGCGGGTGCATTCTCTTTGCGCCAATCCCGCCCAACGCTTCGTAAATTTGTTCAACAACTGCCGACACATACGAGTCATATATTCGCTCACGGGCGCGCGTGTGCTTTCCTGCGACACTCTCTTTGTACTTGGGGGTCATTTGCAGGTTCCTTAGCTTAGTAATGGCATAGCTTCGATGGTATCCCGTGCTTGCGCAGAATTCGTCCAATATTGGTTTTTTCTCTTCTTTTGTACTCTTCATATACCTACTCAGAATCTCCTTCGCCAGCTCATGTTTTGTGTGCATATTCATATACCCCAAGGGTATCTCATAGTTAGGTTTTTCGTGAGGTCACGATACCTGCCATAGTTAGATTTTTGGTGAGGCCATTCG
>CAYGDK010000100.1:0-1343 GCA_964348645.1 uncultured Candidatus Saccharibacteria bacterium | reverse complement strand
AGCTCCCCGGAAGATCTCGAACCGCTTGTTTCCAGCTTGGGCCCAGAATACACCTGGCCCGAGTACACCTTCGAATACCTAAAGGATAAACTGTCGCGTCGAGGAACCATTACTATTAAACAGGCACTACTAGACCAATCGCTCGTCGCTGGTGTCGGAAATATTTACGCCGATGAGGCGCTATTCTTGTCTAAGATTCATCCCCGTCGGAAAGTCAAAGACTTAACAAGCTCGGACATCAAAGCTCTTTATGAAAATATTTCGGCCGTTTTTGAAACTTCTCTAGCTCACGGTGGCACTTCAAGTCAGAATTACCGGAAAGCGGATGGCTCCAAGGGCAATTATCTGGAGTTTGCCAACGTCTACAAGCGCGAGGGTCAGCCGTGCAAGGTTTGCGGTACCCCGATCGAAAGAATTAAGATTGCTGGTCGGTCGAGCCACTTCTGCCCAACGTGTCAAAAGTAAACCAACCTTGCGCGAGCGTGTACAATAACTCCAAATGACAACAGTAGCCGTCACCGTTGCGCTAGTACTCCTATTCGTCATCGCGATCGTTAAACGACTACTAAAGTTTGCGATAGCTCTGGCACTAATCGGACTCGTGTACTGGCTCTTCGTCCGATAAATTACCTATCCTTGAGACATAGAAAGGGTTGAGTTTCCCAACCAGCCAACTACAATGTTGGTGCACAGCCGTGCACCGGTAACCAAAGATTTACGGAGCAGTATCTATGACAGTTAACTTCGCACCTTGCAGCCTTCATCATCCACCCAAACCGGGCTACGCCGGGCACAGTCCTGCACAGCTCCTGGAAATACACGACTACAGACAGGGAACCGACCCCGATTCGTTTCGCCTCAGCCTTGGAGACGCCCTGCATCTACTGGAGCTAGATCGCTCGGCAGTCGTTGTTCGCGTCCACATTCGGGAAGGTGAGCGGTTGGCAAACGCTCACAAGTTAGCTCTGGTTGAAACAATTAAGTCGTCTAGTCGCTACCCTGGAACGCAGGCAATCATCCTGCAGACCAAAAGGAGTAGTCGAGCTGGCAAACTTATGGTTCAACAGCCAGGGAAATGCTATCCGTGGGATTGTCGCTGGCGGCAATTGATCCCGAAGAAAGCTCTCGTCGTTACGCCACAACTAGTTCGAACTGCCAAGCGATAGGTGAACACAACTCTCGCCCTCCGGAATTCCGGAGGGCGCTAACTTTTTGTGGACCGTGGGAGATTAACTGCGCTACGCTTCGTTACGCCTCTCGCACTACGTGCGTTCGTCGTCGTACTCCCTTCTGAAGCGGGAGTTGGCTCTCCGTGTAGTTCTGCAACAAAAAAGCCGAGCAGC
>CAYGDK010000099.1:0-1385 GCA_964348645.1 uncultured Candidatus Saccharibacteria bacterium | reverse complement strand
CAGGTAGGCTTCGTTGTCATCCCTGCCAAGTCCTGAGCAGATTCTCTGGCAGCCTACTGATAAGCAGGGCGAGTTCCTGTCAGCGCCCGAGGATGAGGTGTTGTACGGTGGCGCTGCTGGAGGCGGCAAGTCCGATGCGTTGATTATCGACGCGCTGGGGTTGCAGCAGTCTGCGATACTGTGGCCGGGTTACAGGGCGATCATCTTCCGCCGCACGTTTCCAGAGCTGCGCGAGTTAATTGACAGGACGCGGGTGATTTACCCGGTTGCGATACCTGGCGCAGTGTTCAGCGAGTCCAATCGGGAGTGGACATTCCCGAGCGGTGCGAAGGTTGAATTCGGTTATCTGGAGTCGGAAGCCGACAGATTCCGCTACCAAGGCCGGCAGTTTCAGTACATCGGCTGGGACGAAATGACGCAGTGGGCGACGGACACCGGTTATCGGTATCTGCTGTCGCGGCTGCGGACTGTGAACCCTGACATCAAGTGTTACGTCCGGGCGACGTGTAACCCCGGCGGTATTGGTCACGAGTGGGTCAAGGCGTACTGGGGCATTCAGGACGCTGGCGAGTCGACTAACATCAAGCGCACCGTTGACGGTGTTGTGATGACGCGCCGCTTCATCCCGGCGAAACTGAGCGACAACCCGCACCTTGCCACGAGCGGCTACCGCGAGCGGCTGATGACTCTGAGCGAGTCTGAGCAGAAATGTCTGCTGATGGGCCGCTGGGACGTGGTGGAGGTGACGGGCGCAATCCTCGCCGATGAGATTACTGCGGCGCATTCGGAGGGCAGGATATGCCGTATTCCGGTAG
Organism: uncultured Candidatus Saccharibacteria bacterium; assembly: GCA_964348645.1. GTDB lineage: Bacteria > Patescibacteriota > UBA1384 > 2-12-FULL-50-11 > 2-12-FULL-50-11. The sequence goes on along the minus strand of CAYGDK010000099.1, from coordinate 570 downwards.
AGCGCGGCATCCCCGTCGACACGTTTTGGGACTTGGGCGGCGACGGCACGGTGATCTGGTTCAGGCAGAAAGTCGGCTACGAGAAAAGATTTATCGACCACTACAAGGAACACATCAAAGACCCGGCGCACTACGCCAAGGTGTTACAGGACAGGGGTTATATCTACGGCACGCACTACATGCCGCACGACGCTGGCGCCTCAACGATGGGCAGCAAGGGCAAGACCTTGAAGGAGCTTTTCGAGGAATCCGGCGTCAGGAATATCGAGATCGTCAAGCGCACTACCAGCAAGCAGGTTCCGATTGCACTGTGTAAGCGTGCATTCGGGAAATACTGGTTCGACACTGAGCGTTGCACCGACGGTCTCAAGGCGTTGCGTAACTGGCGGTACAAGTGGATAGAGAACGACAGCGTATTTAGCCGCGAGCCACACCACGACTGGGCCAGCCACGACGCCGATGCGTTGATGCAGGAGGCTCAGGCGGAAGACCAGAACCTGGGCGCCACGCATAACTGGGGTGGCCCGATCCAATACCGGAATAAGCGAGTCGTATGAGCACATCAGCAGC
>CAYGDK010000098.1:0-1391 GCA_964348645.1 uncultured Candidatus Saccharibacteria bacterium | reverse complement strand
TGGTCCATACTAGAAGTTTTGTCGTTGAACCGATTATTGGAAGGGCAAAATATACGGACTTATGTGTAATATTCTGATATTCCTCTGATAATATTTCGTGCTGAGAAAGCGCAGTTCCGCATCTGGGACACCAAGGTACTGCATCACGACCTTTATAAATCCAGCCCCTTTCATTACAAACTTTAAGAAAGTTCCAAATCGAATAGTTATTCTCATCGGACATTGTAAAATAAGAATTTTCCCAGTCCATCAGATAGCCTAATCTTTTACTCTGCTCTGTAATTGTGTGTGAATATTTAATCACCCTTTCTTTGCAGCGCTCGACAAAATTATCGATACCGTAAACCTCAATATCTTTTTTGTTTTTGAAACCAAGCTCTTTTTCAACCTCAACCTCCACCCAGAGCCCTTGACAGTCGAATCCGTTCTGATAGCGCTGCGCATGACCTAGAAGTGTGTGAAAACGCTGAAAAATGTCTTTGTAGGTTCTCCCCCATCCGTGATGGACACCCATTTTATTGTTAGCAGTTATTGGTCCGTCGATAAAAGAAAAGGTGTCTTTTGAATCAGCGTTTTTTTGGAGATATTTGTCGACGATGCCATTTTTGTACCAAAAGTCTAAGACTTCTTTTTCGAGATCAATAAAGTTCTGATTTGGGGTTAATTTTTGATTCATTAAATAAATATTTAGTTCAGAGCTGATTATGACAAAAAAACGCTCAAAGAACAATTATATCCTCGTAGTTTTAAAAAATACCAACACTAAGGAAGTATAAGTGCGTAAGACAGTTTAATATCAGATTATTTTGACGCGGCTTTCACAAACCCAACGAACAAAGGGTGAGGAGATAGTGGACGGGAAATAAGTTCCGGGTGGAATTGGCTGGCGATAAAATATTTGTGATTAGGGAGCTCGATTATTTCAACTAAACCCGATTGCGGATTTGTGCCGGAAATGACAAGACCAGCTTTAACGAGAGCTTTGAGATAGTTGTTGTTTACTTCGTAACGGTGGCGGTGGCGTTCGTGAATTAGAGGCCTACCATATACTTTTTTAGCCAAAGTTTTAGGCGTAATTTTGCAGTCGTAGAGACCTAAGCGCATAGTGCCGCCAAGATTTTTAGCTTCGAGTTTGTCTTTTTGAGAAACCATGATGTCGATAACAGGGTTTTTAGTTTTTGGTGAAATTTCGGTTGTGTCGGCATCAGTTAGACCAAGTACATTTCGGGAGTATTCGACCACGGCCTGCTGGAGACCATAGCAAAGACCAAGGTAAGGAGTGTCAGAAATACGAACGTATTTTATAGCTCTGACAATTCCGTCTACGCCTCTGGTACCGAATCCGCCTGGGACAACAATGCCTGTAAACGGCGATAAAATTTCTTTGGTCT
>CAYGDK010000097.1:0-1466 GCA_964348645.1 uncultured Candidatus Saccharibacteria bacterium | reverse complement strand
AGGCACGCGCTGACAAAGCACCAAAGGATGTAAAGGCACGCGTTCAGCTTGCAGCTGCGTATATGCAGGCAGGCGATAGATTAAACGCGATTCAGGCTCTACAGGAAGCGATTGCCATTGATGCTACATTCAAAGCGCAGGGTGAATACTATATACAGGAGATTGCGGCAGGGAGAACACCTTAGTTAGGCGATGCTTCATCGGATCCGTAGGGATCATGGAAGAAGGAGGAGGGGAACTTGAAAAAGAAGCACGAAAATGCTATCATATGAAAAGTGAGTGCTAGTTTTTGCTAGCTCTACGAAAATCTGCATAAGTCCCCGCGAAAGCGGGGTTTTGTGTACCTGTGAGTAAGGTTGTCTCTCTTTCAAGGAGGGCGTACAGTAATAAAGTCGCCTGTACTCTACGGCCGGCGGTAGGCACTCACATAGATTTTTGCTTGGAGCTCGCACCCGTCGGTCGTAGAATGCAGATGATTTCATTTTTTATATATGGAAATTTTAGAGAATGTCCCACTGTCCACTCGCACGACATTTCATACTGGAGGGCCTGCACGATTTTTAGTGACAGTGAAGAGTGAAGCAGAAATTCCGCAGGCAGTCGAATTTGCAAAAGAAAAAGGGTTGCCGTTAATTCCTATTGGTGCTGGCTCCAATATGCTCGTCCCTGACTCGGGAGTAGATGCGGTTTTTCTTACTATCGCTATGCACGATGTTTCGTTTACGGTGAATGGTACAAACAGTATCTGTATTGCGGAGGCAGGTGTGTTGTGGGATGCGCTCGTAGAAGAGAGTGTCGAAAAAGGTTTTTGGGGGTTAGAAAATTTATCATCAATTCCGGGTACCGTTGGTGCTGGAGTTGTTCAAAATATTGGAGCATATGGCTCTGCACTATCAGAGCGAGTTATTGCTGTTGATGTATATGATACGAAGCAAGGGAAGATACGGACCCTCACATCTCTTGAGTGTGAGTTTGGATATCGCACGAGTATTTTTAAAAAGGAAGTGGATTGTTATATTGTTGTTCGTGTTAGTTTCGCTTTGACTACAGATGCTAATCCGAATCTTTCGTACCGTGATCTTAAGAATTATTTTGCACATGCACAGGGTGCGCCATCTATTCATGAAGTACGCGAGGCGGTAATTGAAATTCGTAAAGGAAAGTTTCCTCCACTTGATACATTTGGAACGGCCGGTTCTTTTTTCCTGAACCCTATAGTTGACGATGAAAAAACACGCGAGCTTTCAGAAAGGTATCCACTCATGCCACTTTTTCCTCTTCCTGAAGGGGGAGTGAAGCTGCCTCTCGCGTGGATTTTTGATCACGCGCTTTCTTTAAAAAAACTTCGTGTTGGAAAAGCATTCTTGTGGGAGAAGCAGGCGCTCGTTATTACGGTAGAGCCTAACTCCATGAGTGAGGATGTTGTGTTACTTGCATCTGAGGTTGCTCGTTTGGTATTTGAAAAA
>CAYGDK010000096.1:0-1510 GCA_964348645.1 uncultured Candidatus Saccharibacteria bacterium | reverse complement strand
CTAAATCCCATTTCTGAAGCTTGCGAATTATGGAACGAACCACACCGCGACCAATAAAAGGCAACGGTATCGGCGCCGAATCGATATATGTTTCTCGATCGCTCCACAGATACCTGGTGGGAGTGTGTAGATAGCAAATGTGCTTTGTTGGTGCGTGGGTGATAATTCCCTTGGCGAACGCCGAGGAATCAGAAATCACAACGTCAAACCCAGAAAAATCGAACGACTCAACGGCACCCGGCATCCAAGATAAATAGTATTTAAAGCGCTTTGGCATTCCCGGAAATTTCTGCAAAAAACTAGGAATGATAGTACGCCCTGGCAAAAATTCTTCGACGATCTTTCGGTCATAGGCAATTAGATGGATCGGCGCCTTCGGCCAGATTTCGCTAAATACTTTTAGCACATACTCTCCGCCGCCCCATTGCGTCAGGAACTCATGTGCGAGTGCAATCTTCATCGGTTAAAAAATTGTCGAAACATATATAGCACCGTACCGCTAATAATCCGTAAATCAAAAATAATTGACCAGTTCTGGATATAGAAAAGGTCGTAGGCCGTTCTCTCAGGTATCGGTGTATCTCCACGTAACCCATTAATCTGCGCCCAGCCGGTCAGGCCGGATTTAACGTAATGCCGCTTGGCGTAACCAGGCACCTCATCGGCAAACTGTTTAACGTACTTTGGTTGCTCGGGCCGTGGACCGACTAAGCTCATCCGACCAACTAGCACATCCCAGAGCTGCGGAATCTCATCCAAATTTGTCCGCCTGATAATCCGACCGATCGGTGTAATGCGCACATCGGTCGCTTCGTCGGCGGCCCAATCTTTAACGCCCGGAAAACGCTCGCGCCAGTCAGCGTACATGCTTCGAAACTTGCCGATAAATATTTCCCGTCCGTCTTGGCCGATGCGTTTTTCTTTGTAAACGATCGGACCCGGTGACGAGATGCGGACGAGTATCGCTAGTAACAAGTAAACAGGCGCAAGGATAACCATGAGCGGTAAGACAACCACAATATCGACAATCCTTTTAAAGAACCGGCCCCAACCATCGAGCGGCGAGCGGCGAAAAAATATTATTGGCGAGCTCGCCAGCGTGCTAGTTTCAACATTAGTTGCCCGGACCGAAAGCAACGTTGGAACCTGAGCGAACGCTACGTAGTGCGTTTCTGCCCAGTCAAGTACTCGCAGTACCTCCGCCTCTTCAAGGTCGGGCCAAGCGATAATCACTTCATCGACAGAGCGCTCCGAAATTAGGCGATTCAACTCGTCGATAAAGTCCCGCGTCACTACCCCTTGCACTTTCCTGCCGTGTATTGGGTTGTTGAAGGCGTCAATATACGGATCGTTGGCGTTACGCGTGATGATAACCGTCCTAATTAATCCGAAACCACGTTCGTTCAAGAGACGCCTAATAGAATCAACAACCAACCGACCGCCGATAACAAAAATAACTGTTAGACCAAGTCCATAAGTAATGATTAAGCGTGGAAATACCAGCGCTTCA
>CAYGDK010000095.1:0-1526 GCA_964348645.1 uncultured Candidatus Saccharibacteria bacterium | reverse complement strand
AATACTGCTGAGCGATTTAGTTGCTGCCCATCTGCTCTTTATGTTTCGGGTCAAGAAGCCCATTCCATACCGGTATAAAGTAGCGAGAGCCCTTGTCTTTAGCCATTAAAGCAACACCCCCTGGCTTAAAGACTCTTCAGCCATCCCAACATACTCAGGGTTAAGTTCGATTAAAATAAACTGTCTGCCGAGCTTTCTGGCCGCCCTTGCAGTGGTACCAGAGCCACCGAACGGGTCTAAAACTATCCCGCCCTCTGGTGAGCCTGCTTTTATGCAGGGGATAATGAGCTTTTCCGGAAAAGTTGCAAAGTGCGCCCCTTTAAATGGCTGCGTTGCTACTTCCCATACCGTCCGTTTATTTCTCTTAAGAACTAGCAGACACGTTGCAAGCGCAAAACTCTCATTATTCTTGACTCCATCAGGAGCAGCTAATGTTTTAGGGGTGCGAATTACCGCTTTCATGTTGCCGATGCGCTTCACACCGTTCGCTCGAGCACTGCCGACTTGCGCCGCCACGTTTTGAGATACCCTGGCATGTGTATTTGGGCTAACGGGCTCCAGTATTGCCTCTTGGTCGTAGTAATATTTTTGGCTCTTCGAAAACAAGAAGATGTACTCGTGCGCTTTCGTCGGCCGATCAGTCACGCTTTCGGGCATGGGATTCGGTTTGTGCCATATGATGTCAGAACGCAGATACCAACCATCGGCTTGCAAGGCAAAGGCGACACGCCAGGGGATACCGATTAAGTCCTTTGGCTTCAGGTCGCAGTCAGCACGCTCAACTACATCACCAGGGCGCTCGCTGTGCTTATTGCCACCGCCGCACCCTAAACGCTCACCAAGCTCTTTCAGGTGCTTCCGGTCGCGCTTGATCGTCCCGCTCCCAACCCAGTAAGCATCGCCAAGGTTGAGCCACAGCGTGCCATCTTCTCTCAACACCCGCTTAACTTCTCTGAATACCTCAACCATTGTCTCGAGGTAATCATCAAGGGCAGGCTCGAGGCCAATCTGTCCGTCCACGCCGTAGTCACGCAAGCCCCAATAAGGTGGCGAAGTAACGCACATATTGACGGATTGGTCAGGTAGGGTTTTGAGAATATCTAAACAGTTGCCAGATAATATTTGGTTTACTGGTAAACTCGCTGCCTTCACTTGCTACCCCTTCAACTAGAACACTTCCAACGACTCGTACTCTCAACGCTTGCTGAGTTTTTTTAAATATAAGCCTACCCCGACCGCTAATGCTGGGGCTTATTTCTTGTTAAGCACTTTCAGCTTTTGATAGCTCTTTGCCGCACATGTCGCAGTTTTTCATACTCTCACCAACCCCCAACCAGCTGTTCCCAACCCAATCATCAACCCGATAATTACCGCCCACACGATAAGTTTGGTAGGGATAAGGGGGTCTTCCTTGTATGTCATAACTTCGACTTGTTGCTTATTCATGCCTCAACCCCTGGCCGATAGCTCACGGCGTCTTTGTCAAACGTCCATGCTACCGCCGAGAGTGGGTTATCGATATCCGG
>CAYGDK010000094.1:0-1601 GCA_964348645.1 uncultured Candidatus Saccharibacteria bacterium | reverse complement strand
GGCTTTTTTGGTACGATGCTCTGATATGAATATTGCGGTTATAAAGACAGGAGGGAAGCAGTACCTTGTAAAAGAGGGTTCTTTGATTACGATTGAAAAAATAGCCGATGTCAAGAAGGACGACAAAATCACCTTTGATGCTGTCCTTTTTACTGACGATGGAGCAAAAGCATCAGTTGGCGCTCCAACTGTTTCAGGTGCAAAAGTTACTGGTACCGTTTTGATGGTAGGACGCGCCCCTAAGGTTGTTGTTGTAAAGTACAAAGCAAAAAGCCGATACTACAAGAAACGAGGGCACAAACAGCCCAACATGAAGGTGAAGATCGAGACCGTTTAAGTTGTTTTCTCACTCATTGCTATGTCTACTTGGTTTTTACATGGAATAGAAACAGAGTATCGCTTCCGTGGATTGCCTCCTGGTAGGGCGAAGCGTGCTACTCAAAGATATGAGAGTATCTATCAGCCTTCTAATGGAGAAAAGATAAGACGATTTTTTACAAATCTCCTTAAAAAGTAATTTATTTATGCCATTACTTCCAGAAAGAAAGCGTCTTCCAGAAACTAGTTTGTTTGGGTCTTTTTTGAAGGCTTGGCTGTCAGGATTTGATGGTCTTTTGCCTGGCGGTATGCCTGAAGAGCGGGCAAACAAGGTAGTTGGCCGTCATGCGCGTCGAAAGCAAAATCGCACCCGTATTTAAGACCGATTTCTAAAAGCACTTCGGAGTGTTTCCGAGTCCGCGTATTCTATTTCTGCTCCTACTGAAAGCCCTCGCCCAAGTAGGGTTACTTTTTTATCTGGATGTGTTTTTTGTATTTCTTTTGAAAGTTCTCGTGCTGTGTAATCGCCCTCAGGTGTGGTTGAAAGAGCAAAAATAATTTCTTTCGTATCGTTTTTTGCTACACGCTCTAGTAGTTCTTTTGTTCGTACCATTCGAGAGTTCTTTCTCTCAGTCATAGTTTTGAGTCCCCCTAAAATGAAATAGATACCTCTGTATGCGCCAGAGCCCTCTATACCTTCTATATCGATATCTTTTTCAACTACCATGAGTGTTGTGTGGTCGCGGAGAGAATCAGAGCAAATTGAGCACACGCCTGAGTCCCTAGCGTCGTCAAAGCGAAAACATACCGTGCAGGGAGATGTTGATTTACCAGATTCAATAATGAGGTTTGCTAGTTTTTCGCGGAATGGTGCTCCAGCGGAGAGAAGAAATTGCACCACACGACGAGCCTGCCTTGGGCCAATGCCAGGGAATTCAGCAATATGTTCAATGAGGTCTTGTGTAGGACGCATGCTAAGTAGGTTACAGGTTTTAGCTTTCAGGTGCCAGCTTTTTCTTGTTTGTATCTGTATAGTATAATTTAACGACCGTTAAATTATACTATACAGATATTTTTTCTTTCTTTTTGATTTTAAAGCTGAAAGCTAACAGCTAGGTGATCCCTTCGGATCCGATTAAGAATCGCCTGACAGCTTTTTAATCAAAAATCATCCTGAGCATTTCCCGGCACTCCTCCACTGAAGCCTGATTTTTCAATAGGAAGGAAGGTTGCTCGTTCTACATCGAAGAAGAGATCTATTTTCCCTGTGCGACCATTGCGGT
>CAYGDK010000093.1:0-1698 GCA_964348645.1 uncultured Candidatus Saccharibacteria bacterium | reverse complement strand
CAATAGTCAGTTGTTCATTGGAGCCAATAAATTTTGGAAAAAATATAGTATTAGATTTAGAACCAGGACCAGTAACGATGGTGCGGCAAATTCTAGCTGCATTGGAAGAAAGCTGTGGAGAATATGTTTTTTTCTGTGAACACGATGTCTTGTATCACCCATCACACTTTGAATTTACTCCACCTGATAAAAATATTTTTTATTACAATACAAATGTTTGGAGATGGGATTACAAGAGTACAAAAGTTATAACATATGACCACCTGCGTTCTGTATCAGGGCTATGTGTATCTAGAAATAAAGCGCTGGTACATTATAAGAAACGTTTTGCTACAATACTGGAAAAGGGATTTGACAAATTGCCTGGCAAAAATCCAACTTGGGCAAGAAAAATGGGTTATGAACCAGGAGAGAAGACAGGAGAAATAGTTGGTGAATGGAAATCAGAATATCCAAATATCGACATTCGACATAGTAAGACTTTAACGCCAATGAAGATGACAATGGAAAGTTTTATTCACAAGCCGACAGGGTGGAAAGAATCAACAATAAATCAAATAATATGAAAAAATCTATAGCAACCTTAATTGACGAACTTAGTGTGACCAATATAAAAATCTTTATGTTGGTTGATAAAGTACAAAAGAATGAACACACCAAAAAAGATGCAAAGAAATTGCAGGATCTTAATAGTTTTCGTGCAGAACTTTGTAATGCCTTGAATAGAGAGTTTAAGGAAAGAGAGATTATTAAGACGTGAAGATAGTAATTACAGGCCATAAAGGTTACATAGGAACGCATTTAACTAAAAGGATGAAAGCCCTCGGCCTAGATATTAAAGATGGCAATGATATCGTAACTTGTAAATTGCCCAAAGCTGATGTAGTTATTCATTTGGCTGCCAAGAGTGATGTGGTAGAATCTATGATAAATCCAGTAGAAACAATAAGAACAAATACACTAGGAACGATTAGATTATGGGAAAAATATAAAGATACTAGATTTATTTTTGCTTCTACTGCGGGAGCAATACAAGATGGTATATCTTCTGCTTATGGTCTATCTAAGTATTGTGCCGAAGAATTAATTAAGATGTTCTTTAGTGATTATATTATATTAAGATTGCCCAATATCTATGGGGGCAAAGGTAGTCGTAGCGTAATTGATAAATTTATCAATGAAGATATTATTATTTATGGAGATGGCTCACAAACTAGAACTTTCGTACATATAGATGATTTAGTAAATGGTATAATCGACTCAATTAATTGGTCGAAAGGACAATATACTCTTGGGAGCGATAAAACCTATACCGTTCTGCAATTAGCAGAAGCTACAGGGAAACCTATTTCTTTTGCAGATTGGAGATCGGGAGAAATTAGATATTCTAACATAAAAAGTACTGTTCCTAATTGGAAGTCGACTATAGACGTAATTGATTATATAAAAAATAAAATATGAAAGATCTTAGTATTTTAATTCCAAGTCGCAATGAAATGTTTATTGGCCGTACCGTTGAAGACATACTGTCTAATATTGAAGCGGATACAGAAATTATTGTTGTCTTAGATGGAAAATGGGCCGATCCACCAATTCCTCAAAACGATAGAGTAAATGTTATATACGTTCCCGAGTCAATAGGGCAGCGTGCTGCTACAAATCTAGCCTGCAAATTGGCTAAGGGCAAATACGTAATGA
>CAYGDK010000092.1:0-1703 GCA_964348645.1 uncultured Candidatus Saccharibacteria bacterium | reverse complement strand
CAAAGGTTGCTTTGTACAAAGCTTCTCAGAAAAAGACGGGAAGTGGGGATGATAAACCTAAAAACCCATGGCAATTTAAGTACGTACCAAAATACGGAGAGGATGGGGCTACTATAGGACAAGACGTGTTTTATGAAAACGAGGAAACCGGTCAGCGACTGAAGGCTTATCCGGAAGACGAAGTTAATTTATACGAAGCAGATTTCCGTTATCTTATAGAAGAACGAGATATGAGTCCCACCGAGGCTTACAAAATCATCAAAGATAAGTGGCAGGGTAAAAATCCTGATCACAAAGTCCCCGAAGGAATGGGGGAATTCATTATGGCCTTACGAGGGGTCAAACGTGGGGGAACACGACCCCCTATAAAATCCCCATCTACCGCAACGAATCCCAAGGAGCGAACTCCTTTGTGGACTGGAGGTGATGAACCTGGCACTCAGGTCGATGCTACACCTAATGTTGTAAAGACTAGAGGTAATCCCACAGGAGTAAGCGCACCTACAAAACCGAGTAGAGGTAATCCCACCGGGACACCATTACGATAATTTTTATTACAACAATTTGTAAGTTATGTAAAATACAAACCTTGTATTTACTAGAATTCCCTTCTGTGAGTTATCTATGGTTGAAGAACTACGTGAAGATTTTACATTACCCTCCGATTCCCCAGAAGTCGAGTATGACTTTGGTGGTTACGAGTTTGCTAAAAATTTAGATCCTAAAACACCAACTCCCGCAGAAAAACCGGGTTGGCTATCCAACGTGGCAGGGGCAGCTACGGATAGCGTCCGCACGACAGGTCAGAACCTTGCACTCACCGCTGGTGCTACAGGTGTTATACCCAAAGAACTCGCGATCGATTGGATGCGAAATCTGGAAGCCGACACCCCTTACGTTAGACCCGAAGGTGCTGAAGACTTATTAACCCGTTACTCCACCCTATCCGATGATATAGGTAAATCCGTTGATTCTGGAGATTACCCTACCGCTGTAGGTAAAGGGTTGTGGCTTGGCGCGGAGGCTATTTACAACACCATTCGCCACGGGGACGATACTTCCATATTGTTGACTGAACAAGCCGGTAACATGATTTCCAGTTATTTACCCGCCTTGGCGTTAGGTGCGGTTGGTACAGCAACTCCCATACCAGGAGCTGGCCCCGCACTTACTGTCGCTGGTATGTTTTCTGGAACAGCCTTGTCCGAGTTTTCCGCGTCGGTGAGACAGAAAATTCTGGCCGCCGGGGGGGATCCATCAGACGACCAATCCATTTTAAGAGTGTTGAACGACCCACAACAAATGTCTGAAATAGTGGAAGGTTCCACTAATCGAAGTTTGACAATCGGTCTTGTAGACACGTTGGCTGCGGCAGTAGGATTGAAGATTCTCAAAGGTATCAAACGAACCAATCTTGACGGTTCTGCAATACCTAAAAGTTCCGCATTACCCTCAGTATCCAAGATGGATAAAACCAGTGCAGTAAGTCGTACTGCTACGGCCACCTCAGTAGGTATGGGAGGTGGTGGATTTGGAGAAGGTTTAGGTTCTTACGCCGACACAGGGGAAGTTGATTGGTCTGAAGTAGGTCCTGAAGTTGCATTGGGTGGTCCTGCTGTATTTACTGACGCTGCGGTTTTGGCCTCCCAACTTAAAGCGGATACCAATAAACGAGAAGCCTTGAAACCCTCACAGATAGCGAG
>CAYGDK010000091.1:0-1714 GCA_964348645.1 uncultured Candidatus Saccharibacteria bacterium | reverse complement strand
CCGAGCGCGCACTAGAGACGACGACAGCGGCGCTCGACCGTCTCATCCCCATCGCTGACCGTGCTGAACAGGCCGAGGTGGAGTTGGCTCGTTCGCAGCACCGAGCCGCCGACTTCTGGTTACAGGTTCAGGACGCGAACGACGCCAAGAGTGAGGCCGAGGCCCGCGTACAGGGGATCACGGCTGAGGTTGAACGGCTGCGAGGGTTGTTCCGTTACCGCGTCAGGGTTCACAAGCGGTTCACGCCGATACACATTGACAAGCAGATACCAGCCGCGTCACTCGAAGAGGCGCAGGCGATGGCCCGTGCGATGGGGGACTCGACTCACGAGGCAGTAGTGGAGTTCCGAGCCGATCCGCTTTGGCGGCGGATCGAGGATGACGCACGAGACGCGCGGCTTGACCGTGAGTACAAAAGGAGCCGCCAGTGAACGCCTATGTGAAGGCTGTCGGGCTGCTTGGCAACGACCGGACATGGACGGGCAGGCTCACCATCGAAACCCCTCTGGACGACCTCTGCGACCGCTGCCCGGACGATTCCCCACACTCGGAATACGACTGCCCGAACTTCACCGCTTGCTGCGGTTCCCCGATCGACCCAGACCTTCGGTTCTGCGGGAAATGCGGCGAGAACTGCTAACACTAATGAACGGTTGACGGGGAAACCGGGGAGGGTGTACGGTGGTAACACCTCTCCGGTCGCTTCGGTGGCCGAACACGCAGGGGAGCCGGGGTCAGGCACCCAAAGAAGCCAGACGACCCCGGTTCTCCCTGCACAGACCGTTCTTTCGGCGGCTTCGGTCGCCCCGCTCCAAACACACAACGCCTTCCGCCCCCGGTAACAGGGGGCCACATGATTAGGACGAAACCATATGGACATAATGATGTTCTTGTCCTAACCATGTGGGGGGTCTTTTTTGTGAGAGAGAGGGGACAATGCCGAGTATCATCGGTAGCCTACCTGACGCCGACGCCGGGCCGCTCATCGCGTACCTGAACCGGGCGCGGGTGTCTGTGCCCCGTGATAGACTGGACTACAACGACTTGCTGCTGTGCCTGCTGTACGCAGCACTAGGGGGGTAACCGTGGACGAAGACGAAGGCACGTGCGAGGTGTGCGGGGAGGTGTACGGAATGTACGGTGACGGCTACATGGGCCTGTGCCCGTCCTGCGCCGACGACACCGAACCGACCGAAGCGCAGTTAGAGCATCTCAACAATGCCGACAGCGGCCCGCTGCCGGCCGACAGACGGTCAGAGCACGACCGGAGCCTGTAGGGTGTCTTTCACCTACAAACTGCTCGTGGCCCCGGCGGCCTACGAGGAACTGTATACGCACATGTCGAAAGAAGGTGAAGCATCGGTGAAACAAACCATCCGAAGGCTGCTCGTCATGGCAGCACAGGACGAGGGTATGGTAGACCGAGGTATCGAACTGGCCGTAAGACGGGCACAGCAGAGAGGCGGGTAACCGGTGCCTAACCTACAGTTCTCGGTGCCCTCCGACATCTACCTTGCCCTCGTCGAACGCGGTGCGGCATACGGGCTGTCCGAACACCTCGTAGCCAAGTACCTCGTACTCCACGGGCTGTCGGCCGGTGTCCCGGACGAAGCATTGCTGCTCGTCCAACGTGAGGCGGCACAGACTCGTGCTGCCGCGCTGCGGACGAAACGGACTGTGAGGCCAATCGGTGGCTAGGATCAAGAACAAGAAC
>CAYGDK010000090.1:0-1735 GCA_964348645.1 uncultured Candidatus Saccharibacteria bacterium | reverse complement strand
ACAAAATACACCAAGGGCACATGGTCTGGCTTTATCAACCGACCAACCAATGTCGACATCAACAAAAAGTTCGTCGCGTTCTCAGTTCGAAACATGGAAGATGAGTTGAAGACAATTGCGATGTATATCATTACGCACTTTATTTGGAACGCGGTTAGAAAAGATTTACGCAAACGACTTCTTGTTATTGATGAGGCATGGTGGATGATGAAATCAGAAGATACTGCTGCATTCCTTTACGGAATGGCAAAGCGCGGAAGAAAATACTATCTTGGTCTCGCTACCATCACTCAAGATGTTGAGGACTTCCTAAAGTCACCCTACGGACTGCCAATGCTCACTAACTCATCAATCCAAATTCTTTTGAAGCAGTCACCAACATCCATAGATGCCGTACAAAAAACATTCAACCTCACGGAGGAGGAAAAATATCTTCTGCTTGAATCTGATGTGGGTGAGGGGATTTTCTTCGCGGGGCTCAAACATGTCGCCATAAAAATAATTGCATCCTACACTGAAGATCAAATAATCACTTCAGACCCATCTCAACTTCTTGCAATAGCCCAACAAAAGAGGGAAGCATCAGCGTAGCTTTCGGCTTCAAACTTCTAGCTGTCGGCTTTCAGCTTCTAACTTCCACCCCCCCTAACTCCTAGCTCCGCTTCCTGTGATCTCTCCGGATCCGAACCCTCGACAGGGTGATGAAGCATCAGAAGTGTCGCCTAAAAGCTAGAGACTGGAGGCTAACCTTACCCTCTGACAATGTCCCCCTGAAAGCTGAAAGCTGAAAGCTGAAAGCTTCCCCGTCCCTTATAATGAGAACTATGCTCCGCGGAATACTCGTGCTCTCTCTGTTGATCTTAGCGCCTATTTCCGCTTCAGCGGCTATGCTACCAAGCTTTGGCTCACCTCTAGAAATAGGGGTAAGCCCCGAGCACCCACGCGCAGGCAATCAAGTAACACTAACGGTCTCCGACCCGCAGGAAGAGGTGGGTACAACGGCGTACATGTGGTTAGTAAACGACAGAATGGTTGATCAGGGCATCGGGCACAAATCAATTTCTATTACGGCAAGAGGAGAAGGAACGGCTGAAACCATACGCGTTATCGCTATTGAAAATGATGTTGCTAGAGGCGATGCCGTGACCATCATTCGACCAGCGTCGGTAGATATTATATGGGAAGGGGATACCTACACACCTCCTTTGTATACTGGACGCCCACTTCCTACCGCACAAAGTATGGTTACGGTTATTGCTATCCCTCATCTTCCTATAAACGGTATTGAGGCTGAACCTGAATCTCTTATCTATTCATGGAAAATGGGTGGGGTTACTTTGCAAAAACAATCAGGCTACGGGAAATCAAGCATCGCAGTAACTCCTCCGCGCTTTGGTTCTGCTTTTACTGTTTCTGTTCTTGTGAGCAACAAAAGCGGAACAGTAGTCGCAGAAAATTCAGTTCTCATCCAACCACAAACACCATCTCTTATTATTTATGAGGACGCACCACTTCTTGGCGTGCGCTTCAATAAAGCCGAGGCGGGACCATTCCCATTTATTAACGAGGAGGTATCATTCGTTGCGTACCCGCTCTTTGTGAGCAATATGAATGATGTGTCCTATACATGGAACCTCGACACCTCTCCATTTGCAGTTGACCCTGCACGGCCTCGTAATGCTACATTTAGGAAGGTTGGAGGTGGTAAAGGAACACATACGGTGAGTGTCTCATT
>CAYGDK010000089.1:0-1737 GCA_964348645.1 uncultured Candidatus Saccharibacteria bacterium | reverse complement strand
TCGACGGTAAACTTAAGCGTCACTCGCTCGTCAGGTTTAATAATTTCCTCTGATTGCGGCGGAACAGTTAGGAAGGTGAGAGTGTCCTTAATGTCCTGTCCGAGCAGGCTACTGAGATACTGCTGAACGTTACCTGATTGAGCTACAAAACGGCTACCGATCGCTGAATCATCGATAGCTGCCTTGAGTTTGGCTGGGATCGTAAAAGCGAGAAACAGGGTTAGAATAACCGAGATAAAGACGTAGGCCTTCAGTACTGCTGGCACAATACCAGCGTAGCGGTTCGACGTTGCTTGCCTGAGCTTTGCCGGAATGGTCGGGTAGATAATCTGCAGCAAAAGCGAATAAATGATCTGGAAAATAACCCAAAGGATCAAAAAAGCCACCGGCTTAGCGGCAAAACCTTCGAGCCCAGCGTTACTAGCCAGCCAATCGGCAAATGACTTATACGACAGGAAGGTAATCAGTAGCGTGACGAAAAAGCCGAGTAGCTCGAGCGATTGCTCAATAAATCCGCGCCGCAGGCCTTCGATGATATAAAAAGTGAAGACACCGATAATTGTTAGGTCTATCCAGTTCATCGTTGTATCTTTTGCTCGGTTATCATTCTTTGATATTAAACAATTTCAGCGCGGTTGCCGTTGTTTGAGCACCAACTTGTTCGACAGTAAGCTGTTTTTCCCGGGCAACCACCTCAGCAACTTTAACAACGTTGGTTGGATCGTTGCGTTCGCCCCGACGATCGGCCGGCCCCAAAAACGGCGAATCGGTCTCGATCATAAGCCGTTCAATTGGCGTCGAGCGAATCACTTCTCGCAACTCTTCGTTTTTTTCGTACGTCACGTTACAGGTGAATGATAGATGCAGTCCCAAGGAAAGAAACTGCTCAGCCTGACCGAGACTACCGCCGAAACAATGGATCACTCCGCGAATTGTCGGATAAGCCTCAAGAAGTGTTACGAGGTCGCCGTAAGCATCGCGACAGTGAAATATTACTGGTAGGCCACACTCGTCAGCCATGGTTAACATTTGTCGCAAGGCTGCTTTTTGCTGACTGGCACCTTCCTTGTGATGATAGTAATCAAGTCCAATTTCCCCGACCGCCACTAGGCGACTATTGTTTTGGATCTTCTCTTTCCACTCCCTAATAAGTGCCGGCAAGCGGAGCAACGTTTCGGCAGTGATATCAGTTGGATGCAGGCCAACTGCGCCCCAAATAAGCGGATTTGCCCGAGTTAGTCGATCAATCTCGGCAATCGATGCTTCGTCAGTAGCAGGATTGAGTACGCCGATTTCCTGATTACTTAGAGTCGCGATAATTGCTGATCGGTCGGCGTCGAAATGGTTGAAATCAAGGTGAGCGTGCGTATCAAAGAAGCGCATCTATCTTCAAGCGAAATTAATCACCGTCGCCCAACTGACAACGGCCAGAATCACTAAGCTCGCCAGGATGATCCGCGCCCGGATGCGTTCGTGAAATATCTCCCAGGATGCAAAGAATACAAGCAGCGGTGCCAGGAGGCTAATAAGTGTGGTGTAGATGACGCCAAGCTGTTCGAACGCGTAAAGCTTACTGATCATTGCCACCACGCCAAGCAGTGCCGAACCAGCGATCATCCACCAATGCCGCGGCGTAACTTGTTTATAGCGCGGTGCGTAGTAAGCCATAAAGAAGCAGGCTAGGATAAACGTGCGAATCGCATAGAGCGCAACCGGTGTGTACGAGTACAGTAACTC
>CAYGDK010000088.1:0-1840 GCA_964348645.1 uncultured Candidatus Saccharibacteria bacterium | reverse complement strand
AATCTGGCCAGTTGCTCGATGGGGCGATGGTCGGTCGAATGCTTTTGATGTCGGCTGTGATGATGGTTGGCTCGCTCGGAACATACCTAGTAACGCTAGAACACGGCACGGAATATGCTCGAACGGCAACTTTGACGGCGATGGTCTTCTTTCAGCTGTTAAACATTTTCAATGCTCGTTCTTCAACGCGATCGGTCTTCACCCTCAGTCTAACCAGTAACCGTCTGCTCATTATCTCGTTCCTTATCGCACTAATTGTGCACTCAGTAACGCTTTACATTCCTGGCGTAGGCAACTTCCTCGGAACTGTTGCGCTTCCGCTGCCAACGGTTGTAGCGATCCTGGCAATGAGTGCTTCGATTATTCTGGCCGACGAGTTACGCAAGTTACTGCGCAACGCTGCTGTTCAGTGGACAAGACTGCAAAACGCAGACGCGGCGCCGTAGGCGTATACTGGCGTTATGAACCGACGACGAGTCTTGCTAGTGGAGGATAACGACGAGCTCCGGATGTTGTACCGTGAGATTTTCCGACATAACGGCTATGAAGTCTTTGAGGCGGTCGATGGCGCTCAGGCGATCGACGAAGCACTCGCATGCCAGCCAGATATGATCATTCTCGATCTGATGTTGCCCCGTCAGGGGGGTCTGCGTGCCTTAAAGATTTACCGTTCGATTCCAGAGTGCAAGAACACCCCGATCATTATCTTAACGGCTCTACCTAACCCGGATTATCAAAAAGAAGCGGGCAATTTGGTGCAGGGATACTACTTGAAAACAGCGATCAAGCCGCAGGAGCTGGTTGGCAAAGTTAGCGCCCTCCTTGATCAAAAAACTTAGCTTGCGTTTCGGCTTAGGCTTGATTAGTTTGAGGACGCATGACGAATCGTGTTGTAGTTTTTACTGGCCCGATGAAAACCGCCAAAACGTTGCGGCTGCTTCACGCATATCAGGCCTACTGCGCCAACCAAAAACGCGCTAAGGTTATCGCCTTTAAACCAAAGGCCGACACTCGTTTTAACGACGAGTGTATCCGTACTCGTCTTAACCCACAGGTTTGCATTCCGGCCAGGATCGTTGGTTCGAGCGCCGAAATAATGCAGCACATCAAG
Source organism: uncultured Candidatus Saccharibacteria bacterium (assembly GCA_964348645.1). Lineage (GTDB taxonomy): Bacteria > Patescibacteriota > UBA1384 > 2-12-FULL-50-11 > 2-12-FULL-50-11. The sequence goes on along the minus strand of CAYGDK010000088.1, from coordinate 729 downwards.
CCAACGATCGATCTGGTGTTAATCGATGAAGCTAATTTCTTTGACCCCGATCTTCACTACATCGTCATGAAACTGCGTAATCAAGCTGACGTCTTTATAACTGGTTTAGACAAGGACTTTCGCGGTTTGCCTTTTGGTCCGATGCCGCATTTGCTGGCAATCGCTAACGAAGTTCATAAGCTAAAAGCCTACTGCGATGTCTGTAAGCAGGAATTGGCTGAATATACCCAGATGCTTGAGGGAGGGGAGCCGGCATCCGCTTTTATTGAAACAATCACTCCCGAAGGCTCGGTTAAAAGTCGAACATACCAAACCCGTTGCCAAGAACATTTTGTGCCGCCGCATGACTTGGATGAGTGGGTTGCTGCTCAACGGAAGATCAGGTAGTCCCGACGGGATGGCAGCGTTGCTGCCCGCCTCGCACACTGACGTTCGCTCGTCGTCGCACCCGTTTACTGTTCGCAAACCGGGTTCGCCCCAATAAACAGTCAACAAAAATGCCGGGTAAGATACCCGACACTTTTGTTGGCGGTCCCGACGGGATTATATCGGCTTAAGCCTCGATACTTCTCCCTCAGCTGGCGCTTCGGTCGCAGTCGAACCACGCTGCCTCCGGCAGCTGTTCGTATCCGGACAACACGAAAAAACCCGAGCAAAAGCTCGGATTTCTTCGTGCGGTCCCGACGGGATTCGAACCCGTGATCTCCTGGATGAGAACCAGATATCCTA
>CAYGDK010000087.1:0-1883 GCA_964348645.1 uncultured Candidatus Saccharibacteria bacterium | reverse complement strand
CTGGCGGCGATCACAAGAATTCCGGCGACAACGTTAACACTTTCCGCATCGTCCTAAAGGTTGATGTCGGTGGTTCGTTAGCGGCGCTGGAGGATTCTATTCGAAAGCTAAAATTCAAAGACGCCACTGTCGAAATATTGAGTGCTGGTATCGGACAAGTTAATGAAAACGATATTAGTCTGGCCAAAACTGCCGGGGCAACTGTAATCTCGTTTCGATCTGCGCCAACCAAGCGCATGGCCGACCTGGCTGAAAAAGACGGCGTTGCCCTCAAGGAGTATTGGATTATTTACGAAGCGCTCGATTTCTTTACTGAACAACTTCGCAATATTGCGACTCCGACGTTTACAATTATTGAAGTTGGTCGCCTCAAGGTTCTGGAAGTCTTCTCCGCCAAGGGCGCCGTTGCCATTGTGGGCGGCGAGGTCAGCGAAGGTGAAGTCTCGAAATCTAAGGACGCTGTTATTTTCCGTAATAAAGAAGAAGTTGGGACAGCAAAAGTCGTCGGCGTGAAAATGGGCAAAGTTGACACCGATAAAGTTGAAAAAGGCAGTCAGTGCGGCTTGAGTCTTGAAGAAGTTAGCGCCCCTGTCGAAAAGGGCGACGTTTTGGTTTTGAGCGAAAAGCGCGAGGACTAAGGACGGTGCTTGCTGGTCGTCAGTGGCCAGTGTAGCGTGAAATAAATAGGGGGATGAGATAGAAACGCTGACAAACATTTGGGAGGGTTGGTTGCAGTTCGGGCTCAACGATTCGAGCCGTCAACTATATATGGTGGTAGACCTGCTTGTCAGCACGAGTGTGCTGTTTGTTTTTTTGCGCTTCTGTAATACGCCGCGTCTCTTTAAGTATTTAGCCGCTCTACTGGCGGCACTGGCGCTCCTGGTCGCGACGGCTAATTTCAGTTTGCCAAGCCTACATTTTCTAAGCCAAGCGGCTATTATTTTGCTTCTCATTGGTTTGCCCTTGGTCGCCGAGGATAAATTGAAGTCACTTTTTGGAAGCGTCACGACGGAAACAAGTTTTAGTTCCCCCGCACCGAGTATTCACCCTGTTGTTTTAGTTATTTTGTCGATTGTTGGCGGGCTGCTACTAACTGGATTATCGAGCGGTCCAAAATTCAAAACCGCTGAATTACCCGAAGGCGTGCCTGTTAGCGCCGCTAACTTGCCTGAAGGTATCAGCGCCAATTTTGGCTCACAAAAACGCATTCAAGTAATTGTTCGAGCCCCGCGTTCGACTTGGTCAACGCTTGATGCGGCTGACTTTTCGGCCACTGTCGACGTTAAGGGTTTAGCCGAAGGAACACACGAAGCCGCGGTGGCGGTTAGTAGTAAGCTGGCTGATATTCAGATAATTCGTACAAAACCAACTCGAGTTACTGTGGCGCTCGAGCCAGTTATACGCAAAACCGTTGTCGTCGTGGCTCGGTTTAGCGGTAAAGCCAAAGATGATTTGGTTCCAGATGATCCCGTATTTGAACCAGACAAAGTCGAAGTGACCGGTCCAAAGTCAATCGTCAGCGATGTAACCCAGGCCGTTGCTCAAATTTCACTCGATGGCCAAACGCAAAAAATCGACCAAAAGTACCAACTGGTTGCCCTTGCATCGAGCGGATCAGTAATCGAGGACGTCACTTTTTCTCCGGCCGAAGTCGTGGCAAAAGTTGCTTTGGTTAAAGCCGGCAAACTTAAGACGGTGGGTATTCGCGTCAAAACAACTGGTCAGCCAGCCAGTGGGTACTGGATCAGCGAAATCGTGGCTGCCCCATCAACAGTTTTAGTCACCGCAAGTGCCGACATACTCGACAGGTTAACAGTAGTTGATACTAATTCGATCTCGGTAACCGGAATTAATAAAGATACAGATGTGTCGATTGGTCTGGC
>CAYGDK010000086.1:0-1889 GCA_964348645.1 uncultured Candidatus Saccharibacteria bacterium | reverse complement strand
AAAGAGCGTAAGCTCTCAAGCTTCGCTTAATTCCGAGCTTGCGAGGAATCAAGATTCTCTTATAACTGATCATGAAATTCCGGAAGAAGATGAAGGTGAAACAGCCCAGCAAGAAATTGTAGGAATTGCCTTAAGAGAACTGCAAGAAGTTACCTCTTGATGTCTCCCTCGATTTAATCGGGGTCAGTTGGCAAATTAATTCCCAACTTTAAGCCATTTATTCCCCAAGAGTCAGCCTAGAGAGTTTTTGCGACCTTAAAGACTTTATGGATTGGAGGAGACGGGCCAAGGGCTATAGAATTCTGCCAGTTAGATGACATATAATGAAAGCGTAAACAGTTTTTAGCCGTAATTCAATACGGCTAGTCTGTGGTGCAATACAATGCCAAAAAATATACACGCAATAAGGAGAATTAACTAGATGGCTACTCCTGTATTCTGTTGTGGGTTTGAATGTGGTCTCTTGGGCGGCGGCTCTGGCACCCATTGGGCTGTGACTAACGGCTCCCCCACTATAAGCACGTCCACTGTCAGAACCGGGGCTAGGTCAGCGTCCATCGCTGCCTCGCCCGGAGTTTGTTCTATCAGCGCACAACAAATCTCGTCTAACCTAAGCGTAGGTCGCGTGTACTTCCGCGCCCTAGGACTGCCCGGCGCTGGCGACTGGATGATCATCGGATCATCGGCTACGGACGCGGCTCGCGTCATGTACAGGCAGAGCGACGGAAAGTTGTACGCGGCTGTCGGATCAACTGTCGGCGCTACAGGCATTGCTATCACGACCGGCGTGTGGTATCGCATCGACTTCAAGTTTGATATGAGTGGTACGACGTGGACGAGCGATGTTCAGGTCGATGGAACGGCATTAGGTCAAGCCTCTCTAGGTGGTAAATCAGCCACTAACCACATTGTCCGTCTAGGCCTTGATACAACAGCCTCGTTCGCTTTCTACTTTGATGACGTTCTCATGTCTGTCACTTCCGGTGACTATCCACTAGGCGCAGGGTACGTCGAGCACTTCGTTCCTACGTCGGACGGGACTCACAACGTAGCCGGAGCGAATGACTTTGAGCGCGGTGGCTCTGGTACAGACATCACTAATGCCACGACTACCGCCTACCAATTAGTCGATGATGTCCCACTCAGTTCCGATACCAGTACCGGAGACTGGATCAATATGATCGCGCCGCCGGGTGCGGGCGACTACGTTGAGGTGGTCATGGGGCCAGCGCCGGGGATCAGCACTCCGACAGTCGCCCCTGTCGCCGTTGAGTGCATCATGGGAATCCATCAAGCCGGTACGGGTGCCGGTAACATGGAAGTCCGTCTGAACGACAACGGCACCACGAACGCTGTCTACTCAGCCACCGCAGTAGCGGGCACGACAGGGATGATCTTCAAGCGTAAGCATTATGCTCTCGCCCCTACGGGCGGCGCATGGACTCTGAGTGGTAACGGTAACTTCAACAATCTAAAGACGCGGTTTGGTTCTCCTGCTGCGCTGGACGTTAACCCAGACCAATACTTCGACTCGTTCATGATCGAGGCTGCGTTCGCGACGGCCGTGGTCTCATCAGCTTCACCTTCAGCCAGTCCATCTGCATCACCCAGTCAGTCACCTTCGGCATCAGTATCACCATCTGAATCACCAAGTGCCAGTCCTTCTGCCAGTCCTTCACAATCACCAAGTGCATCCGTTTCACCAAGCGCAAGTCCATCAATAAGTCCATCTGCATCACCAAGCCAGTCACCTTCTGCTTCAGTATCACCATCAGTTAGTCCTACAGCTTCTCCTAGTATCGGAGCGGGGGTTTATACTTATTACTTTAATGCTTCTGATGCGGCCGCTACCGACCCAGATTCTGCTTGGACAAATGATAGTCAAGCTT
>CAYGDK010000085.1:0-2052 GCA_964348645.1 uncultured Candidatus Saccharibacteria bacterium | reverse complement strand
TGGATGGGAGTCTTGAGACAAAACCTTACGCAGTACTGACCTCTTTAGCTGAAAGGATATGTGGATTGTGTAAGGGTAGTGGTAACTGTTCTGCAGGCTGTAATTATGGTCAACGGAGAGACTCCGTTGAAGTGTGTTGGGAGTGTTCATCAAGCTCGGGAGGGGGCGATTTTCGTCCAGGTTCATGTCCTTCCTGTGAGGGTTCTGGTAAGGATCGACGTTTTAAATTTTCCTAACCTTACTGGTTTTTAACTCAAGAAGTCTGTTACTCTAAAAGGGTATGGCGTTATTTAAATCACACAAAGGGTTCACTCTCATTGAGCTCCTTATTGTCATTGCAATTTTCGGTATTCTTGCGTCGGTAGTTTTGGCGTCATTGAATGTGGTTCGAATAAAGTCTCGTGACTCGCGTCGCACTTCAGACATCAGGCAATTGCAGATTGCGCTCGGGGCGTACGCAAACGCCAACTCATCCTCGTATCCAACAACACTGAATGGTCTTGTGCCGACGTACATTGCTGTTCTTCCTACAGACCCTTCTGGTACTGCTTCTTCTCCCATTTTCTATCGGTATGCAGCGCTCGGCGTTGGTGCTGGATGTTCGAGCTACCATCTCGGGGCCACACTTGAGGAGAGTACCAATCAAGTACTAGGTAGTGATAGTGACGCCACCCCGGGATCAAGATGTACAGGATCCTCAAGTGATTTTTCAGGGGTCGATCCACTGTTTGATGTAAAACCATAATGCATTAACAAAAAATCCCGCATGCGGGATTTTTTGTTTCTAATAAGAAATCGTTTTAGATTTTCTCGATAGTCTCCCACGGTCTACCTTCAACGCCGAAGTGTCCGTACGCAGCTGTTTCTTGAAAGATTGGGCGGGTGAGTCCTAGGCGCTCAATGATTGCCCGTGGACGGAAGTCAAAGTTTTTCTGCACAATCTCGCTCAAGTCTTTGCCAGAATCATCAAATGCTTCCACCATCACTGGTTCAACGCGACCGATAGCGTATGCGACTGACACCAAGACTTTTGTTCCGTAGCCATTTGCAACAAGATTCTTTGCAGCAAATCTACACATGTACGCAGCGGAGCGATCCACCTTTGTAGCGTCTTTCCCTGAGAAAGCTCCGCCCCCGTGTGGCATCAAGCCTCCATAGGTGTCTACCATTATCTTTCGTCCAGTGAGACCTGCATCTGCTTCAAATCCTCCTTGAATAAATTGACCTGTTGGATTTACCAATATTTCAATTCCCGATAGATCTCCCAATACTGACCCGAACAAGTGTTCAGTGAGTTTCGCGCGAATTTCTTCTTGAGAAACATCTGCTGTGTGTTGAGTTGAAGTGAGTGCAGTAACTACTTTGCCGTTTGAAATAGTGACTTGCGTTTTTCCATCTGGTCTCGCCCAGGGAAGTGTCCCGTCACGGCGGAGTGCTTCAAGTTTTCGCGCAAGTGCATGAGAAAGTACGACACCTAATGGGAGCATTTCTTTTGTTTCATTTGTAGCGTAGCCATACATGATGCCTTGGTCGCCCGCGCCACCTGTGTCTACTCCCATCGCAATGTCACCTGATTGTTTTGCGATGTGTTCAAGAATGTCTAATGGTTCTGTGTAGCCGATGTCTTGATATACCTTTCTTGCGATACCTGCATAATCAACTGTTGCATTTGTTCGCACTTCACCGCCGAGCATCATGTATCCGTGACTGCCAAATGATTCAACTGCTACACGACTTGTTGGATCTTGTGTTAAGCAGGCATCTAAAATTGCATCTGATATTTGGTCGCACACTTTGTCAGGGTGTCCCGCGGTGACGCTCTCGGTCGTGTATGTCTTAAGTAAGTGAAGCATATGGATAGTGGTTAGCGTTTAGTGATAAGGCGACGTTTCGTCGGGTCCGAAGGGACCATTTACGGACTAATTAGTAATAAATAAAAAATCTTTCCCTATTAAGGAAAGATTTTGTTTAAGATATCTTTCCCCGAAGGGCTGGTAGCACTTTATCTTTCGACAAGTTGCTGGTGAATCGTAGGCCCAGATGCCTCCTCAC
>CAYGDK010000084.1:0-2080 GCA_964348645.1 uncultured Candidatus Saccharibacteria bacterium | reverse complement strand
TTCCTCCTGCGGTTAAAATGGTTTCAACTTTATAGCATGCCCCATCTGGAACGCTCGGATGATTACAATACTGCTTCACGTACTCAGCGGGCTTAATGTTGAGCGCTAGTTTAATATAACCGGTGCTAAGTGGGTTCTCGTCTGGCTCAAGTCCGCTGAAAACTGTCCGGTCATCAATGTAATAGCCATCGGGCAATAACGACATAGACATTCCCGAGTCGTAATCGCAACTATCGAGACGAAACTTACCATTAATAAACTCACAATCGCGAAACTCGCGAACCTTAAGCGTTCTACTAAAATTTGTACCATCTTTTTCAGTCGTGTACCTCTTAAATGCGTAGCCAGTTTCTCCTTTATTCGGGTACTTCAGTAACATCACAAGATCATTAAAGCCCGTAAAGTAGTAACCTTTGAAAACTGACTCAGCGCCACTCATATCGACTAGCGTGACGGGCTTCTCCATGTATATATACTGAAAATCATTTTTTATTCTAGAAATAGCCGAACGAGCGACCTCTGACTTCTCGCGTAAAACGTTAACTCGCGCTTGCGAACTGGCTGTCCGGACAAAGATCGACAAAATTAGAATCACTAGTCCTGAAAATATGGCGACAGAAATTAGCATTTCAAGGAGAGTGAATCCGGGCTTGGTCATTACTGCCCGACGCTCCGCCAGTTAGTTAACATCGTGGCAATCTCTGAGGTTTGATAACCATACTGATTCTGCCAAACCAAGACCGCCCGAACTTTAACGGCACTTCCGGCAGGAGTGAAGACTGTTCGAGAGTTGTTTCGATTTAAACTGTCTTTCGTCATTAAGCAGTAAACGTCAGTCGTGCGGCAGTCGGTAGTTATCTGACGCAACCCGTCGTTGAATCTTCCGTCAGTAATCCTGTCCATATTACAGCGAAGGCGATCAGAGTCGCCGTCGACGTTAATGCTCGGAACACCTACTGCCTCAATACAGATAAGACGTCTTGCCGACAGACCTTCACTTGTGAGCAAGTTAGTGTTGTCGGCTTCGAAAGCTTGTTGCTTTGTAATATTCAGTATTGTCTGCGAACCGTTAATAGTCGCCTTTGTTAGTACGGCTTGTGATCCATTAAGTGACACGGTGTACCACCCATACTCAGTGTATGCCTGAACTTGTTCGAGCCATGGCTGATTAGCATCGTCTTTTAGACGATCATCACGATTTTTTGCCACCAACTCCAATCCTTCCGCAGCCCACAGATTGGTAACTGTTGCATCGGCCGTGCCGATCGTACCTTTTATTAAGGTATTTGATAGAGACAATATTGCCGAGCCAATTATAAAGAGAACACCGACCGCGATTAGGACCTCAAGAAGCGTAAACCCTTTTTGTCGTTGCACAGTCCCCTCCATTAGTTATATGTCACAGCAGTTTTGGCTGTGTACGGATCTACAGTTATGGTTGCTTTTTTGCCGTTGAAAGTCAATTCGAGAACTGGACCAGATTGGTTCCAGATTCGTTCCAGAAAGGGCTGTCCTACTCCTGGCGTGGAAACTTCGTAAAACTGACCTGCCGGCACGCTAAACGCAAGAAAGTAATTTCGGTCACCGGACTCGCAGACAACGCAAGTTAGATCCACGCCCTTACTCATTTCAATCCTCTCAACAAAACAAGAACCTGACTCGTTCCAAGCCTGCTGTTGTACATCATTAGGCTTGCATGGTATCTGGCTACTAGTTCCATTAACCGGATACGAAAGACGTACAACATCATAGTGTTGTTTATTGTTGCCGCCATTGTAGTTGTCCTTATGTAACCATATGGCGTAATAGCCGACTTCGTCATACGTTAGTGTCCCAGTGTGTGTACTGGTCGAAGACTCGTCTTCATTTCGCGTTGAGCCGGCTAAAAGCCTAATTTCTTCAAGCTTGGACCGGAATACTTCAGCATCATTGGCGATCCGGTTACTGCCAAGCGATCGGTCAAGGAGCGGCACAAGCAAGCCAAACATTAGCCCCATAATGGCAATCGCCACCAGCAGTTCAGTTAAAGTAAATCCGGGTTTAGTACGCATAGCCAAGCATCTCCATATACCAGCTTATC
>CAYGDK010000083.1:0-2117 GCA_964348645.1 uncultured Candidatus Saccharibacteria bacterium | reverse complement strand
GGGTCGGTTAGGAACTGGATTCCTGCGACGCTCCCGCGTAATTCGGGACGTACTCGGCCAGCACGGCGACGAGCGTGACCGTTGACTCGGCAGTGGGGGTGAGTTCGACGCGGGCATATTTCGCACCGGCCAGCGCCAATTGCACGGCGGCGGGGTCGATAAAAATATGCAAGGTCTTGCCGTCGGCGGTGTTGATCAGAGCATAACCGGCGGAGGTCGCAGCGGTCAGAGCGCCGAGGGTGTCTGTGCCAACAGCACCGGACAGGCGGTAGTCGAACGCGACAGCGGCGGCAATGGTGTCGCTGGACGAGGTGTCATTGACCGCGTCAGCGACAACGGTTACCACAACCTCGCCAGTCGAATCGGTTGAGGTCACAACCCCGAACGGGATAATTAATTCAACCAGGCCTTTGGCCTTCGCCAGATTCAGGAAATTGGAAAACGTCGCGGTTGCGACGATGTCAACCGGCGCGAGCAGGGTGACTTTGTGTTTGTCATCAGCCATATTGGACATGGGAATACTCCTTTAGATCGGGATGCTCACCTCAGTTACGAGGTGGAGGCCTTGAGCGCGACGAACGGGGACACAGTGGACGTGCCCTTGAACGGGGTGAGAGCAGAGTTGAGCGCGGTCTTGCCGTCACAGCGATACGTGAATTTGAACGCCTGCTCACTGGTCAACCATTGCAACCAGGGATTGACCGAGGTTCGAACTCCGTCCTTTTCCCAGAACAAGTATTCCTTGAGGTCGGCAAACACAAGATCGCCGAGCGTGCCGAGGGCAGCGTTGTGTTCAGTTTCAACAACCGGGCGTCCCATGATGACGAGTTTGCCATCAGCGCCATAGGCAACATACGGAGAGAGGATGCCGGTGGAACCGGAGGTGAACGAGATTTGCATCAGTTGGGTATAAGCGGTGCTTGAAACGTACCACTTCCCCTTGCTCTTGTTGCGGGAACTGACACGTTCCCACATGGACAGGATGTCGGCGTGCGCGATCAACAGCAGGGTAGCGCGGGCCACCTGAATCAGCGCGGGGCTGTTCATAAAACCGGTGCTCTTTCCGACGCCGTCACCCTCGTAAATGTCATTGTTGACGATGAACGAGATTTCCTCGAGTGCGGATTCGCGCATGATCACATCGGTCATAGCCGCGTCATTCAACTGTTCGTCGGTGACGTACATCAGCGCCTCGATGGCGTCGAGTTTCCAGTTGACCTGGCGGAATTTCGGAGCGGTCGCGGAGATGCTCGCGGCCTCGTTCCGGTGGTAGGCGCGCACGCCGCCCCAGCGCGAACCGTTCACGCGGGAGGTTTCGTCAATGCCATTCAACCAACCGTAGTTGGAATTGGGGCCAACTGGCAGTTTCTGAACGTCCGCCGAAAACGGGCCTGCCTCATGGATCGGTTTCAGGAATTGAGCCGAGAGAGTCGGCTCGAGCATGAATCCGCCCTCGGAGGGCGTGGTTTCATTCAGGCCAAGAGCCGCTTTCGCCTGGATGTTTTCCAGCGCCTTGAGGCGGGGATGCACAGTGCGGCCAACGGATGACGTAAACGCTTTGATGGCCTTTGCCTGTTCGGCGATTGACTCGAACGGACGATCCGCCGGGTCAGAGGTGATCTGGATGTTCGCGCCGCCTTTCAATTCGGGCAATGCCTTCATGGCCTCATCGACCGCACCTTTTGCAGCGTCGTTGACGGTGGCAATGAGTTCGGCCTTGAAGCCATCGAGCATGGTTTTGATTTCTTCGTTCATGGCTAGTTCTCCTTGTATGGATTTTTCGATTGAGATTTCTTCCCCGTTATTGGCGATTGCCACTTCCGAGGATATGGACAATGATTTGATTCCTTCGATGGCCTTTGCAATCAACGGGTTTTCCTTCATCATGCGGGGTTCCATCGGCATGACTGTCAGACTATCACGGCGGATGGGCCAACGTTTGATCTCCCCGTTCGCGGTCTTTTCCACATTGCCGGTTGACTCGCTGGATGTGCCAATCAAACCGGCGTCGATCAAGTCCTCCAGAAATTGCATGTATTTGTTGCGGCGATCTAACACGCGTTCCACGAAAATTCCGCGCTCATCACGCTTCGCAGATTTCCAATCCACGTAACCCA
>CAYGDK010000082.1:0-2154 GCA_964348645.1 uncultured Candidatus Saccharibacteria bacterium | reverse complement strand
CTTCCTGACCCTCGTCACTGGCCGCCCGCATCTCGTATGCGTGGCGGCCTTTTCTTTACCTGTTAAATTGCTAAGCTATCACTATACTCGTCACTTGCGTGACTCATTCTTTCACAACAGGGTACGGTCGTGATAATCTGTTGTGAAAGATGGATTCCTCAATATTCAAAGCTTACGACATTCGGGGTGTGTATCCCGATCAGATAACCGCCGCAGATTTTAAACGCATCGCCCAAGCCTACGCAGCCTTTGTTAAACCAAAAGTTGTTGCCGTTGGCCGCGACGTCCGGACTAGCGGGCCAGAATTACAGAAAGCAGTCATCGACGGACTGCTCGAAGCGGGCGTTAACGTCGTTGATATCGGACCCGGGCCAACTGACGCGCTCTATTTTGCGGTTGGCTACTACAATTACGATGGCGGTATTCAGGTTTCGGCCTCACATAACCCAGCCGAATATAACGGCCTCAAGATGACTCGCGGCGAGTGCGAAGCCATCTCGAGCGAAACCGGCCTACTAGAAATAAAAAAGATTACTGAGAGCGACGAGGACTTAACAAGTGACGAGCCTGGCGAGCTGAAGGCGAAAGACATTACTGAAGACTACTTGGATATGCTGGCTAACTTAGTTGAGTTCGAGTCGCTTACTAAGTTAAAGGTCGTTGCCAACAACAACTTTGGCCTAACCGGTCCGCTGGTTGAAAAGCTCATCAAACGGGTCGGTATGCAGGACGCAATCGAGCTGGTTAAGCTCAACTTTGAGCCAGATGGCACATTTCCCAAGGGTCGACCCGATCCGCTCTTAACCGAGAATCGAGCCGAGACAATCGCGGCTGTTAAAGAAAATAACGCCGATCTGGCGGTCGCCTGGGATGCTGATGGTGATCGTTGTTTCTTTGCCGACGAGAACGGCGACTTTATCGAGGGGGGACACCTGACGGCGTTTCTGGCGGTACAATTGCTCAAGAGTCACCCTGGCGAGAAAATTCTGTACGATCCTCGTCACATTTGGGCGGTTGAAGAAATGGTCAAGGAAGCGGGTGGTCAGGCGTTCATTACCAAGGCCGGTCACACGTTCATCAAGACGCGCATGAAAAAGGAAGACGTCTTGTTTGCCGGCGAAACGAGTGGCCATTACTATTTCCGTGACTTCTTTTACGCCGATAACGGGATTATTCCATTTATTATTATACTCAATGTCTTAGCTGCTAATCCTGGAACAAAGCTAAGTCAGCTAGCTGCTCCAATGCGTGCCAAGTACTTTATGACTGACCAAGTTAACTTCACAGTCTCGAGTGTTGAAGAAGTCTTGAAGCAAATTGAAGCAAAATATGGCTCCGGTGCAATTGACCGAACGGATGGCTTGTCGATTGCGTTTGAAGATTGGCGCTTTAACTTGCGCGGCAGTAACACGGAGCCGCTCATCCGGCTAAACGTCGAAGGTCGCTCCCAGGCAGTCTGTGACGAAAAACTAGCCGAATTATCGGCAGCGATTCAGGCGATCGGCTAAAGGCCGAGTGCTTCTTTGGCGCGCTTGACTGTTTCGATGGCGATCGGTCGGGCTTTCTCGGCGCCGTGAGCCAAGATGGTTTTGAGCTGGTCTGGGTTGGCAAGTAACTGTTCGTAAGTTTTTTGAACAGGGGCAAGGAATTCGCCGATATCTTCGATCAACTGTTCTTTTAGCTCACTGTAGCGAATCGTTCCTTTGGTGTACTGCTCATCAAAATGACGAACCGTTTCCGGCTCGCTGAAGTTCTCGAGCAGCATAAACAGGTTAGTGATCGCGGGGCTTTTGCTGGTGCTGTTCGGGTCGCTATCGGTGACAGCGCGTTTTAGTGTTCGCTCCAGGGCGGCTGAGTCGTCAGTCAAAAGGACGGCACTGCCCGGAATCGATTTGGACATTTTTTTGGTTGGGTCATTTAGAGCCATGACGCGAGCAGCCTTGGTAAGGAGTGGCTTAGGCTCGACTAGCACTGTTGATCCGACGTGGCTGTTAAAGTTACGGATAATTTCTCGGGCTAATTCTAAGTGCTGAACCTGATCTTCGCCGACCGGTACTGTTTCGGCGCCATACAAGGCAATATCGGCGGTTTGGAGGACTGGGTAGGTAAAGAGTCCGACGTACTGACCGTATTGATCACTTTTCTCCTTGAACT
>CAYGDK010000081.1:0-2158 GCA_964348645.1 uncultured Candidatus Saccharibacteria bacterium | reverse complement strand
TAGTCCGAATAAAAACCAAAGGCGAGCACTTTGACCCCAATATGCACGAAGCGATTTCGTATGAAGACAGTAATTTACCGGCCGAAACAATTATTGACGAAGTTGAGGGCGGCTGGCTGCTGAACGACGTCGTCCTCAAACCGGCCAAGGTCCGCGTTTCTAAGGGATGAGCGAAGAGCTCAGTCCCGGGCAGGAGTATGCAGAATGGAAGGCTCCAGAAACAGGTGAGACAAGTCCTGATACCGAAATAGTTCCCGAGCAAATAACTGATCCTGCTGAAATCCATCGCATGCTAACCGAACAGCACGCGTCAAACTTTTTATTTTTACATCAAACTCGCGCAGAAACGGCCGACCAAATTGTTGATAAAGCCGAATACTTTACAACCGGGACCGGCATAGAGGGAACAGTCGCTTTTATGGATCCCGATCAAATCGCTCGGGTATTACCTGAGCTCGATAAAGAACAACAAGATCGAGTATTGTTAACCCATAAGGGGGCAGATGGTGCAGTAATCGCAGTCTTCCCACGCGCTGTGATCGATCATGAAATCGCCGAAGGCAGCATTAGTAAGATGCAGGGTCCCGGGACGGTAGATGATATCCTCGCTGATAAAGTTGGTGCGGGCGAATTGGCCCAAATCGGTTTACCAAATAACTTTCTTTATGGCTCGTACCACGACGCAGTACTACGCCTCAACCCCAATTACAATCCCGTATTTGAGACCGACAACGATAAGACGTAAGTGAAAGCCCCGGGTTTTGCCCGGGGCTCTTGTTGGTACTAGCCGCAACATCTTGATCGCTCCATCTGATTGTCAAACGACCGCTCTCTATCGTAGTTCGTACCCCAGAAGTAGCTGTTGCTCTCGGGAAAGACTGACTTAACGAGCCTACTGACTTCGTGGCAAGGCGTGACCCCTTCCAGTTGTCTTTCCGTAAGCGGCCGGTGGTGGATATATTCGCCAACCAAGTCGCAAAACGCAAAGTAGTCTTCCGTGAAGATGATAAACATATGCCAGGCTTCATCGACGAGGCCACTCGGAGCTAGTCTGAGCTCTGGGTGAAGAGCCTTGGTGATGAGGAAACGCTTCAACTCCTCAAAGCATTCAAGCGACGTTTCCTCGCTCATCCGAAGCGTTCCGGTCCACCGACGTTTGATCTTTTCCATGGCTGTTCGCCCACCGTATTGGCCGAGCGGCGCCAGCTCTCGCTGCAACCGCTCGATTAGTAAAGCTGGCGGCTGGTAGCCCATGGCTCGATCAACCATCGCTTCCTGATCTGGCGTCAATGCCTTGGTCCGTTGGTCCTTTTTTGGTCGTCTCATGTAGTGTGCACTCTCCCGCCTCAATTAGGCTTCGGCAATTATACGGGCCAAGCCGCCCTGGTTCAATTAGATGCCCTCTTTTGTGACATGCAACGTGGTGCTACTATTGCCATGTCTTGCACCGTGGGAGCAGGATCTGACCTCCGGTCAGTCCCGGCATAGCACCGGTTGAGCATCACCTCGTCATGAGGGAGGACAACCCAATCCGCCTGCGGAGAAGGAAGGGTCAACTATACCTTCCGACCATGAAGCAAGGTACGGCCCCACACACCAAGAGATTGGAACTTCCGCTAGTATCGCGCGAACCATGCCCGGCCATTCCAAGGCCGGGCTCTTTCCTATGCCATTGACAAATGTAAAGGAAACTTTACAATTTTTCTTAGAACAAAACTTTAAGGAGGCTGTAAAACTATGGCAAAGATAATTGGAATCGACCTCGGGACAACCAACTCTGCTGTTGCCGTTATGGAAGCCGGCAAGGCCAAGATGATCCCAACCGCCGAAGGCGGCAACTTAGTGCCATCGATCGTGGCGATGTCAAAAAAGAACGAACGCTTAGTTGGCCAACTGGCCAAACGCCAGGCCGTTACTAACCCAGAGAACACTGTTTTCTCGGTTAAGCGTCTGATTGGCCGAAAGTTTGAAGACGAAGAAGTCCAACGCGACCTCAAGTTAATGCCGTACAAAATCGTTAAAGCCGGTGACGGCGTCAAGGTGACGATGGGCGACAAAGACTACACGCCGCAGGAAATTTCTTCGATGATCTTGGCCAAAATTAAGGCCGACGCCGAATCCTACCTGGGCAGCAAAGTCGACGGCGCCGTTATCACGG
>CAYGDK010000080.1:0-2257 GCA_964348645.1 uncultured Candidatus Saccharibacteria bacterium | reverse complement strand
GGACTCTCTCTGAATGGGAATAGTGCCTCATTCCCATCCCTGACTTTATTGATATACAAGCATTTTCTGTCTTAAATCTTTCTATTTGATTACTAGAGAAGACATCTTCGCCTTTCTTTCTTTCTTTTGGAAAGTTCTTTTCCTCCACACTCCATTCAGGAGCATCCTCAAATAGATATTCCAATCTCTTGATATAGAACTCTCTTCCAATAACCTGCGACCATGTCCCCCCTTCTGGTTTTTTATAGAAATAATCACGCCTAAGTCCGAGTAAATAGGTATTTAAGTTGCGATAACAGATATCTTCTCTTTCCGGCACAAACTTAAAATAATCGGGCGGGTATAAACAATCGGCTTCGGCTGTTATTATAAACCTTGTTTTTGCTGCTTTGCAACCAATAAGAACTTGTCTGAACATATTAAAACCGGAAGCCCCGACATCTCCCACGCAAATATTCTTACCTAAATCCATCGGCTTTTGGGAAACGCTAATAATCGGTAGGTCTCCGCAAACTCTTAAAAGGCTATCTATTATCCTTTGCTCAAACTCAGGGGTCTCCTTATTGCTTGTGTAATAAATTATTGTAGTGTCCATATTAATAATTAAATCCGCTTCTAACTTCTCCTATATGAACAACTGTTGGCTTATCGGTGCTTTTGCCCCAATAAGCGCACCTCGCGTTCTGATCCTCAAATAACACTCGTCCGTACTCGCGTTCTGAGTGAGGCATATCTGGCCAGGGATATTCGTAAATAAGAGATTTTTTATAAACGCAGGGATTACAAGAAAAACCAACTCTATGTTCCACCCAATAATTAACGCCGTCCGTTTTATCTTCATATCGTTCTGGGTGCGAGGCTATTATCCCCCCTTTTATTTGTTCCCGCGAACGATTACCGATTGGCTGCCTAAGAAGCACCATTTCTTTGAGATAATCATGATTTTTAATGACATCAATCATCGTATCAACATAGATATCATCCAAAAGAAGAAAGTCTTCTTCCAGGTGGAAAACCCACTCATTAGAATCTTCTTTGAGTTTTTGCCATGCGGAAATCATTGCTTTTGTGAATCCAACTCGTTTGGTGGTGGCAATCTCGTAATTAAGTTGTTTAAGCCAATCATGATAATCTTCATCCCCTGAATCATCATGAATTAATATTCTGGAAAAATTACCATGAAGTTTTCCGAGCGTCGATAAAGTCCGTTCGAGATACTCTCGGCGGCCATTTGTCATTATAAGAAGTGTTGTATTAGTATCCATGTTTTTTAAATATTTCTGCCAGATAATCTGGGATAAGTGGCTTAACTCTTTCGTAGACATCCAGCATCTGGGGGTGAAAGTGCAACACTCTAATAGGCTTATCAGCTTTCTCGTAGGCAAGTTCACTAGACCGCTTTTGCCCCAAATTGTAAGTATTGTTAAGTCTTATATATCTCTGGTTAATATTGGACGTATTCTTAGAGGTTAGTAGATTAAGGGCCTGTTCCTCATTTGAATGTCTTCTATTCATTGTTTGGCGGATAAGCTCAAAGACATCACTGGCCTTCGGGGTAAAGAAAAAGCTTCCGGTATTCCACGTCTCGTTGAATCCATAATCCGTAAAGGCAGCGTCTTTATCTCCTAATACGTCCTCCGGGAGTTCTTGTAGCTGATATGCATCAAAATCATGAAACCAACATAATCCGTCTATCATCTTATTTTCTATCATATAGCAAATCACATTTATCTTACTTGCCCTCCTGCGGTGCTCACAAAACAAATCATCGGGCACTACTATTGCATCAATACCGTTATAAGAATACGGGAAGTTGGTCACTAGTAGTATGTCTTCCTTGTTCCACGTTCGTAGAGAATTATCTATCTGCACCTTAACTAAGCCGGCATAGTATTCGGTAAACTCTTTTGATGGATGTATATAAATCATCAGATTCTTCATACAAATTTCTTAACCATTTCTTCTGAACGTCCCCAGATTGGTATCTCAAGGGCCCTTATTCTAGACATTCTCTTTTTATGGGCTACATTTAGGGGATCTATGCTGCCGATATGTTGAATATACATAACAGGGTCACTAGAATAGAATTCTATGCTTTTCCTTGGGGTTACTCCCATTCGCTCTTCCATCCATACCTTTCCTAATTCACCACCGGCATTCATTTTACCAACACTATCAATGGGATATTTATTGAATCTTTCTTCGAGTGCTTCAATGGCTAATTCCCTCGGAGCAATTAAGGTCATATGACTTACCC
>CAYGDK010000079.1:0-2319 GCA_964348645.1 uncultured Candidatus Saccharibacteria bacterium | reverse complement strand
TTCGTTCGTTAATTGAGCAAACCAAAAATCCGTTCGTCGAAGAATCACTCCGCACTATCCTTCAGGACCTTGAGAACGGTTATAAGTTCTCAGATGCTGTCAAAAAACACCCGAAGATTTTCAACCAGGTATTCGTTTCGGTCGTAGCGGCCGGTGAAGCGACCGGTAAGCTCGACACCGCCTTGGAACTACTAGCAACCGAACAGGAGCGCGATTCGCGTTTCCGCGGCCGAGTTATTGGCGCACTTCTTTATCCGGGCTTTATCATCGGCGCCATGATTGTTGTGGCTATTATTATGGTTACCCGTATCGTCCCTGCGCTGGAGTCCGTTTTCCAGGAAGCCAACGTCGACCTGCCATGGATGACACAAGTTGTTATCGGCATAACGAACAGTCTTATCAACTACTGGTGGCTCTACTTTATTGCCATCGGTGTGCTCGTCTTTTTTGTAAACCAATGGATTCGATCAGACTCCGGCCGTCGAGCATTCAACGCCTTCTTGTTGCGCATCCCGGTCTTTGGCGTTCTTATTCAAAACCTCGAGATGACTCGTTTCACTGGGATATTTGCCCTGATGGTTCAATCGGGTGTGCCGATCATCCACGCTATCGAATCTGTTGCCCGCGTTCTGGATAACGAAGTTTATCAAGACGCGCTGATGCAGGTAGCGCGAAACGTTGAACGGGGTTCACCGATTGCTCAGAGTCTCAGTAAGCACGATGTCTTCCCCGCAACGATCACCCAAATGGTGGCGGTTGGCGAAGAGTCCGGAAAGCTCGAGCAAGTCCTGTATCGCTTGTCAGACTACTTCGAGTCGCAAACCGACCAAAGCATTAAGAATATCTCCGCCCTGACTGAGCCAGTTGTCTTTGTCATCGTTGGCATGGGTGTGGCGTTCTTAGTATTCTCGATTATCGTGCCGATTTATAACCTGGCAAACGTCATTCAATAAGGAGACGGAATGCGCAACAAAGCCTTTACACTTATCGAACTCCTTGTTGTAATCGCTATTATTGGGATACTAGCCGCACTTGTCATTGTCTCGATCGGCAGTGCCCGTAAAAAAGCTGGGGACACACAGAGAAAACAAAATGCTCGAAGTCTCGATACGGCATTGGCGCAGTATTTCATTGAAAAGAATCGTTATCCAATTTTAAATGATGGAAACGGGACGGATATTACAGCCGCATGTGCACCAGGTGGTGTACTCGAAGAGCTGCTTACTCTTAAGTACATTCAGACTAACGCTGCTTGTAACGATCCTGCTAGGCCGACACAGCTTGTTCACTTATATCGATCAGCGACCGCACAGAATCGTGAGTACTCAATCGGCTGGGTACTAGATAACCAAACCGAAGACTATAAATTACTGACAGACGGCGATACTGGTAATGGTGTGTGGCGAGTTACTCGATTTGGCGCCTTAGCGCTCCCGAACTTAGCTGATTTTGGGACTCCCTCCGGGTTTCCGGACATCTCACCGAGCGGGGTGAATGCCTTCGTTGTGTACGGTCCGCAATAGCCGCCATTCAGTTTTCTTGACACGTATTTGTAATTGGCCACATAGTATAGATATGACTTTCACTCATCTTAATTGTGTGGTCGACGGGAGTCGGGGTGTTTCGTTTGGCGGTAACGCTAGGCGGAGCATACAGCTAGTTTGTGGCTTGAATATTCAGCCATAAAACGGCTGTTACTAAAAGATAGGGGGAATATGAATAAAAAAGGTTTTACACTTATTGAACTGTTGGTTGTTATTGCCATCATCGGTATCTTAGCTGCGCTAGTGATCGTTTCACTTGGAAACGCACGAACCAAAGCAACTGATACGCAGCGCAAGAACAACGCTCGTTCACTCGATACAGCGCTTGCTCAGTATTACCTAGACAACGGTAACGCTTACCCAATTGCTACCACAGCGATTGAAGTATGGGATACGACAGGTGACGCTTGTAACGGTGTGATAAATACCGGCTTAGTAGGTGCGACTCTGTACTTGTCTGGTAGTGCGGCATGTAAGGATCCATCTTCTACTGACACAACTGTAGGTTTGGCACACAAGTATGTTACGTCAGCAGCTGGCGCTGCATACACGGTAGGTTGGCAGTTAGCTACTCAGTCTGAAGGTAATGCGACAAGTGGTAATGGTATTTACACATCATCTGCTACCGGGACGCTAACCAACCCAGGTGGTAACGGTGCTAACTTTGCGGCAGCAGCGTTTCCAAACTCAACAAAGTTATTTGTTGTCTACGGTCCGCAATAGTCTTCTCTAATAAAGAAGAACAAAAGGAGAACCCCGCAAGGGGTTTTTCTTT
>CAYGDK010000078.1:0-2442 GCA_964348645.1 uncultured Candidatus Saccharibacteria bacterium | reverse complement strand
GCATCGCCTGTAGCCGGCCGGTCTCTTCGATGTCGGTGGACTTGGCGATGCCTGCAGTCAGGTGGTCGATGAGGTCTTCGCGGTTCATCAGCGAAGCCTTGACCAACTCGTTTACGTCCTCGAAGGTACGCGGCATCGTGTAGCCGGGGGCGCCGCCGAGCCGGGCTTTCTTGGACTTGAAGAGGGCCGGGGCACGGTCAGCCAGGTCGGCGCCGGACAAGACAGACTCACCGGGGGACTTCATGTCAAGGTACTCAACATACGACGGCGTGTACGACTCAATGTCGCCGCCCACCTTGATGCCGAAGCCCTTGACGTCAATCTCTTTGTTCAACTCCCACAGGAACTTGTAGTTGTCAATGTGATCCTGCTGGGAGGCGGTAAGGAAAAAGTCCTCGCTGTGCTCAACGAGAGCGCGCAACGCTAAGTATGGGTTATCAGACTTCCCGGCAATGTCCCAGGTAACCTTCGTGTCCGGTAGTGCAGTAGGACGCAGCGAGACCTTCTCGAATTTCGCGCCGAACTCTGGTGTGGTCAGTTTGCC
Source organism: uncultured Candidatus Saccharibacteria bacterium (assembly GCA_964348645.1). Classification (GTDB taxonomy): domain Bacteria; phylum Patescibacteriota; class UBA1384; order 2-12-FULL-50-11; family 2-12-FULL-50-11. Next base: position 1,898 of record CAYGDK010000078.1, on the reverse strand, counting down.
TATTTCATACGCCGCCGTCTGCGCCTGTAACGCGCCCGACTCGCGGATTACTTCGGCGTGGGTAGCGATGACGCGAGCAGCCGGGGTGCGACTGTACCACCCGTTGCCGGCAATGAACTTCTGCACGGCGGCCTGGGCAAAACTCGGAGGTTTGACCGGTTGGTCGATCGGGGTGAATGGGTCGTTGTAGGCGTTGAGAACCGCATCGTCAACAAGGCCGTTTAGCACGGACTGCCGGCCGATGATCGTAGACACAAGGTTATCCATAGCCGAACGAGCGGGCGTACCGAGACCAATAGGCACAGCCTGCTGCATCGTGCCGTCGCCAGCCGCTTCAAGGATAGACGAACGGATGTCACGCGCGGCGCCGTCCATAGCAGCGAACACGTCGATGCCGGGGGCGGTCGGCGGGACACCGGACATTTCGGCGACTGACGCGGCCATGACACCGGTGGGGTTGGAACGCTTGATGGCAGAGAAGGCGACGTCGCCGACGCCGAGGCCCATCTTGGCACCGGCCGCACCAAACGGGGCAAGGGCGAGGCCACCGAGGAGGCCGGCCGCAAGTTGTAACGGGTACGGGGCGTCTTCGGGAACTCGGTCTAACGCCCACTCGCCACCCTGTTGGGCGAACGCACCGGTGACGGTTTCGACGCCCCACTTACGCACGAAGGAGCCGTTTGTGAGGATGGGGTCGATAAGGGCGCCAGCGAAACGACCAACGACGGGGATTTTCGCGGCTACGGTGGCGGACTTGATGCCCGCGGATATCACGCTGCCGGCGCCGGCGGTCAGGATGGTGAGAGGGGCCGCGGCTGCGTCGAAGGTCATGCCTAAGAGGCCGCCGGTGTACGGGATATCGGACAGCGCGGACTTAATGCGTGTGCCGGAATGCCGGCCCTCAAACGAGTCGCCGAAGGCGCCGGGGACGCGGGCGAACACGTCGTCGGACAGGAAGTTGCCGAAGGATTCGCCGGAGAGCATGGAGCTGGCGAACTTGCCGACGTTGCCGAGCCAGCCACGGTCAGTCGAAGGGCTTGACTGCGCCGGTGCGCCGCTGCGAATCTGCTGTAGCAACGGGGACTCGGTACGCACGACCTCCGGAGTGGTCTGGAATCCCGCGCGGGCACGGTCAATCGCAGTCCCGGTCGTCCCGGACTCCTGGGCTGCGCGGAAGGCTTCGAACAGCGTGTAGTTGCTGGTCATTAGCGCCTAGTCTTCGGCGAGGCGCCGCGGGTGCGGGACTTGCGGCCTTCGTTCAGTCCTTGGAACGGCTGGTAGGCGCCGTAGAGGTAGTCCTGGATAGGCATACCTAGGATGGACTCGATGAGGCCGGCGAAGTAGTCTTGACCGGACGGCCCGAGGGCGTTCATGGACTGCGGGGACGCGATGTTCACGCCACCGAGTTGCTTGGCTGCATTGGCCGCATTGTACGGCTGTAGCGGTCGGCCCGCCGTGAGGTTGTCGGTAATCCCCATTTCGGGGAAGCCGAGGGCACGGAGGAATGCCTGCATACCCTGCGGGATGGGGCCGCGGGCGAGGCCGTAGTCCTGGCCACCGGAGACCGAGTAGGTTGACGGGTCACGGCCGTACTCGCGGTACGGCGGCATGCCGGGGTATTGGCCGGGCTGTTGCCGGGTCGGTGGTGCGATGTATCCGCCCTGCTGCTGTGCCCACTGCGGCGTGCCGGCACGACCGAGCATCTGGCCCTGGCCGGGCTGAACCGGGTTGTACGGCTCGTTGAACGCTGGGTTGTAGCCTTGCGGTTGCTGCGGCGTACCACCGTAGTTCGGCTGCGGCTGCGGTATCTGCGGCTGCCCGCCGTACATCGTCCGGTACATGTTAGGGCCGGTCTGCTGGTCTACCGGGTTACCGTCGAACTGAGTCTGTGGGAAGCC
>CAYGDK010000077.1:0-2454 GCA_964348645.1 uncultured Candidatus Saccharibacteria bacterium | reverse complement strand
CTGCTCGACACGTCCGAACTGAACAACGCTCTCGACGCCGCGTTGCGTGACATGTGCAACGAGTACGACTGGCCGTGGCTGGTCGCTGAGGCGTCGCTGACGTTCACGACGGGGGTTGCCCCGAAGCCTTCGGGGTGTGTGAAGGTCAAAGAGTTGGTGGTCAACGACCGGCGCGCCAAGTTCGCACCGTTGGCCGCGTACCTCGACATCGCCGCCCGTGGCGCGCAGTGTGTGTGGACCGAAACCGGGACGAACGTGAAGATCACCCCGGTCCCCACAACCGCCCCGGACGCCACCTTGTACTACGTGCAGGCTGAGCCGGCGCTTGCGTCGGACACGACGGAACCGTTGCTGCCCGCGACGTACCATCAGACGTTGCTTGCCCGTGCAGCGTACCATGCGAACGTTCGCCGGAACCGGATGGAGGACGCAGCGAGGGACGACAACGAGTTCCAACTGTCGGTGCGGAAGATGAAGGACGCCGGCTGGGCTCGCACCGGACCCCGCTACGTGCGTTCGTCGGGTACGTCGTTGTGGGCGAACTGGTGACCTGTCATGGGGCGTGAGTTCGACATCGAGTACGACGACTTCTCGGGCGGCTATTTCGTTGGGACGAACGAGTCGCAGCAACCGATGAACACTTGGGTTGGGACCGATGTGGCGGTGTCCCCTTCGACGGGGCATCTGATCGCGTTGCCGAGCGTGTTCAGCGAGTCGTCCAGCCTCAACTCGGGTCTTGCGTTCGTCGGGTTTTTTGGTGTGGATTCGAACGATGTGATCCATTGGGCGGGCACGACGGGTACGCCGCCGACGTTCTACTATCAGAACTTCGGGCTGACCACCACGGGCAGTAGCGCGGCGGCTGCGGGTACAGCGGTGAAGGCTGGCCCGGTCCAGTTTGCGAACAAGATGTGTTGGGCATTGGACGCGGTGGGTGTTGGCATCATCGTTGCCCGTGACGTGACCACGTTTGCGCTCACCAATGGCAACACCCCGGCAGCGAACTGGTTGTCCACGTTGGGGACGTACAAGTATTGGCTTGTCGGTGGCGATTCGACGATCACGAACCGCATGTTCTTCTCGGCACCGAACGATCCGGTGACGTGGGCGGCAACTGATTACATCGACATCGGTTCGACCAGCAACACGATCACCGGGTTCGTGGACGCTCAGGACGTGCTTTACATTATGACGACGGGCGGGTTGTACTCCATCTCGGGGGTGCTCGGCTCGAGTTCGGTGTTGCGTCAGGTGAACCGTGTCCCGTTGTCCGATGGCACCCCGTTCGATACGAGTGTTCTCGGGTTGACCAGCAATGTTGCCGCAGGCAACTACGACGGGCCGCTGGTCATGCAGGGCTCTACTGCGCGTCGCATTCTGCAAGGTGCAGCGGATGCGTCGTCTGTCGCCCAGGTCGGGTCAGCGGTTGCGGTGGTGTGCAACGACAGCAGTGTGATGTTCAACGACCCGATGACAAGCCGCGCCTGGTATCGGCGCGCGAACCTGTCGGGTTTCTCGTCGCTGGTGCCGGCGACGGTGAACCGCAGCGAGTACGCGTACTTCTACCCGGTGTCCACCGGGGCGCAGAAGGTGTGGCGGCTGCAACTCAACCCGACAACCTCGGCGCTGACCCCTTCGTTGACGACGTTCCCGACCGCGACTGTCACGTTGGCCGACTACTCATCGAAGCGCCCGTTCATCATCAAGGACGCGTTGATGGAGGTTGCGATTGGGGAGGAATCGGCGGCTGCCGCCCGGTCGATGGGGGTGCAGATGGGGACTCTCAGTGTCCCTGCTGTCGGCCCTGACCAGTTCAACGGCGCAACGTCGGATGCGATGCTGTACCAGTTCACCACCGAAGCCACCACGTCGTTGCTTGCCCACAAGTTCAACCCGAACAACGCCGGCCCGACGTACAACGTCGCCCCGATTGTCACGTTGCAGGGTGTGGAGCTGCGTCGCCTGGTCCTGCGCTGCCAGGAGGTGTGACGTGTTCAAGTTCCAGGACCGTTGGCAGGGTTCGGTTTCGTCCGCTGTTGGTGGCGACGAACCTGATCGTCAACAGTTGCGTGAGGTGCTCGAGGACCGGGACCGGGCGCTTGAGGATCACCTGTATCGGATGGGCAACTGGATCGACTACACCCCGACGACGACGAACATCACGGCGGCTGTCATCAACAGTGCCCGGTACAGGTTTTCGGACAACGGGCTCGACCTGCTGGTTCACATTTCGGGCACGGCGACTGGTGCGGGGTCGGTGTCGTTCTCGTTGCCGTTGGGTTTGGTCGCTACAGCGTTCTGTCCCGGTTCGTGTCTGATCGAGGCGGGCGGTTTGTTGACCACATCGTCGTCGGCCCGTGTGTCTGCGCTGGCGACGGCTGCAACGGTGTACGGGTCTGCTGCGGGCGCGAACTTTGGTGCTGGCGCGGTGTCCACGTTCGTTGTCCAGTTCAC
>CAYGDK010000076.1:0-2576 GCA_964348645.1 uncultured Candidatus Saccharibacteria bacterium | reverse complement strand
CAACAGTTGGAGATCCCATTGAAACAGATGCCGAACTACGCCGCCGCCAGACGTTCTCGACCGCTCTTCCATCGCTATCGGTTCTAGATGGCATCGTCGGCGCTGTTGCTTCTATTGATGGCGTATCACGATTCAAGGGATATGAAAACGATAGCAACATCACAGACGCCGATGGAATTCCTGCGCATAGCATTGCTATCATTGCCGAGGGTGGAGCCTCGCAGGCCATTGGTGATGCCATCGCCATCAAGAAAACTCCGGGTACTGGCACCTATGGAACCACGGCAGTCACGACTGCCGATCAATACGGCATCCCGAACACCATCAACTTCTTCCGCCCGACGCCCGCCGTCATTGGGGTTGAAGTCACGATTACGGCGTTTGCTGGATACACGACCGGATATGCCGATCTAATCGCCGCCGCTGTCGCCGAATCTCTGCAAGCCCTTGACATTGGCGACGACGTTCTAATCACGAAGCTGTATGTCCCAGCGAATCTTCCCGGTACGCAAGCCGGCGCGACTTTTGATATCTCGCAGATACGAATCAAGAAGAACGCTGGCGCATTCGGCACCGCCAACCTGACGATTGCATTTAACGAGGTCGCAGAATGTGACCCGGCAGTCGATGTGACGGTGATCGTCCTGTGACGCTTGACGAATACCTCTCGCTGATAACTTCCGAGCATCGCGGCAAGGAGAAATTCGAGGCCACGGTAACGGCTGGTGTTGGCCCACTTGTCAAGGTGCAGGATGTCGCACGCGGGTTTCCTGCCGACTTCGACATTGATACGGCAGTAGGAGCGCAACTCGATGATGTCGGCGAATGGATCGGTCGCAGTAGACGTATTGATATCCCGCTCGTCGGGGTCTATTTCGCATGGGATGACACTGCACAAACCGGATGGGATAGCGGGGTATGGAAGGGTGAATTCGACCCCGATTCCGGGCTGACAAACTTGCCGGATGATTCGTATAGACGGTTATTAAAAGCGAAGATCGCGGCTAATAGTTGGGATGGTACAATCCCAGGTGCTTACGCGATATGGGCAAGCGCGTTTGATAATTCTAGTTTCCTGATTATCCAAGACAATCAGGATATGAGCATGATCGTCGGCATAGCAGGGCAACGGCTGAATGCAGTCGACCAATCGCTGCTCTTAGGCGGGTACATTCCGCTAAAGCCTGCCGGGGTGCGCGTGTTATTTTATGCAATCACGCCCGAAGATGGGCCTCTGTTCGCATGGGACGTTGAAGAATCTGGAGCCGTGGCCGGGTGGGATATCGGCCAATGGGCTGTCGAGCTTGTACCATAAGGAGAAATGACACATGGCAACGAATGAAATCTTACCGTTCGCGGAGACTGACACAGGGACGAACCTGCTAACCCAGGCGGCATATCTTGCGGACTCTCAGCGCCCCATCGGCAATCAGCCGGGTGTTGCTCGCTCGAATTTGGTCAACAAAGCACTGCGACAAACCAGCTTAATCGCCGCAGGGGTGGCGCAGTTCCTGGCGGACACTCAGGCCAACAACATCACCGACTCGCGCACCCCGGCTGAGATTGCTACCTATTTGCGGGCAGTGACTGCATCCCTCGCAGCCAACACATTCATCGGCACCCAAACCCTATCCGGCACGGCCATCAACGAAGCCCGCAGCAACGTAGCCCAACACGCCACCACGATGGACTTCTGGGCCGCTGCTGTTGGCAACGTGCTGGACGGCACAGGTACAGTGGTAACGATTACCGCGATAGCCAACGCCCCGCAAGCAGGTGCGAGCCGTGACTTCTACCCGCTGACTGGAACGGTACTCACGCAAGGATCAACCTTCGATATTGATGGTGCGGTGAGCCGTACCTCTGAGGCTGGTGAGTGCTGGACGTTCGTTGCCAAGAGCGTGAGCACCTATCGAGTGTTTGTGCGGAAGGCTGACGGGACGGCTGTGGTATCTACCTCAGTTGCATCAACCGCCGAGGCGCAGGCGCAAACCAACAACACTAAAATCATTACGCCGCTCAGTCTAAAAGAAGCTTTGCAAGGCGCGAATCAATCTCTTGCATCAAGCGGATACCAAAAGATGCCGGGGGGGATGATTATTCAGTGGGGTGTCGCCGCATTTAGCGCCGGAACAAGTGTCGCCGTAACATTTCCTATCGCATTCCCGACGGCTCTTTATACTATAACTGACTCGGCTGCAATTAATGCAACTCGCTACATAAGCGCACTTAGCGTATCAGGATTTACGGCGAATATTGGCACATCAAGTTCGGGTGGGTATTACTGGATCGCAATTGGTAAATAAGGAGAAACCAACATGTACTATGCAAAATCAACATGTGGATTCTATTCCACCGCAATCCACGGCGACGCCATCCCTGCTGATGCTGTCGAGATCACCGCCGAAGAACATGCCGCATTACTCGATGGGCAGAGCATGGGCAAGCGCATCGTTGCAGATTTAGGCGGAAGGCCGATGCTCTCCGATCCGCCTGCGCCTACTATTGATGAGATTGCCGCAACTTATGTAGATAATTGCAGGGCAATCCGGGACAAGTTACTCGATGATGTGCTC
>CAYGDK010000075.1:0-2679 GCA_964348645.1 uncultured Candidatus Saccharibacteria bacterium | reverse complement strand
TGCGAGTCCAACCACGTCACAGATTCCCATCTAGTTCAGCGATCAGAATTTATTGCTCTGGCAAGTCGAGTAACGGCGGCGAGCAGGCGATAAGAGCCTGGGTTTAATTCCTGGGGATGGGCAAAATAGCTGCGAGGAGAATAAAATGACAATGGGGCTAGATGCTGTTGAAGTTAAAAATGATCGTATGGGCTATATCGGAGGTAGTGACATTGCCGCCGTCCTGGGCCTGTCGCGCTTCAAGACACCTCTCCAATTATGGGCTGAGAAAACGGGGCAGATCATCCCTGAGGATATCAGCGGTAAAATGCAGGTCCGTCTTGGTAACAAGCTAGAGGCCACTGTCTGTGATCTTTTCACCGAGGAGACAGGCAAGAAAGTAGCACGAGTAAATGAGGCTCTTGTCCATCCGAAATATCCCTACCTGCGTGGACTTATTGACCGTCGTGTCGTCGGAGAAAAGGCAATCCTCGAAGCCAAGACTACAAGCCCTTGGAATTCCAGGGCCTGGGAGGGCGAGTCCATGCCACAGGATTACATCCTACAGACTATGTTCTACATGGAGCTTGCCGGGGCCGAGAGGGGATATCTGGCCTGCCTAATTGGAAACCAGGAATTTGTCTACAAGGTCATCGAGCGCGACGACAAGCTACAAAAAGAAATCATCGCCAAGGCGGTAGACTTTTGGACTCGGTACATCGAGCCGAAGGTCATGCCGACGATGATCACAAGCCGCGATGCTGAAACGCTCTACGGGCTCTATCCCCTGGGCGATGAGGGCGAGGCCATCGAGCTAGACGATACGGCGAACGCTCTCGTTGATACGCTCCTGGCCCATCAAGAGGATTACAAGGCCCTCGATAACCAGATTGAGAAGGTCAAGAATGACTTGCGCGTGTTGCTCAAAGATCATACGTCCGGTGTTACCGACAAGTGGAAGATCACATGGACTAACCAGGAAACTAACCGGATCGACTTAAAGAAGCTGAAATTGGAAGAGCCGATGATATGCTCTAAGTTTTTGATTAAGTCGGATAGCCGTGTCCTGCGAGTGCGAGCATTAAAAGGAGACAAAAAATAGGTTCAATTATGCTATACTGGACTTGCACAGATAGGTCGTTTTTCGTTTTAGGCCCTCCCGGATGATCGAGCGGAAACGCCCTATCTGTGCAACCGGGAGGGCTTTTTATGGATGAAGAATGGCGTCCAGTTGTCGGATATGAGGGATATTATGAAGTGTCCGACCTTGGACGAGTCAGATCGTTGAGCCGCAAATATAATCGTCCAAGTGGTGAGGTTAAAATGACAGGTAGAATTCTGAAGCATGGGGTAGCACTCCCACGCCCAGGATATCCGCTTGTTTCTCTTTGGAGAGGGAACATTGGCGAAAGCAACTTCGTCCACTCTCTCGTAATGGCCGCATTCCATGATCGCATATTCGGAGATGGGCCAATATCTAACCATAAGAACGGACACAAGACGGATAATAGACCGGAGAATCTAGAGCGATGCACTTACAGCGAAAACAATCAGCACGCATACGATTTCGGACTAAAAAAGCGAGGAGGACATAAAAAATGAACGCCATAGATGTGTTGAAAAAGGATATATCGAAACCAGTAGTAAGTAGCCTCCAAGACCTTATTGAACGGTCAGCAAAGGAACTTGGGAGAGCATTACCGGAACATATGCGCCCAGAAAGGCTTGTAAGAATTGCGCTCACATCCATACGGCTAAATCCCGAATTGGCTCGCTGTACTCAGGAGAGCTTTCTAGGTGCGCTATTCACGGCTGCCCAAGTGGGATTGGAGCCCGTAGCGGGTAGAAGCTATTTAATCCCATTCCGGAACAGTCGGCAAATAGCGGGGAAATGGGAGAAGGTTAGTGAGGTCCAATTCGTTATAGGATTTAAGGGCCTTATTGAATTATTTTATCGACACGAAGCGGCTCTATCTATCGACATGAACGTGGTCCACGATAAGGATATGTTCAGTTATCAGCATGGCACGGACCCGTTTCTACATCATACCCCAGCCATTAAAAACCGTGGGGAGGTCGTTGGGTACTACGCAGTGGCGAAAATAAAAGGCGGCGGCTCTGTGTTCCATTTCATGTCTAAACAGGATGCTCTTGCTCATGGGCAGAAACATAGTAAGACGTTCGACTCCAAGAAAGAGGAGTTTTACGCGTCCTCGCCGTGGGCAAAAGAATTCGACGCGATGGCACAAAAAACAGTTCTCATCCAGCTTGCTAAACGGCTCCCTATGGCCGTGGAATTGCAGCGGGCTATTTCCGCAGACGAGACTAGCCGTGACTTCCGGCGCGGCGTTTCCGATGTGTTGGATATCCCTGCGACTACGGACTGGACTGAAACGACAGCGGAATCAAAGCCTGATTCTAAGGTCGAGGAGCCTGTCAATCAGGAGCAAGGCGATGGAGATTACAACCCAGCAGAAGATCAAACTCGCTTCATTACCGCCAAGCAGCGCGGCCTAGTCCACGGGAAGTTTAAGGCCACTGGACAGCCAGAAACCGTACTGCGCGATTACCTGGCTGATACGTTCGGGAAGGAATCGACAAGTGCGATCCCGGCTGACAGCATGGACAAAGTGTTAAAGTGGATTGAGAGCCTTAAATCCTAGACTTGGCAAGGGCCGTTATCGGGCTCGTAACCCGCAG
>CAYGDK010000074.1:1213-2756 GCA_964348645.1 uncultured Candidatus Saccharibacteria bacterium | reverse complement strand
ATTCGATCTCGGTAACCGGAATTAATAAAGATACAGATGTGTCGATTGGTCTGGCGTTTCCCGCCGGGGTTGTAGCGGCCGAGGCGACGAGCAAGGTCACGGTTAAATTTAAATTGTCTGAGACAGCTTCAACTAAAGCGGTTACCCCAACAATTAGTTACGACGGCGTCGATGCAGCATTAAAGGTTACAGTTATTAACCCAACGTCTGTTTCTGCCATCATCTCCGGTACAACTGCGGCACTTGCAGCTGCCACGGGGAATGATGTTCTGCTTAAACTCAACCTGTCGGCGTACAAAACAGCTGGCACTTATGCCGTGACAATCCCGAATGGCTACTTTGTTCTTAAAGACGGATTAACTCTTGTCAGTTTTCTCCCATCGACAATTAATGTTACGTTAGAATTGAAGTAAAAAATGAAACACAAATTCACAAAGATTTCGCCGGAACTAAAGAAGTGGTTTAAGGTTCACTCAGTTGCTCTGGGTGTGAGCGGCACGCTGATTGTCGTTCTCTCGGGCGTCCTGAGTCTTTATTTTATTGGCAATCGTTTTAGTCCGACCGGTCTACGTACTGGCACCGACGGAGCAACGATTAAACTACAGGTAAGTGACCACAACGCTAGCCCTACGCCTGGCTTACTGCCCAACAGTCTGACTGACGGGACTGCCCCAGAATACGTGAACAGCTACTTTATGGAGCTCACAAAGGTAAGTGGTAACATTCCAACCTTGTTCCGTATGCAGGGAACGCTCGCCTACAATTCACCAAACACGACAGATAAGGCGACGATAACAATTTCGCTCCCACCGCGACTACTCCTTACTCCAAACAGATTAGCTTTCGGTCAAGATTTATTCACATTCACTGGACCTAATAACAATCTTGCAGTGCGTAAAGATAGCGGCAGCGGAACCGAAACCGTCACGATTGAAAAGATCGCGGATGCTGATGCGGACGTACGTGGAGAATACTACAAATTAACTATCTCCAATATCGACAAGAAGCGCTTTGCCTTAAATCCGTTCGAGCAAACGCAAGAGCTTTTTGCATCAATAAACCCACTCTTAGAAAAAGCCCAAGCCTACTCACCGCCTCCAGCTGGTAACATTTTAATCTTCCGCCGTCCGTATAACTTTCGGCTGACATTCAAGGAACCAGTGACGTCTGCCAGCATCGATTCGCTCGTTTCATACATTGGCGAGCGTGGCGAGAAGGATAATATCTTCTTCGGCAACGCAAGCTGTGGCGGCTCAGCTAACGATAGAGCCTATGTTTGCGGCAAAACCCTCACTCAAGCTTTTTCCCCTACAACAGCGCTCGTTACCTTACCGCTTCACCAGAAAATTGAGCTGAGCGGGGTATACCTATCCGGTAATATTGCCGCACCTGTCGAGATACAGAATCTGAAGCTTTATCCGAGTTCGATTGCAGTCGGCGGTTTTCTTACGAACGTTACGGGTGTAAACCTAACTTGTTACCTCTACAGCGCTGCAACCTGTGCTACGGGTAGTACAAGTTCGCCACTACTCTGGTCCAATAC
>CAYGDK010000074.1:0-1113 GCA_964348645.1 uncultured Candidatus Saccharibacteria bacterium | reverse complement strand
TTCCGAGAGTTTATGAATCTGATCCTTGGCGCCTCCTCGTAGTGACCCTTCTGACGCTTGATACCAGGTAGGTAACCCCGTACAATGAGCGGCATGTTAATCGACCGAGTTGAAGTTGAACTAATTGCTGGCCACGGCGGTAACGGGGTTGTTTCGTGGCGCCGTGAAAAGTTTGTGCCAAAAGGCGGTCCAGATGGCGGCGACGGCGGACGGGGCGGCAATATCACCCTCAAGGCCAGTCACGATATGGATACGTTAACTAACTTTCGATTCAAGAAAACATTCCGAGCCGAAAATGGCGAAAACGGTGCGAGTAAAAAGATGACCGGCAAGGGCGGTAAAGATCTTGAGTTACTTGTTCCAGTCGGAACGATTGTTCAAGACATTCAGACTGATCAAATCCTGGCGGACTTAACTGAGTCGGGCCAGGAGTATCGTGTCGTTCGAGGCGGTCAAGGCGGACTGGGCAACCAACATTTTGCTACGGCCACGCACCAACGACCAACGGAATTTACACCCGGTCAGCCTGGGCAAACACGCGTTGTTAAGCTCGAACTCAAGCTTATTGCTGATTTCGCCTTAATTGGCGAGCCAAATGCGGGCAAGTCTTCACTCCTCAAGGCACTTACTGGGGCCGAAGTACGTATCGGTGACTATGCTTTCTCGACGACCCAGCCAGCGCTAGGGGTACTTAAGGCCGGCAATTGCACCGCCACACTAGTCGATCTGCCTGGACTTCTGTCCGGCGCGCACCAGGGCCGTGGTTTGGGCGATACCTTCTTGCAGCACGCAACCCGAGTTAAAGCACTGCTGCACGTTGTAGATGCCACTAGCGATATCGCCGCATCAGAGGCGATGATTGCCGCTGAGCTTGCCCACTACGCCCCTGAATTAGCCTCTAAGCCAAGAATCATCGTTATTAACAAGATCGATCTAGCCAGCCCAGCCGAGCTGAAGAAGCTGAAAAAGTCTTTTCCTAAAGCTATCCTGACTAGCGTGACAAATAACGCAGGTCTAAAGGAGCTTGAGGAAGTGATTTGTGCGCACAACACCTCAGTTGAAGAAATTAGCACATCTGACTCTTGACAAAAAACGGGCAGAGGCTACTATAGG
>CAYGDK010000073.1:0-2858 GCA_964348645.1 uncultured Candidatus Saccharibacteria bacterium | reverse complement strand
TAGAGTTTGTTGGGGAAACAGTAGGGCTTACCGAAAGACATGGTAACTGCCGCGTGTATCGCAAAATGCCAGTGGCCCACCAGCATGACCCGCTATGAAAAACACAGAAACAAAGAACAAAGACATCTATAGCTTTTGCCATAAACACGCAGGGCGGGCCATTGTAATTGAGTGGCACTCCCAAGAATTTGATTGGTTCCACTTCCGCGCTGAGGGCGTGAACCGGGGCCAGATATTACTAAGCGGAACTGCGGACGATGACGGAACCAAGCACGACGGAAGTTTCTTTCTGTGCAATCCTTCCGAAATAAAGACAGTTCGCCTCAGAATCAGTTAATCCCACCAACATGACCCGCTATGACAAAGCCTGGTTATCCAGCCTCCTTGCCAAGCCCGGCTACAGCCTACCCGCTGACCCTAAGCATAAGGGGGGTGGGCCACGTTCCTGCCTTCAAAAACGGCAAGATGATGGCAAGGGGGCGATTGATAACCCACCCAGAAAAACAGAAGTGGATGGACGGGGCCGCTCGCTCTATCGCGTCACAATTATCCTCTATGTTTCCGACAACCGCGACCGAGACGCAGACGGGGCCACAAGCACCCTCCTTGATACTTACCTCTTTGCCCTTGGACGACTCCTTGGCGTGGATCGGGTTTCCCTTAGGCGACTGGCAAAGAGTGAAGAAAGGAGACGAGGGAGCCGACATAATCATTGAACGCATTTCGCCATGACATCACTAATCAGATTTCTTTGGAATAGATGCGCGGTTGCCCCGTGTTGCTGGACGCTTGCCGCTATTGAGTGGCGGCCAAACGGCATGACGGAGCGGTGGTTTAATCTGTCTATGGAATATGCCTTTGCGCGGGCCGCCCGCTGGCATTGGCCCTACGGCAAGAAGCGAATCTCCAACATAAGGGACAACTTACCATGACACCCGAAGAAGCGGGCGAATTATTGGACTGGATTGCCGACATGCCCGCACGCCATCAGCGTTACAAAGAGGCGGGCGGAACAAGGCGGGTTTGGGCCTGCATGGATGGTTGTGGCTGGATGACAGAGGCGCACAACGAGATTCAGGCCCGCCACCAACTGCGCACCTGTGCTGTATGCTGTGACCACGCCACGCTTAAGGACACTGGCAAACTCGCCCCACCAATGGACTTCCTATGAAAGACAAACCCTACCCCATCACGGGCCACGCCTGTTTTTATCCCAAACGTTCTGTCTGGTGGGGCGATTCCAGCAACATCAACGCCGCATTGAGACGCCCCCTGCTCGCCCCCAAGGCCGTCGTGAAGCGGGCCACTAAGAAAAAGGGCAAGAAGTGAAGGGCACAAGATTTGTTAATGCGGGTTGTTCCCACGGGGACATGATAGACCCGATTACGGAGCGTGCCCTGCTAGAGTTCATCAAGGACTTTAAGCCACAGATACGCACCCATCAAGGCGACGGGTTTGACTTCCGCAATCTGCGCAAGGGGGCGAGCGACGATGAAAAGGCCGCAAGCATGGCCGATGATTGGGATATGGGTAGCGACTTCCTGCGGCGGTTCTATGACGGCGGGAAGATCAAGGACTACCTCGGGGGCAATCATTGCTGGAAGCGGTTAAACGACCTGCAAAAGTCATCCACGGGGGTTATGCGCGACTACGCCAATGACGCCATGAAGCGGTTTCGCCAGTTGATTGAGGGGCGGTGCGGGGCGAAACTCCTCCCCTATGATGCCCGCCTTGGCGTCCTTCGCCGGGGGCACATGAAGATGGTACACGGTTTCTTTTCTGGCAAGAGCGCACCCGCCCGCCATGCCGCCGTCTTTGGCAACGTCATCCACGTTCACACCCACGCCATCACGATTGCCCCGGTTGAATCCGACCTTGGGCCAGGGGAGGCGCGGGGCATTGGGTGCGTCTGTAAGGTGGACATGGATTACAACGCCACCCAAACGAACAAGCTCATGCATAACAACGGATGGGGCTACGGGTTCCTTTACGATGACGGAACCTACGACATATTTCAGGCCCGCCGCCTAAACGATAGATTTGTTGCCGCCCATGAAATCAAAGCCTACTAACGACTTTTGGAATGAGTTCTCCACCGCCCTCTCAACAAGGGCAGAGAAACGCCCCACCGGGAAAGGCTGGCGATCAATGGAGGAATGGATTGCGGCATCTGGCGGTTGCCGGTCTGCCACTAACGTAAAGCTGTCACAGGGCCACAAGGCGGGGCTGCTAGACAAGTTTGAGGGCACCCGCCTACAGGACGGCAGGCTGGTTAGGGCGGTGTGGTACAGGAGAAAGGGGGCGTAAAATTAGGGCTTGCGGAGTTCCCCTAGTCTGTCTAGGTATTCTCCCATAAAGCAACTGAGCCCGCTATTGGCGGGTAGGCCTTAGCCGTAGGGATGCGGCGACGGGTGGATTGCTTAGGGGCGGGAAAGGCTCAGGGGTGTGCCTCCCGCCCCACTTCATTTATCCCGCCATAATGGCGACATATTTGGCGGGATTACATGCGGACCAAATCGGAGTCCATTATCTCCGGCTCATCTGATTCATCTTCGGGGCCGCAACCTATAAGCTGCCAAATGGCACGGTTGGGCAGGCTATAGGCTGCTTCACTCACGCCACCGCCAGCACGGTCAATAAAATGGCCAAACCTATGATGATGCCGATGGCCCATTGCCTGCGCTCCTTTACCTTCATTTCGTGTTGCGGTCTATGTAATCCCCAAATGCCAGCACGCCCCAAACAATTAGGGCCGCGATAACTACAGCTAGGGCAAAGGTGGTCATGGCTTGGCGGTGAACACCCAGCTTACAAAGGCGAACGCCCCCGACACAAGCAAGCTTATTAGGGCGATCTGC
>CAYGDK010000072.1:0-2915 GCA_964348645.1 uncultured Candidatus Saccharibacteria bacterium | reverse complement strand
TGAAGCGCTGGTATTTCCACGCTTAATCATTACTTATGGACTTGGTCTAACAGTTGTTTTTGTTATCGGCGGTCGGTTGGTTGTTGATTCTATTAGGCGTCTCTTAAACGAACGTGGTTTCGGATTGATTAGGACGGTTATCATCACACGTAACGCCAACGATCCGTATATCGACGCCTTCAACAACCCAATCCACGGCAGGAAGGTGCAAGGGGTAGTGACGCGGGACTTTATCGACGAGTTGAATCGCCTGATTTCGGAGCGCTCTGTTGATGAAGTAATTATCGCTTGGCCCGACCTCGAAGAGGCAGAAGTACTGCGAGTACTTGATTGGGCAGAAACGCACTACGTAGCGTTCGCTCAGGTCCCAACGTTGCTCTCGGTCCGGGCAACTAATGTTGAAACTAGCACGCTGGCGAGCTCGCCAATAATATTTTTTCGCCGCTCGCCGCTCGATGGCTGGGGCCGGTTCTTTAAAAGAATTGTCGATATTGTGGTTGTCTTACCGCTCATGGTTATCCTTTCGCCGGTTTACTTACTATTAGCGATACTCGTCCGCTTCTCGTCGCCAGGTCCGATCGTTTACAAAGAAAAACGCATCGGCCAAGACGGACGGGAAATAATTATCGGCAAGTTTCGAAGTATGTACGCTGATTGGCGCGAGCGTTTTCCCGGCGTTAAGGATTGGGCCGCCGACGAAGCGACTGATGTGCGCATTACACCGATCGGTCGGATCATTAGGCGGACAAATTTAGATGAGATTCCGCAGCTCTGGGATGTGCTAGTCGGTCGAATGAGCTTGGTTGGTCCTCGGCCAGAGCAACCAAAGTACGTTAAACAATTTGCCGATGAGGTGCCTGGTTACGCCAAGCGGCATTACGTTAAATCAGGCCTGACCGGCTGGGCGCAGATCAATGGGTTACGTGGAGATACACCGATACCAGAGCGAACGGCCTACGACCTTTTCTATATCCAGAACTGGTCAATAATTTTTGATTTACGGATAATTAGCGGTACGGTGCTATATATGTTTCGACAATTTTTTAGCCGATGAAGATTGCACTTTCTCATGATTTTGAGGACGGAGGACGAAAAACATGAAGCTAGCCTTAGCTCATGAATTTTTAACCCAGTGGGGTGGCGGCGAATATGTTCTGAAAGTTTTCAGCGAAATCTGGCCGGACGCGCCGATCCATGTTATTGCTTACGACTCAAAAATTGTTAATGAATTTCTGCCGGGCCGAAAAATAATTCCCAGTTTTCTGCAAAAGTTTCCAGGAATGCCGAAGCGTTTTAAATACTACCTGTCCTGGATGCCTGGCGCAGTTGAGTCGTTTAATTTTAATGGTTACGACGTCGTCATTTCGGACGCGTCGGCTTTTGCCAAGGGAATAATTACCCACTCCCCAACAAAGCATATTTGCTACATGCACACTCCGACGCGCTACCTATGGAGTGACCGTGATTCATACATAGAATCAGCGCCGATACCGTTGCCTTTCATTGGTCGCGGTGTGGTTCGTTCCATAATTCGCAAGCTTCAGAAATGGGATTTAGTTGCGAGTGAACGGCCGGACTATTTGATCGCCAACTCCAAGTTCATTGCTGCGCGGAGTGAACGTTACTACAAGCGCCGTCCTGACGCGGTCATATTCCCGCCGGTTGATTGTTCGCGCTTCAAGGTAACTGCCCCGAAAGATTATTTTCTGGTTGTCGGGCGTCAAGAGCCATATAAACGGACTGATATTGCCATCGAAGCTGCCAACTTGCTCGGGGTGAAACTTAAAGTTGTTGGTGGTGGCACCAAGATAAATGCACTCAAGGAAATTGCCGGACCGACAATCGAGTTCACGGGTCGGGTGAGTGACGAAGAGCTGGTTGATCTCTACTCCGGTTGCCTTGCCTTTCTTTTCCCGCCAATTGAGGACGCCGGCATTACTCCGCTTGAAGCGATGGCATCGGGCCGGCCAGTGATCGCCTACGGTCATGGCGGTGCGCTTGAGTCTGTAGTGGCTGGCGTAACTGGTGAGTTTTTTACTGAACAAACTGCCGAGAGCATGGCGGCGGCCATGAAGCGCTTTGACGTATCTAACTACGATCCGCAGAAAATCCGCGCCCACGCCGAGCTGTTCGATAAAGAAGTATTCAAGAAAAAGATTGTCGAGATCGTTGTTTCCGTTCTGGCATCCAAGTAGAATACCGACATCCTAACGTGAAGCGTTGGGGAGGTGTTTGTACTTGAAACTATTAGCGTTGACCCACAACTTTATCGGCCCTAACGCAGCACATCAGCTGCCCAACCACCCAATTGTTCAGGGCGACCGAGTGGTCATCCCTGTTTCTGGAGAACTACTCGATCCAGATCTGATTCCTGAATGCGCGGATGCGACTGAGAAGCGGCGCGCGATTCTAGACTTGCTTTATAGCGATCCGCAGAAGCTGCTTGACGCTCAGAAACCCGACCTTGTATTGATTTACGTCGGTATGGGTCTTGGTGGCAATGTACATATTGTGATGAAGGCAATCTGGAACTTCGTCATTCATCTTGAATCGGCAAATGTTCACATGGTCTGGCCTCACGATCGCGAGCGGCGGCGAGAACTCTACGAGCAACTCGGCCACCATTTTCCTGTGCGGATAAGTTACGACTCTAGCCAGCCAAGTGTTCGTCCCGATCCGCCATGTGTCCACTTCGGTGAGCCAACCGGCAACGTCACGATGCAAGGGCTAATCGACGAGTTTTTGGAAACCGGAACAATTAGGGATCCTGCCAATGCTCCTTGAGCGTTCCTCGGACCATCAAAGGCGGCGATTTATCGCCGCCTTTTGCGCGCACCCCAGAGGGTTGCTTGGTCGTCGATAACTGGTATATTGGCTCTACATGTCAGACCAATATTCTGCTGCACAAATTACTG
>CAYGDK010000071.1:0-2956 GCA_964348645.1 uncultured Candidatus Saccharibacteria bacterium | reverse complement strand
ACCTCTCCAAAATTTTTAGTCGAAAAGGCTGAACAAGAATCCAAAATAAAATTTTGTATTCTTTTGCGACCTCTCCATTTGCCTTGCTCAAGCTCATATATTCTACTCGAGATTAACTTAAGTGTAAAAAACGAAAAAATACCTTAACTTTTTTTCAGCTCATCGTCACGTTGACAATACCCCCTAGGGGGTATATATTATTTTCTTATGAAACACATGGAGGACAAAAACAAGCTCAAAATTATCCAGCGGCTTAAGATTCTTGAAGGTCAAGTCCGAGGACTTCAGGAAATGATTAGCAAAGATACCTATTGCATCGACATCATTACCCAAACATCGGCCGTCAAACAAGGACTGTCAAATGTCGAAGACTTACTACTCAGCAATCATTTAGACAGCTGTATTATCGACCAACTCAAATCCGGACAAACAGACAAAGCAAAAGAAGAAATCCTCAAAGTCTACAAACTCAAGAGAAAATAATATGCACAACCAAACTTATCAAGTAAAAGGGATGCATTGTGCCTCATGCTCATCGATGATTGAAAAAACCTTCAAAAAAATCGATGGAGTTGAGTCTGCAGAAGTCAATTACGGTACTGAAAAAGCCAAAGTCTCATTTGATCCTTCAAAAACAAGCCCGGAAGCTCTCTCCAAACACATTGAACCGCTTGGCTATTCACTAATTATGCCTACCGTGGACACACCAAATTCTCCTAGTGCAGGCGAAATGGGAATGTCCACTAGCGATCACGCCGAGCATCTAGGCCTTAATCAATCAAAGAAGGAAAAACTCATTGAAATCGCGGATATGCGATCAAAGGTGATTTCAGCTATCCCTCTTGTAATTATCGGCATTTTTATCATGGGATGGGATATTCTCTCTGAGTTCAAAGCAGTTGCTCCCCCAACAGCAAACCTTGAAGAATTTTTCCATCATCTCCTGCCGATTATGGCTACATACATGCTGTTTGCGGTCGGCAAACCGTATCTCTTAGGTTTCTACCGTTTTCTGCGTTACGGCAAAGCAAACATGGACACACTTATCGGTATCGGCACCTCGGTCGCATTTCTCTATAGTTTTATTATCACCGCATTTGAAGAACCGCTTCGTCAGTATGTCGATGTTTCCAACACCTATTATGACGTCACTATCGTAGTCATCACATTTATTGCACTGGGTAAATATCTTGAAGCAAAAGCAAAGGTAAAAACCGGAGACGCCATCGAAAAATTACTTAACCTCCAAGCAAAAACCGCAATCGTTATTCGCAATAAAAAAGAATTGGAAATTTCCATCAATCTAGTCGTTCGCGGCGACCGTATTGTAGTAAAACCCGGAGCTAGGATTCCTGTTGATGGAACTGTAGCCGAAGGATCTTCGTTTGTTGACGAATCAATGGTTACCGGAGAACCTATGCCAATCGAAAAAAGTATTGGCGATACAGTCGTTGCGGGAACTATCAACACAACCGGCTCTTTTATGTTTACAGCAACCAAGGTCGGTTCAGAAACATTACTTGCTCAAATTATCAAGATGGTCGAGAATGCGCAAGGAAGCCGCGCGCCCATCCAAGCTCTGGCCGACAAAATTTCTGCCGTGTTCGTACCGATCGTCTTAATACTGGCCTTCGTCACTCTTGGTGCCTGGCTTCTTATAGGCACGCCGCTACTCGGCTTCTCCACCGCATTATCATTCGGGCTTACATCATTCGTCGGTATTCTAGTTATTGCCTGCCCATGCGCGCTCGGCCTGGCAACACCTACAGCGATTATCGTCGGAGTGGGCAAAGGAGCCAAAGAGGGTATTTTAATAAAAGACGCCGCAACTCTGGAAAAACTTCACAAGGTTAATACTGTTGTTGTAGACAAAACCGGAACCATAACCCGCGGCAAGCCCGAGCTGACAAGTATTCAAAACGTCTCAAAATTAACTGACGAAAAAATCATTTCCATTCTCGCCTCGCTTGAAAGCAAATCTGAACACCCCATAGCCTACGCTATTACCGAATATGCAAAAACGAAAAATATTTCCTCTGCTACAATTTCGGCTTTTGAAATCATCAAAGGCAAAGGGCTTAAGGCTGTTATTGGGAAAGTCGAGTATTTTGCCGGCAACACCAAGCTAGTTTCCGATCTTAAACTTTCCTTTGATTTAAAAAGAATTGAAAAAGAAACTCTGCAAGGCAAAACCCCAGTCATTCTTGCTACAAAAAATGAAGTTTTAGGCGTTGTTATGGTAGCCGATGCTATAAAACCCGAAGCAGTTGAAGCAGTGAAAAATCTTCATAAGCTTGGAATCAAAACAGTTATGCTCACAGGTGATAACAAGAACACAGCTCTTGCTATTGCTAAAGAAGTCGGTATTGACGACGTAGTTGCCGAAGTACTTCCGGAAGACAAGCTGAACAAAATAAAGGAGCTACAGACTCAGGGTCATATCGTGGCAATGGCCGGCGACGGCATCAACGATGCCCCGGCTCTCGCTCAAGCCGACGTCGGCATCGCCATGGGAACCGGCACGGACGTAGCTATCGAAACAGCCGGCATCACGCTTCTAAACGGAGATATATCAAAACTTGTAAAAGCTATCCGACTCTCAAAATTCACCATGAACGGCATTAAACAGAACCTCTTTTGGGCGTTTATTTACAATATCGTAGGCATACCTCTTGCCGCAGGAATGTTTTATCCCATCTTTGGCTGGCTATTAAATCCGGTCTTTGCCGGATTCGCAATGGCATCTTCCAGTGTCTCAGTTGTCGGCAATTCATTACGCCTCAAAACAAAGAAAATTTAAAAATTTATGAAAACATTCACATTCCACGTTAACGGCATGCACTGCAACTCGTGCGTAGTACTAACAGAAAGTGAGCTAAACGAAGTATCGGAAGTCTCCCGTGTAAAAGCATCACTCAAACATCTTAATGTCGAAGTGACCGGAGACTTTGGCGAC
>CAYGDK010000070.1:0-2976 GCA_964348645.1 uncultured Candidatus Saccharibacteria bacterium | reverse complement strand
TTGAGCGAAGGTCTAAGTAGCGGTACTTAAGACGAGTTTCCTCGCCAACGGTACGATCGTTTAAGGGAAAAGGAAGTGGCGCTGCCAATGTTTCGATTTGGACATCTTCAGCCTGAACCTCGATGGTTCCCGAGATAACGTTTGGGTTTACGAGCGATTGTGGGCGGAGAGTAACCTTACCGCTGACGGAAACAACTGATTCTTCGGTTAGCGAATCGATACTCGCTAGCTGTTCGCCCGTAACGACAATTTGAGTAATGCCAGTTCGATCACGAAGATCGATAAAGACAACTTTTGAGTGGCGGCGGATACTCTCCGCCCAACCTTGCATCCTAACGGATTGATCAACTTGTTGCGTAACATCGCGGGCAAGTATGCGTTCGGTTTTCATCGTTGCTCAAATTTTACCTTATCTGACAGGTTATGAAAGACCGCTTCAATCGTATTGGCCGCTTCGGCGTCAGTCAGCGATCGTTCCATATGTTGTAGGATTAGTCGGTATGTAACGGCTACCCTGTCAGCCCCAAGCTGCTCGTCAGATCGGTACTCATCAACAAGCTCAGCTAGCAATACAAGCTCATGATTAGCTAGACATCGTTGGACGACAGACTGATCAGCAATACTATCCACCGACAACGTCACATCGCGGACGATTGGCGGAAACTTACTCACAGGTCGGTAGGTACTGAGAGGCAAAGACTCGCTCAAGCGTTCTTTAATGCTCAGTTTGTCGATCGGAAATTCGACAAAGTAAACTCGCGATTGCTTGACATCAAACTTAGACAACCTTTCCTGTGCAACAGGATTTAACTCGACCGATGTGCCTAGAATATTCTCCAGCTTAGCTCGAACCGGGTCGAGCTGCTTTTCTTTTAATCCACTAACCACAACTCCAACGTATTGCGACTCTTCGGGCAGAAAAACAGCGCCAACCTCAAAGAATAATGATTTGGGTAGGAATGGATTCTTAGCCACAGTTCTAAGTAAACCTTCCTCAAGCGATGAGCGCATTGCGCCTTGTTCCGGAGTTCGGGGGTTTTGCAACGTAACCGGACCTTCCTTGGTAAATGAATAAGTTAGAGTTTCGGTGAACCCAGCTGTACGGAGCGAGTGTTTTAAATTCAGAATACTTTCAAACTGCTCATTGATAACTTTCTTAGACTTAGAGAGTTGTTTGGGCTTGATATTATTCAGACCTATTTGACGAGCTACATCCTCAGCCACATCTGCTGCGTTGAGAATATCAAACCGCCAGGTAGGAGGCGTGACCGTGTCTTCATCAACTGAGAAGCCGAGTTGCTTGAGGTTGATTATGTTCTGCCTGGAAACTTCAACTCCAAGCAAGTCAGTTACATATTTTGGCGAAACCGGAATCTGTTTAGGGCTCTCGTAACTATTTAAGGCCAGATAACCAGTCACATTTACATCTTGTAGTGATTGGCGAAGTAAGAAGACAAACCGGGCAAGCGCAAGAGGCATCAAAGCGGGATCGACTCCTCGCTGATAACGATACGACGCTTCAGTAGCAATGTTGGTAAAGCGACTATTCATTCGGACGGCCTTGGGCTCAAATGCGCCAGCTTGTAGTAATACATTGACGGTCGCCGGTCCAACGGCTGAGTTGTTTCCGCCCATTGTTCCAAGTAAATCTGTTAGTTCGTCACCTACTTTTTCAGCAACCAATAGACCTGAGGGCAATACAACCTTATTATTATTGAGGGCTGTAAACTCTTCGTCTTGCCTTGAAAGTCTAATCGTCATTCCGTCCGCTATTTTATCGAAATCGAACGAATGTAGGGGCACTCCGACTTCATACGCGATGATATTGGTTAGATCTATGAGCAGCTCCTTGGGTTGTAGTCCAAGCGGTTTGAGCAGATCGGTCACACTACTAGGGCTTTTAGTGGGCTTGTATCCTTCAATTCGAAGCAGATGGTCGGCGAAAACTGCTGAGGTAGCGTCTGCAGCAATATTTAGTTTAAAGAATTCTGATGGCTCAGGCAGAGTAGCAACCTCGACGTCCCGCCACTCTCCAATCTCCGGATAGAGTGCTGCTAGATCACGACTCAGCCCCCTGAGCGATAAAACGTCGCCACGATTGGGGAAAATTTTTACCTCCAGGGCATCACCAATCACTTCTGCTTCGTGGCCAATCATCGATAAATTGGTCGCTAGCGTTTCGATATCCCAAGAGAGTTCCGGCAATAACCGCTGTAAATGCGACAGGTACAACTTCATTAAAATTGGCCCAAGAATCTATAGTCGCCGGCGAGTGATTCCCGGACATCATCAACCCCACGCATCGCCCTCAATAGTCGCTCAACGCCCATCCCAAAGGCAAAACCTCGATATTTTTTCGCGTCAACGTTCATGTTGCCAAGCACTTCAGGATGAACCATACCAGCGCCTAGTATTTCAATCCAATCGTGGCCAGGTCGTCTAAAATCCAACTCCAGTCCTGGTTCGACAAATGGAAAGAATCCTGGGCGGATTCGGAATTCAATCTCGTCACCAATCAGGTGGCGCATCATCCCCTGGAGCGTCCCAATTAGGTGCGCTAGCGTTACGTCTTCGGCAATAACAAGCATATCGAGCTGGTGGAAAGTGGTGTTATGGGTGGCATCAGTTGCCTCGTTACGATAGACGCGCCCCGGGGAAATTATTCGGACTGGCGGTCGGCGGGTTTCCATCGCTCGCAGCTGCATATTTGTCGCGTGAGTACGCAAGACCCAGCCAGGCTTAATATAAAACGTATCTTGTTCGTCGCGAGCGGGATGATCAGCCGAAACACGCAGCTTGTCAAAGTTGTACTCTTCAGTCTCTAGCTCCGGACCACTAACGACCTCAAAACCATAATCAGCAAAATAGGTCGCAATCTGTTCAGTTATTTGTGTAATTGGGTGAAGATGACCAATCATCATTTTTTTATCGCCAATCTTTTGCGCAACATCAGTTCTCCGGCCACAGCTAGAATTA
>CAYGDK010000069.1:0-3087 GCA_964348645.1 uncultured Candidatus Saccharibacteria bacterium | reverse complement strand
GGGGGTCACAGTATCACTCCAGGTTTGCGCATGAGCCGCTCCACATGCTGCCGTTCCAGTTCCAGCGCGATCCTAAGCACTTGGTTGTTCTCGGTCGTCTCGGCCAGTTGCCGAAGAGCCATGTCCAACTCCTCCGTCACGCGGGCGAGGGCGGTGGCGTGGGCGGAGTAGGTCACCATCGGACCATCTACGGCTTCGATCAGCCGCGCGCAGGTTAGCGAGTCCTGATGCACGACGTTGTACCGCCTGACCTCCCCGCTCACGGCTGCACCCGCTGGGAGAGGGCCGCGTCTAACAGGTGCAGGACTTCATCCTTGCCGTCCCATCCCCCACGCCACTCGGCCAGCTTGTCCCGAGCCTCCCGCAGCGGATCGGCCTTGGCGGTGCGGTGCGCGTGGAGGGTGGCTTGGGCCACCGTGACTCGATCCCATGCCTTCTCGGGACAGGGGCGAGTGCTCCCACACCCAGCCGCATAGCACGCCTCCATGTACTCGCGCTCAAGCTCCGACAGCTCGGGCCGGGCTGGCTGGGTGCGGGCGACACGGAATTGTGCCGTGGCTACGCGCATCACTTCTGCCACTGTCTTGCGGTCGAACGTGTCGCGCTCTAGCTCGCTAACGATGCCGTCGATACACGTCGCCAGCGCCACCGCCGCAGCCTCTTTTTGGGTAGTCACTTCCGGTTCCTCCGTCTAGCTTCACGCCGACTCTTGCGCTTGGCCTTCTTGTCAGGATCTGCTTTGCTATTGTGTGTGCGCCCGGACGGTCCCCGGAATGATGTCATTGGATCCGATGCCAGGACCAATAAGGAAGGCAACAGGATACTGCGAATGTCTCGGAATCTTCTTTCCATAACCTACTCCTTGGATGGGGGTATTGGAAGCCAAAGAATGGCAAGACTGCCCATGTTCTCCGGCTCTAATGTTTTTGACGGGTCCTCAAAGTACCAAACCAGGTAGTTGCCGTTGGCGCACTTCACCAGCACTGATTTGCGCTTCGGCGGCAACTCTTTCGCTACCTTCCTCCACCTCAGGGCATCGGCTGCCTCGTGTATTCGTTTAACTATGGACTCTCCTTTGTGAGTAATGTCACTACCCAACCAACTTGCTATCTGAAGTAAATCATGCGTGAGGCTCATTTATCTAGATCCTTGGTAACCAGTTCCAGGTCGAAGGTGTGTGCGTGGTAGAATGCAAGGCGAGGGTATCCTTCCCCTGACAGACTGGCCTTCTTTACAGTTTCCCTCTCCTCTATATTTTTCAGCCGAGCGTATTCATGCACCCTTGCCGGGTTACCTTTGAACACACGCTGAGGGTAGTCGTTGATCATCAGTATGGTTACTTTCATCTAATCTACCTTTGCCGGGTGTTCGTCCAGAGCATGGTCGAACCCTGTTGAATACCCATTATCGTGGGCCTGCAGGAGTCGAAGAGTCCTTGTGTAAGCGAAAGTAGTCACGAATGCTTCCACTCCCGCCAAACCCCATACGTCGAAGGCACTGTCCTTATTCGTCTCCTCCTGTAAAATAGTTGGAGTGAGATCAGAACTGTGATGCGCAGCCACCACCTTGGACGCATTTGCCAGAACTATCGATTGGACCGTAGACTCAGGACGAGCCACGCTCTCGGTCATTTTCCTGGCGTCTGCAATGCGGTACTTGATGGCTAGTCCGAAGGTCAGGGGTTTCCCATCCTTAGTAGAAACTGTCCTGCTGTCGGTGTCCACTACCCGATCCCGGACGCACACCACTACCACTCGATCTAGGAAGGGTATCCGGAAGTGCATACCCGGCATCAGGTGATGAGTCTTTTTACCCATCCGTACCAGCACGCCTTGCTCCCAAGTAGCTACAGTGACCCACCACTTGAGAGGTTTGGCAAATGCCTGCAGGACTTGAGTTACCCAAGTCATTCTGGTTCACCTTTCAATTGTTGCATCTTCTCGAACTCCCTACGCTGGTCTAGCTCGGCCCACACACACTGACAGGTTCGGATGGTCTCAGTGTCTGTAGCCACGGTTCCCCATCCGCTGCAGTGTGGGCAATCGGGATCTGCTAGACCCTGTGCTTTTTGTTGATTAATTGTACACCATCCTTGCTAGCCAGTTGAGGAATCCTCTCCACCGGCTGGGTTTGGGGACCTCCACCATCCAGGTCCACGGATCTTGATTTTTCAAGACTTCCGTAGCCTCCCTAGCTGCTTCTCTCAGAGTCTTTTTCACTTACCCGGTCCTTGGTAACAGACCGTGGGTGAGCCCACTAGTGACCCACCCACGGTTCGGTTTACGCCACTTTGGCGTACTCTGTGGCAGGTAAGTGCCTTAGCCTTCACTGCCCGCAACCATTCTCAAGGAATTCAACGCTCGGGAAGTTAGAGCGTTTCAGATGGGGTAGGTATGGGAGATTCTCCCTGTTCGTCCCTTGGGCTCTGGGTGGCATCCTCCTCCCCGGGGTTGAGGATCTTCCTCGCCTGGTCTCGAGCCCACTTGGCGAGCCCGGGGTTGGACAGGTCTGTGGGTTCCATCCTCTCGATCCGGTAGGCAGCCAGGTGAATATCACCCACCGGCGTCGAGTGTACCAATAGGTACAGGAATCTGGCCAGGTTCTCGGCGTGAAGAATAGGGATAAGTTTACTCACGAAGTTTCCTCTTCTGGGGTGGGTTCTGGTTCCTGGGAGTGTTCGGACCTGTCGAATGGGTTAGGTAGTGCCAGGATCTCGGCACACCTCTCCCCGGTCAGGCATCCGGCACAGATACTACCCTCCCGGTATACCTCAATGGAGCATGCACAGGTGGGGCAGTCGCACACCTTGAGTCGCCGGGGGGTGGCCATACTTCCTACAACGCACCTTGGACCTGGACGTTTCAGGGGCCCCGGGGGCTCCTCGTGTTTTATGTTTGAACACTACCCTAACGCTCACCTAACGGATACGTTTCATACACACATCGGCCTCCTCGGTACCGGAAAGCTAGTTTCGTGTAAGGCCTTCGTAAGAACCGCTCTGCAAAAGAAACGCACAAAGAACTCACGCGTTGCACGGGGTGCCTGCCCCCGGTGAGAACAGAGTGGCACTGGGGAGTACCTCCCCCC
>CAYGDK010000068.1:1274-3115 GCA_964348645.1 uncultured Candidatus Saccharibacteria bacterium | reverse complement strand
ATCGACCGAGATTACCAAATAACATATGCTAGTCTTTCAGTAAAATCAGCAAATACAATTAACCAGGCAGCAGCTGTTCCTTGGCGCAGCCGTATCGGACTAATGACAACTCGCGACTTTCGTCGATTTGACCGGCACGGTGTGATTGTGCCGGATTTGGACACACACAACCCAGTTTTGTTTCCGACTAAGATCCAAGGCAATTACTGGCTATTGCACCGACTCGAGAAGGGCATTCACGCTTCCGTAGCAATGAGCCTGCGCACGTTCGGTGGCGGCTATCAGTTACTCGAGCCAGAATCTGCGTGGGAGACCGGCGGCATTGCCGCTGCCTGTGCGCCAATTGAAATTGAGCGGGGCTGGCTACTGTTTTATAACGCACTCGATTCCAAGGGAGTGTCTAGAGGCGGCGCGGTATTGCTCGACCGGCAGAACCCGGCGTTCGTCATTGCTCGCACTAAACAACCGCTTTTGGAGGCAGTCGAACCTTGGGAGAAGCGTGGACATGACCAGCGCGGCGTGCAAATCGGGTCAGTACTGCAAAGTGAAAATGAGCTGCAAATCTATTATGGGGCTGGTGCGAAGGTGATTGGTCTTGCTAAACTTCGAGTAGATGCGGTACTTCAATCTCTCGGCCTTCCGACGACTTAACGATTTCTGGCAGGAGTTCCCTGTTACGCAGCGGTTAACGCTGTCTTGGGTAGCGGTGACGCTTCTTGTTTCGGTCGTTTTTTGGCTGTCGCAAAAGATTGTGCCAGAAAATCCGACTGTTTTTCGTTACTTCGTCTCGCTTTATGGTATTAACACCGTTATTTTTTTCCTCATCTTGCGTGAAAACGTGGTCCTGTCGCGGACGCTGCTAGCATTTCTAGTCATTATCGAGCTGCTTGTTTGTACTTACTACGGATTTAACTATCTCAGCCTAGGAAACGCGGTATGAAAAAACCGTTTCGTATTCGACTTTGGGAAATCATTCCTGGTGCCCTAACTTGGTCGACGATACTTCTTCTACTGCTCTTCTCATTTATCGCTCCGTACGCCGTGGCCATTATCGTGATGGTTTATTCGATCTACTGGCTACTCCGCGTTTTCTTAATGACCGGCTATCTGATCGGTGGCTTCTTCAGGTATCGCAAAGAGATTGCGATCGACTGGCAGGCGAAACTTACTGAGGATTTTCCAGACACGTGGCGGGACTTATACCACCTTGCGATTATCCCCACCTATAAAGAAGATATTTCGATCTTGCGCCACACACTCGATTCAGTCCGTCGTAGTCGCTACCCTCACGATCGAATGTATGTTGTGGTGGCGTTTGAAGATCGGGAGAAAGAGCTGGCGCCCGAATACGCCAAAATTCTAACGAAAGAATACGAGCATCAGTTCGCAAAATTCATGGTGACATTCCATCCGGCTGACATTCCAGGAGAGGTTCGCGGTAAGGGGCCAAACATCACTTGGGCGGCCCGAAAGTTTAAAGACTGGGTCGATGAAAAGAAAATTTCTTACGACCAAATAATCACAACGACGCTCGACGCCGATAATCGAGTTGATCCCAACTACTTTGCTAATGTGTCATGGGCGTTTTTGAATGACTCAGATCCACACCACAAGAGCTTCCAGCCGCTTCCAATGTTCTTCAATAACATCTGGCAGGTTCCGCTACCAGTCAAAATTACAGCCCTTAGCTCGACGTTTTGGCAGATGATTCAGTCGCTCCGGCCGCACCTCGCCCGCAACTTTTCCGCACACGCTCAGAGCTTTAAGGCGCTGGTTGAAACTGACTTCTGGTCGGTGACGACTGTCGTTGAAGACGGCCATCAGTACTGGCGTTCTTTCTT
>CAYGDK010000068.1:0-1174 GCA_964348645.1 uncultured Candidatus Saccharibacteria bacterium | reverse complement strand
TATTGTACGTACTGCGCGAGTGGCTGTTGGCCCCGGTCATGTTGAGTTTCTCAGCGATACTTTTTTCGGCGCTCCCCGCTATCGATTCGCAAACCCGAATGCTGTTCAATAAACCTTTTACCGTCTTTAACGTAACTAAGAAGATGGCGGTAACGGGCGGCATCCTACACGCCCGCGACTCTTAGGACTTTTCGGCAAACGTCCAAAAACGATTAGCTAAGTAATTCCAGAAAAAGACGATAAATATGGCGGCAAGTTTGGCGACGTTATAATGCACTTGCCAGTACTCGTTAAGCAGAAAAACAATACTGTTATTGAGCACGAGACCGACAAGGGCGACCGACAAGAATTGGCCAAGCTTAGTCCAGCCAAGTGGCTGGCGGAACGACCAAAGTGAGTTGAGGAGATAATTGTTTAAGGCACCGGCGGTAAATCCGAGCGTCAGCGCCCAATATAGCCCAAGATCGAGCGCGATGTGCGAAAAGTTGAGTACCAAGTAATCAAGTGTTGTGCCGATCGCTCCAACTACAGCGAAACGGGCCAGTTTGCCGAGCTCACTGCGCTTGCCGCGGTATTGTCCGCGCCACGAGTTTAGTCGGATAACGAAGAGCTCGCGTAATGTTTTCGTGAAAACGCTCGAAGACTGGATACGTGACTGTTCGTCATTCTGCCACGTGACGCCGATTTCTTTGATCTTGTAGCCCTGTTCCTTGGCGATGCGCAATATCTCCATATCAAATCCCCAGCCCCAAATAGTTTGAAGCGGAAAAATTGTTTGAGCGGCCTCACGGCTGAAAAGTTTGAAGCCACATTGTGTATCGTTGATGCCCGGCAAAATAAGTAGCTGAACTAGCAAATTGCCCAACCTCGACATGATGATGCGCGGTACACCCTGACGAACAGTGATGTGACTACTACCTACGTAGCGCGAGCCGATAACAACTTGATGCTTCTGGGCGGCGGCGAGAAGTTTGGTTAGCTCTTCGATCGGTGTTGAGTTGTCGGCGTCGGTCATCAATATCCAGTCGCCGTTAGCCTGACCCATTCCGTAATTTATTGCGAAGCCTTTACCGCGATTTTTGCCGTAAGAAGCTACGCGAACGTTGTACAGGTTGAGCGACTCGACGGTCGAAATAGTTTTGTCTTTTGAGCCGTCGTCAACGACGATTATTTC
>CAYGDK010000067.1:0-3288 GCA_964348645.1 uncultured Candidatus Saccharibacteria bacterium | reverse complement strand
GTTGCGTCGTGAGGGTCGGATTCGGGATGTGGAGGATCGGTACGACGCGGTGATTGTGCCGGCGGCGATGGAAGCGCACGAGGCGGAGATTTTGAATCCGGCGAGTCCGGGGCATCAGAAGGCGTATTTGGCGGCGTTGACGGGGCGCGGGGTGTTGCGGACGGCGGGGGAGACGCCGAAGGGCGGGCCGATGATTGCGAATCAGTTGCAGGTGGTGTTTCAGATGCCGGAATCGGGCGTGGTGCCGGTGCTGCAGGGGCAGATTGTGGGCGTGGGGCGGGAGGACGCGTGAAGGCGCTCTCTGGACGCGCCAGGCGGGCGTTGGAGTCGTTTGGGACCGGGTTTCCAGACGACATCTTGCGACAACGCATCATTGCTGCTCACGAGCAGGGGTGCCTGCTGGTGGCGAAAGGCATCGGCCCGTCCGTGTATGAGGAAGTGCTGCAGTGGGCCTATGGTTCGCGCACGCCGCCGGCGGCTGTGGGGATGGATGAGATGCTTCGGGAAGAGCGTAATGCGTCTCTCGCCCGAGCGGCCGCCCGCGCCATTCAGGCGCCTGAGTTTGCGCCCCCTCGCAGCATGACCGATACGCGACGGTGGAGCATCACGCGGTGAACCTGCTCTACCACCCCGCGCAGAAGGCGTTTCTGGATGCGCTCGCGTTGCGGACGCCGGGCGGGAAGCGGACGTTTCACCGGCTGGCGCTGATTTCGGGCCGGCGCGGGGGGAAGACGATCGCGGGGGGATTGGCCGCCGCGCGGGAGGCCGCGGTGCCCGACACGTTGGGATGGGCGTGCGCGCCGTCGTATCCGGAGTTGCACGACTACGTGATTCCGGCGATTCGGGAGGCGTTGCCGCCGGCGTGGATTGCGAAGTGGTCGGAGCAGCACCAGGAATTTACGCTCGTCAACGGGTCGCGGATTCAGTGTCGGTCGCTCGATGATCCGGATCGCGGGCGCGGGCCGGGGTTGCATTGGTTGTGGATCGATGAGGGGCGGAAGGTCAGTGAACAGGCGTGGCTGACGTTACTCCCGGCCTTGACCGACAAGCCGGGCATCGCGTGGGTGACGACCTCGCCCAATGGCTACGATCACATTTACCGGAATTTTTGGAAGCCGGCGCAGGAAAGCCGGCCGGGGTATTGGGCGATTCGGTACAAGACCTCGGACAACCCGTCGATTCGGGCGGAAGAGTTGGCCGATGCGCGGGGGTCGATGGATGACGCCTTTTACCGGCAGGAGTTCGAGGCGGATTTTGTCCACTTCACCGGGGCGGTGTACGGCGATCTGGTGACGCCACAGGTGGTGCCGATGGGGGCCGAGGCGCGGGTGATTCCCGAGTGGCCGGACATTCGGCGGGACCGGCCGGTGCTGGTCGGGATGGACCCGGGCACGGATCATCCGTTCGGCGTGGCGATGGCGGTATTGACCGAGCACGGGATCGTGTGGGTCGCGGACTATCTCGAACGGCACAAGCCGATGGCCGATCACGTCGCGGCGATTCGGCGGCTGACCGAGGGGTTTTCGCAGGTGACGTACGCGATTGACCGGTCGGCGCGGCAGATCACGATTGAGTTGGCGCAGCACGGGATCTACGCGGCGCCGGCCGAGAACGCGGTCGAGGCGGGGATTCGGCGGGTCGAGTCCTGGCTGAAGACGGGGCGGATGTGGTTCCTCGAAAGTCGCGTGCCGCGGATGATTGATCAGATGCGGTCGTATCGGTGGGCGGAGAACACGGGGCGGGACGGGCAGGCGCGCGGGAAAGAGCGCGTGTTCAAGGTCGCGGATGAGTTGCCCGATTGCCTCCGGTACGCCCTCCAGACGTGGCCCGAGTTGCCGGACGCGCCGCCGGCGAAGGTCGGGCGGACAGCGGAGGACATTCCCGAAGCGTCCCGGTGGGCGTGGCAGCGGGAACAGCGGTTGACCCGTGAGGCGCCCGAGGTCACGGTCGGGATCGGAGAATTTTACTAAATGTGGATCACGAAACCGGAACACGATCGCCTTCGTGAAGCGGCGGCCCAGGTGGCGGTGTTGCAAGGGCAGGCCGCGGCGATGGCGGCTAATCAGGAATGGTTGCGGACGCGGGTGAACCAGTTGGAGCAGGAGCGGGCGCAACTCGTGGCGCGCGTGCTCCAGGTCCCGGTGAACGTGCCGCAGATCCAGCCGATTCGCCCGGCGAGTCCACTGGACGCCCGACCGGACCCCAAGGGGCCGAGTCAGGCGGAAGTGCTGGCGCAGGCCGGCGCGATTGGGATGTTTGAGGACATCGGGGATGACTTGGCCGAGAAGCTCGGCATCTTCAATGACGAGGCGAACGGCACGCTGATCTACGAATCGAGACGCGCATGACGACCGAACTGAGTTTTCCTGAAACGCCGTCCTCCACGACGGCCGACCCGATGCCGCCGCCATCGATGATGAGCGTCACGGCCGGCGAGACGACCGCCAATCCGTACACGGACACGGCCGCGTTGCTGCGGTTCTATACGACGTTCCGGGATGAGTGCTCGGAGGATCGGGTGTCGCTCGAACGCGACTGCCAGCAGAAACTCCTGTACCTGATGGGCCGGCAGTGGATCGACACGGATCGGCGCGGCCAGTGGCGCGACAAGCGGATCGTGAAGTGGATGCCGCGGCCGGTGACGAACGTCGTGTTCACGACGGCCGAGATCATTCGCAGCGTGTTCGATTCGGTGCAGCTCGGCGTGAAGGTGCGGCCGCAGGGGGACGATCCTGTCCAGGCCGTCACGGCGGATCTGGCCGACAACTTGGAACCGGCGATTGCGGCCGAGCATGAATGGCCGAAAGTCCAGCGGGAAGCGGACTTCTGGCTGTCGGTGCTGCACAACGTGTTTCTGTACACGTGGTGGGATAAGGGCGCCGACACGAACGGGACGATCACGATCCCGTACGAGCAGTGCGCGATGTGTCAGGGATTGGTGCCGGCCGAACAGACCGAGGGGCCGTGTCCGACTTGTCAGGGGACGCAGTACCAGAAGCAGCAACCGGCCGAGGGGCAGGCGCCCGAAGGGGTGTCGGCCCGCGTGGGGCGCGGCCGCACGGATGTCTGCTCGCCGCTCGAAGTCTTGGTGCCGCCGAAGGTGACGAAGTTTGCCGACGTGCTGGGCGTGATTCGTCGGCGGTGGCGGACGAAACGGTGGTGGGAGGCGCAATACCCCGCGTTAGCCAAGACATTAACGTATAGCCAATCGCCATCGGCGCGGTCGATGCAGATGCTGCAGGGCTTGGCCACGATGGGCGAGATGTCGGGGTCGGGGCTGGCGAATCT
>CAYGDK010000066.1:0-3362 GCA_964348645.1 uncultured Candidatus Saccharibacteria bacterium | reverse complement strand
TTTTTGGATTTGGGCTGTTTTGTTGAAGTTAAGGTTCCAACAGGCATAGAACTGTCGGGCGACCTGTTATTTGGAATTGTACTTCTTTTGAGACTGAAAGTAAATACTACGGGCCGTTTTTTGTATTCATATTAATTAGAAGTTTTCTACTAAAGTAGACACAATGTTTTTGAAATTAACTTTTCATAAGTAAGTTTTCTTTTGCAAAGAAACATTTGTTTTTGATTTCACTGTTCACTTCAGCTCTTTGTTCTGCTGAAGTCGAGCACCTTGCCTCGCCGTCGCTCGTCAAAAGGCGTTCACAGTGAAATCGATAGAAGGAAAGGAAGAGAATATTGAAGGAAAAAGAACAGTAAGTTGACCAAAAGCGTTTTTAACAATGTGGCTCAATGGTAAATTAATGAAAAGGTTTTTTAGCCAGCTATTTCGTTTTTGATCAAGAAAAAGCCCCGCGGGATGAGCGCGGGGCTGTTGTGAGTTGGGGTGGGCACCTACTCTTGCGAGCGGTCGGATGTAAGGACTAACTTCCCTTCAATTTCTGTAAAGAAAAGTTTTCCCTCTTTTGGATCCGGATCATCAGTGAGATAGATCCGACCTGGTACTGAATAGTAGTTCGGTGCCTCCTCGACCAAAGCTCCAGTCATTTCTAAGTGGTCGATATAGTCGAGAGGAGTTATTGATCTGAGTTTCGGGTCAATCAATTGGGCTTTTTGGACGAGGGTGGCGTTCTTTGCAGAAATTCCCTCAACAACTGAGCTGGCCTGAATCAGAGTTGGCTCTGAACCAGAGGCGTAAACGGCGGCGGTTTCCCGATGTATTTCGATTGGGTAATTTGACGCCGAATCAGCTGGGCTTGAGATATTGTTCGGATTGCTTGCTGGTCTGTGAGCTGCAAGTGGCGTGGCAAAAACTGCACTAAGTGCCGCAAAGCCCACAGCAGCAATCGTGAAAATTGAGCTGAGGAATATTTTCACCGTGTGTTCTCCCCCATTTGCCGAATGGTATCGGCAAGATGTATTTGATCTTCCAGAATCGGATAACGCTCAGAGCCGAAGGCAAAGCGATTGGCATGAACGGCCTTGGAGAGGTAGACGTAGCTAACGGACTTTTTGACCACCGGATCAAGTCTGGTGTTGGAAATCGATACCAGACCGTCATTGCGTTCAAGGATTGGAAGCCATAAGCCACCGCCATAGATGACTGTGGTTTCGATATTGTCTGGAATAAACCCTTCGTTAATGGTCTTAATCTGAGGACTGAAGCTACTTAGGCTGGAAGCTTGGAATCCCTTAATCAGATCGCCGATGTAGATCGCTGGTCCCGCCAGTGTGGCCGCAAACGACCCATTGTTTGGTACCGCAATAAGCAAAAGCTCATCGACAGAATTGTCGTAGGAATAGGACTTAACTAGATCTTCGATAAAACAGCGAGAGAGCAGTCCGCCCATTGAATAACCAATCAGATCGACTTTTTTTGCCTGCGTGCGCAAGCGAATGTAATCGACTGAACGGCCGACCATTTCCGCCATTTTGCAGATGTCCGGAGTGAAATAGTGATCGAAGGTCAGGAAATAGCCCTTTTGTCCCGTCGTCCAGACCGAAATACTTAGGCTAAGTTCGAGACCGGAGGCGGTCACAAGAGTGACTTTTTCGGGATTTTTGCCTTCCCAAAACAGATCCCCATCTGCTCCTCCGCCAAGACCGGAAACGAAGAGGATTGGATCCAGTTCGGGTGCGGTATTTGTCGTAGTGGGGTTGGGTACGAGTATCGGTGTTGACACTGGTGTTACTGCACCGGCTGCGGGCTTTGCTCCAATAGGATTGATGAACACCGCGTTGGAATAGTCCGACTCGTAAGCGCTGATTTTGGATGGAAAAGTGTAGTTAATGGACTTTTCCTTACAGCTAAACGAGCTGTCACGGATGACCCAGACGCAACCGTTTGCATACTGGTATCCGATATCAGCTTTGTCGGACACAAAATTTCTGACCAGGTTGAGATTGGCATCGTACACACGGTTGTCGCTTGAACTGACAAAACCTTCGGTTGACCGAAATCCGTAATCACTACGTGATAAGGTCTTGGTTACGGTAGCAACCTTGTTTTTGATTTCGACGAGACTTTGAACTTTGTAGCGACCGATAATGAGGTTGCCGTTTGCAAACGATGCTACATACTGGTTATCTGATGGCCCTTCAAACCCGACAATTGGATATGTCGAGATTTCTGAGGGGTCTGTCAGATCGACTACAACCAATTTACCTTGCTGCCCTTTGACATTGACCAGATAAAGAGTGTCGCGACTTATCGCAAAATTGGTTGAGGTGAGACTCAGGTCCAGCTTCTGCCAAGTTTTGTTTGGATTGCGAACGGAGATTGTGCCGTATCCGACATCAGCAATAAGTATGCCCGAGTCGCTAATGGCAAAATCTCCAAAACTGTCAACGGGTCGTTTGGTATACGGGTCAATAAGGCCCGTGTCGGACGGTCGGATTATTTCCCAGTTTTTGGCTTGGTCATATGAGACCGAGACAAAGTTCTCGATACCGGTAGGTGTTGATTGCTGAGACACAAACAGTGCTTTCGCAGCCGGATTGTATCCAATACCAGTAACGACTTGAAGCCTAGGTACCTTGACCATCTCAGACGAGTTGACAACGGTTCTGAACAGTTCTCGATTGGCATGGAAGAAAATCTGTTCGGTTTGATTTGGTGATTGTGAGTGTGCTGCGGTTGAATTAATTGTGAGGAGCAAGACTAGGACAAAGACTGAAATCGTAAGCCTCAAGGAATCTACTCCAAATGAGATTTTTAAAGTACCCTATGAGATATAGGGCAGAACTCAAGTTGACGGAATTTTAGTCTGTTTTGGAACTAAAAGTCAAATACTAGGGGATATTTTTTCTCCGCTGGAGAAACAGGATTATAAATTCTTTTTCAAAGAAGGCAAATTTTTATATTTCCCTTTCTCAGCCCGTTCGAAACCCCGGCGAGGTTTCTCACTTAGAGATTTTTCAGCTCTTTTTGAATAGATTCAAAAACCCCTGCCCGCTTGAAAAATCTAAGGCTTCGAAAAGAAAATATGGGTAGATAAAAGATAAAGCGTTCGAAGTTAATTTAGAAAGGAAATTTGGAACTAAAAGACTAAGATCAGATTAGTTTAAATTGTATGGAAATCACTTTTCGAAGTCGACTTTGACGGCTTTGCGCTCGGCTTCGCCTGCTTCAAAAAACTCTTCTTCTTTGAATCCAAACATCCCAGCTAACAGTATATTTGGAAATGTTGCGATCTTGGTGTTGTAGTCACGAACATTGGCATTGTAAAACTGCCTGGAATAGGCAATTTTTGACTCAGTGTCAGA
>CAYGDK010000065.1:0-3469 GCA_964348645.1 uncultured Candidatus Saccharibacteria bacterium | reverse complement strand
AACGGTGTTCGTCCTAAGAAAGCTCGCCGAGTCTAATCATGGAAAAACCAACCACGCCAACACAACAGACTAACACACGAACCGGACAGGGCCAGCAACAGCGTCCAGGTGGTTCGCGCCGCCAGAAGAAAATCACAGAATATGGCTCCCAGCTTCAAGAGAAGCAGCGTTTACGCAACAACTACGGTATGCGCGAAAAGCAGTTCCGCCGCTACTTTGAATTGGCTTCAAAATTCCGTGGCCAAACAGGTCGTGCTCTCCTTGAGCAGCTCGAGCGCCGCCTTGATAATGTACTTTTCCGCGCTGGTGTAGCATCAAGCCGAGCACACGCACGCCAATTGGTTAGCCACAAGCATTTCCGAGTTAACGGCAAGCGCGTTAACGTCGCTTCGTTAACAGTCAGTGATGGCGATGTTATCGAGCCTGTTAAGAAAGCCGATCTAACAATACGACCAGAAGCTGGCGAATACACCTGGATCTTGGTTGATAAAAAGACGTTCACGATCAAAATTAAAGGATCACCGGCCGAATCTGATCTTCCGATCGAATTTGATACCCAAAAAGTAATTGAGTTCTATTCGCGATAATGACTTTGAACCTTGATTGCGCCGTCTCTAACTGGTATGATTTACAAGCAAATTTGTTTCTTGGCAGCGCAAGCTACTTGGAACGAAAACAATTGAATTTGGAGGTTATCTAATTATTATGTCGTACACATTGCCTGAAGTATCACTGATGCAGGTTAAGGCCGAGACCACAACCGACACCGTCGGAACATTTGTCGTTGAGCCGCTCTTGCCCGGG
The DNA here is from genome assembly GCA_964348645.1 of uncultured Candidatus Saccharibacteria bacterium. Classification (GTDB taxonomy): domain Bacteria; phylum Patescibacteriota; class UBA1384; order 2-12-FULL-50-11; family 2-12-FULL-50-11. Next base: position 2,665 of record CAYGDK010000065.1, on the reverse strand, counting down.
TTTGGTTTAACTATCGGTAACGCTTTGCGTCGTGTTCTACTGTCCTCACTCCCTGGTGCGGCCATTACTTCACTTCGAATCGATGGCGTTGCGCACGAATTTACTACCATCAAAGGTGTTCGCCAAGACGTTGTTGATATCATTCTCAACCTCAAGCAGGTTCGACTTAACATCGAAACCGATGAGCCACAGGTGATCATTCTCGACGCTAAGGGTGAGAAGTCTGTTAAAGCCGGTGACTTCAAGTGCCCAACTGGTGTTTCAATCATCAACAAAGACCTACCAATCGCTGATCTGATTGCTGGCGGCAAGCTCTTGCTGGAAGCAACCGTCGAACGTGGCCGCGGCTACGTTCCAACAGAAATGCGCAAAGATGAAAAGCTACCGATCGGCGTCATTGCCATCGACTCGGCTTTCTCCCCAGTTAAGCGTGTCAACTTTAATACTGAAAACACTCGTGTTGGCAAAATGACCAACTTTGATCGCTTGGTGTTTGAAATCGAGACCGATGGTTCACTGACCCCACAACAGGCACTTGAGCAATCCTCAGCTGTTCTCGTTGACCACTTTTCAGTGATTGCCGGTGGCGATTCGTCAGTTTCAGCTAGCGTTGAAGCATCAGCTGCTGCCTCAGAAGTTGAAGAAACCACCGAAGAAGAGCCAAAAGCAAAGAAATCAACCAAGAAGGCAAGTAAGTAAGGAACTTCAATGAAGCGAGTTGTCCGGGCACATTCTGACTTTCTTTCGACCCAGTTGCGCAATCAGCTGACGTCGTTAGTGCTGTACGAAGCTGTGACTACGACAACTGCCAACGCTAAGAATCTCCTGCCTTTTGCTAACCGTTTCTTCAATAAAATTAAGTCTGCAGATCTTAACGCTAAAAAGGTTGCTCACGCCACCTTGTTCGATAAAAAAGCGATTGAGAAAGTATTTGAAGAGATTCTGCCGCGTTACAAGAGTGAAGACACGACTTATGTTCGTTCACTTCGTATGCAACCGCGTAAAGGTGACAACGCCCCCCAGACACTTGTCAGCTTGATTGCTCCTTTGAAAGTTGCTGAAACTAAAGCTAAGACGACAAAAACAGAAACTGTAACCGAAGAAAAGCCAAAGGCGAAAAAGGCGGCTAAATGAACAAAGTTGGTAACGTTGTAACACATACAATTGACGCAGATGGTAAGATTCTTGGCCGATTGGCAACTGAAATCGCCACCTTACTTCGCGGCAAGAACAAAGTTGGCTTTACCTTCTATCAAGATCACGGTGACCGGGTAGTAGTGAAAAACGCTGACAAGATTGTTCTAACTGGCAATAAAGCTACTCAGAAGAAATACTACCGCCACTCAAGTTACCCAGGCGGACTGCGAGAAATTAGCTACAAAGAAATGAGCGAGCTTCACCCAGACCGAGTAATTCGCCTGGCTGTTCAGAACATGCTACCAAATAACCGATTACGAACCGGTTGGTTGAAGCGTTTAATTATTGAAACCGAAGGAACAAATGCCTAAAACTCAAGATATGTTCACTGGCGTTGGTCGCCGAAAAACTGCTGTGGCCCAAACCCGTCTAACGACTGGTAGCGGTTTGCTGCTCATTAACGGCAAAGAGCGTGCCTTACCACGAAAGATTGCCGCAATGTACGAGCTCGTTGGTCGTACCGGCCAGCTAAACGCAGAGGTGATTCTGCGCGGTGGTGGTAAGTCCGGACAGGTTGATGCGGCTGCTATGGGTATTGCCCGTGCCTTAGTCGCCTTGAATCCTGATTTTCGATCGACGCTTCGCAAGGGCGGTTTTCTGACTCGTGACGCTCGTATCGTTGAGCGAAAGAAGCCGGGTCTCAAAAAGGCTCGTCGCGCACCACAGTGGGCGAAGCGTTAAGTTTTACTCTAATTTCCAACAACCACAGGCGACCCCGAGCGGGTCGTTTGTGGTTTGACAGGTTGAATAGCTTCTTTTATTCAGGGAAAATGATATTAAATGGCACAGAATAAGCTCGAACAAATCAACCAGTCGTATAAGAAGGCGCTTGGTCAAATATTGGTTAGAGAATTGCCGCACATCGTCGAATTAACAGTGAGCGATGTATTGATCGATCCGTCTTATCAACACGGTCGAGTCTGGCTTCGCACGACACCGGAAGTCCTTCAGCTAATCGAAAAAAAACGGTCAGATATTCTTACGCAATTAACCAAATTTGTTCAGACTCGATACACGCCGCGACTAACTTTTCTGATCGATGACGGTCGAATCGATCGAATCGATGAGTTGATGAAGGGCATCCAAACCCCGGAATGAAAACACGCGTCCTGCTTTTTCTTCTTTTTGTTGTTACGCTTTTTGCCGCTGGGACGTTAGTTACCGTACTCTTTAACACTGCTCCGAACACACGAGAAGTCGTCGCTCTTTTCTATACAGCGCTTGTCTGTACGGTCTTTGGAGTCATATTTTTTACCTCATACGGCGTCGCCGCCCTGCGTTATCAAGGATTGCCCGATTGGCACAGTACCGTTGCAGCGTTGCGTCTTGGGCTTGTTGGCGGAATGTTTGTTGGAATAATGGCTGCCATTCAAAGTGTTCGTTTACTTAATACGGCAACTTTTATAATCCTAGTAATTCTAGCTGTGGCCGGAGAACTGATGTTGCGCAAAAGATTGGCGATAAAAAA
>CAYGDK010000064.1:2146-3485 GCA_964348645.1 uncultured Candidatus Saccharibacteria bacterium | reverse complement strand
CTGGCGCGAAACTACTAGTTGGTATTGGTGGAACCTTCGATATGCTCGCAGGGCGCCTACCCCGTGCTCCCAAGCTACTCCGTTCACTGCACCTTGAGTGGCTGTGGCGCCTAATCCTTCAACCAAGCAGGTTCGGCCGTATCTGGAATGCCGTGGTCGTTTTTCCGCTTAAGGCAATGTTGACGAAGTAACGTTGTTGACTCGTGCAAATTAGGGTATTATTTGTTCGTACCAGGCTAATCGAGCCTGGGCTTTTTGTTGAAGAGCCTATACCTTCAACTGAGAGTTAGCGAAGATTTTTAGCTACAATATAACTAAAGGAGAATTAACACATGGCTATGTCCCCATTTGCCGCTGCAATCAACCAACTCGCCGACGAGCGAGGCTTGCCGCGTGATATTATCGTCGACTCGATTCAAGCTGCCGTCGCGGCTGCTTACCGGAAAGAGTACGGCCACCCCGAGCAAGAAGTTCGATCAGAAATGAACGAAGAAACTGGCAAGTTTCACGTATACCAACAGTTTGAGGTGATTGACTTGGACGCAAAAACCAAGGAAGCGGCCGAGGAGGAGAAGGAATTTTTCCAAAACTCTCACGCTCAACTAACAGTCGATGAAGCCCAGGAGATCAAAAAAGGCGCCAAAGTCGGCGATATTGTTGAAGTCGAGCTCGAGCAGCACGACGATTTTGGACGAATTGCAGCGATGACGGCCAAGCAGGTTATCTCCCAGCGTCTCCGTGAAGCTGAGAAGGAAATCCTCTACGCCGAATACAAGGAGAAGGAAGGTCAGCTGATCAACGGTTACGTGCAGCAGGTTGAGGGACCAAACGTCATCCTTAATATCGGTAAACTTAACGGCCTGATGATCGCCTCTGACCAGATTCCAAATCAGCACTACTTCCCAGGTCAGCGTCTAAAGGTATTGGTTTACACCGTTGAAGAAACGGCCCGTGGACCCCGAGTTCTAGTGACCCGTTCTAGCTCTGACTTTATTACCAAGCTTTTCGAACTGGAAGTACCAGAAATTGCGGCTGGCTCCGTTGAAGTACGCGCTATTGCCCGCGAAGCTGGTACCCGCACCAAGATGGCTGTTGTTTCAACTCAGCCAGGCCTCGACCCAGTCGGTTCGTGTGTTGGCCAACGCGGCACTCGCGTTCAAGCGGTGCTAAGCGAAATCGGTGACGAGAAAATCGACATCATTCCCTTTGTCGAATCAGAAGAAGAACTCATAATGAATGCTCTTTCACCAGCCAAGGTTGAAAAGATTACCCTCAAAAAGAAAGTTAAGATTGCTGAGGTTGTTGTTCCAGAAGACCAGCTTTCACTGGCTATTGGTAA
>CAYGDK010000064.1:0-2046 GCA_964348645.1 uncultured Candidatus Saccharibacteria bacterium | reverse complement strand
GAGGAGTCAGCTGCTGCGCCAGTTGCAGACGTCGACACCGAACAGGCCGCCTAAGGGGACGTGTCAAGTTTCCTTTACACTGTCAACGAATAACAGGTTAGAATTTGGAGGAACAGCCCCTGACAGACAGGGGCTGTTCTGCTAGAATGCGCTCATGAGTAAGGAATTCAACGCGTTCGATCGCTTAAGCGAGACGGCGCAAAAAATCATTCACGATTCCGAAACGTTTGCTCGGTCGATGGAGACCGGTATCAACACCGAGCACCTTCTGGCATCACTCGCCAGCACTCCCGGCACAATCTCGTACGACGTCCTGCGCGAGCTAATGATCAGCCCTGAACGCATTTCTTTCATCCTGCATAATCGCAATCAAGCACTAAAACCAACCTTTGGCATGTCGCCCGACATGACCAGAATTCTCAAAACAGCCTTTCAGAAGGCCTACTACTACGGCACTCCCTCAGTGGACTCAGAACACTTACTCTTAGCCCTAACACTGACAAAAGACTGTAACGCCTACCAGGTCTTAAACGAACTCGGGATCGACCCGAAAATTTTGCGCGACCAGCTGGTTCAATATTTCGAGCAACTCGGGCACGACTCAGAAACTGAAGCAAGCGATCGCGACGATGATGATATTCCAGAGCTAACCGAACCTGGCATGCCGTTCGGCCAAGCCGCACCAAAAAGTAATCAGCCACCAAAACCCAAGAGCGCCCTCGATTACTTCACAACCGACCTAACCAAGGCCGCCAAACAAAATAAGCTTGATCCGATGGTTGGGCGGACCACAGAGCTCCGTCGCATGATTCAAATTTTAATTCGTCGGATGAAGAACAACCCAGTTCTTGTTGGTGACCCAGGAGTTGGTAAAACGGCGATCGTTGAAGGTTTGGCGACCAAAATCGCGACTGGTGATGTTCCTAGGCAGCTGCTCGACAAACGGGTTTTAAGCTTAGATTTAGCGATGCTGATTTCGGGCACGACCTACCGCGGCCAGTTCGAAGAGCGCGTCAAAAAGCTCGTCGACGAAATTATTAAGGCCGGCAACGTTATTCTCTTCTTGGACGAGATACACACCATCGTTGGCGCCGGCGCCGCCGAAGGTTCAATGGATTTGGGAACAATTTTTAAACCCGCCTTGGCACGCGGCCAATTGCGTCTGATCGGCGCCACCACCACTGAAGAATTCCGTAAGTATATCGAAAAAGATCCGGCCCTTGAGCGCCGCCTGCAAAAAGTTACAGTCGAAGAACCCTCTCCCGAAGATTCGATCAAGATTCTTGAGGGCCTCAAGACCACATACGAGAAGCACCACGACGTCACTATCGATCAGGAGGCCATTACAGCCGCAGTTGAACTGAGCAAACGCTACATCAGCGATCGTTTTCTGCCGGATAAAGCGATCGACCTTATCGATGAAGCGGCAGCCGCCACGCAGCTTGAAGAAAAACAACTAAAAGTCTCCAACAAGCTCATTCAGCTTGAAGCTGATCGAGCAAAGGCCATCGAAGAGCACCGAACTGCCGCGGAAAACTTTGATTATAAAAAGGCGGCCGAATGGCGAGTGCTTGAGCTAAGACAGACTAATGAGATCGATAAGCTTCGCAGCCGTTTGCCGAAACGAACAAAGAATCGCGTCATTACTCGGGAGGATATCGCTCAAATCGTTTCAATGTGGACTGGCGTACCAGTAACTGCTCTCACGAAAACTGATCGAATACGCCTAACAGACCTAGAAGGCTCTTTAAAGCGTCACATCATCGGCCAAGATGAAGCGATTAAATCGATCGCTCAAGCCGTCCGCCGCTCCAGTGCAGGTGTGGCCGACCCCAACCGACCACTCGGTTCGTTTATCTTCCTTGGCCCAACTGGAGTCGGAAAGACCGAATTGGCTAAAGTCTTGGCACGTGAGGTTTACGGTCGCGACGAGGCGCTCGTCAAAATCGACATGAGCGAGTTCATGGAGCGCCACAACGTTTCCAGGCTTGTCGGCGCCCCTCCGGGCTACGTCGGCTACGAGGATGCCGGTAAACTAACCGAAAC
>CAYGDK010000063.1:0-3587 GCA_964348645.1 uncultured Candidatus Saccharibacteria bacterium | reverse complement strand
GGCATCGACCAGTCAACCACGGACATCAACGCCCGAGGCAGCAAGAAATGTGTTCGCCACGCCACCGCCAACCAACACCCAGTCGGCAAGATGAAGAAGCTGGCGGATGGCCGGCAGCTTGTCATTAATTTTGGCGCCGCCAACAACGGCAACGTAAGGCTTGCTTGGCGCGTGCATCAAACTTGTCAGCATTTTGAGCTCGCGCTCAAATAACAGACCGGCGTAGCTCGGCAACAATTCTTTTATTGCACAGTTTGAAGCGGCCGGGTGATGAGCAACGGCAAAGGCATCGTCGACATAGATATCGGCGTACCTGGCTAGTAGCGTGGCAAATGTGCGACTGTTTTTTTCTTCACCAGGATCGAAGCGTAAGTTTTCAAGCGCTAAAATCTCGCCGGATGACAGTTTACTAACCGCCTCGCGCGTTACATCGCTACCGATACTCGGTGCAAACTGAATCGGCTTTTTGAGTAGCCCAGCCAGATGCAACCAAACTGGTCGCAAGCTTAGCTCTTTAGTCGCCTTGCCGGCTGGCCGGCCAAGATGAGAGATTAGGACAACCTTGGCGCCGTAATCGAGCAGGTAGTGGAGCGTCGGCAGTATCAGCCTCAACCTGAAGTCATCGGCCACAACCACTTTTCCGTTGACGGTCTCAAGCGGCACATCAGCCACTACACGTACCAACACTCGCTTGCCAGACAGATGCGCTTCTTCAAGAAACTTCATAGTCCCAGTATAACGGAGGGACGCTCAAGGGAAAGGTGTACAATTTACCTATACATGATCAAATCATTCTTTAGCTTTATTTTGATTGCACTGCTATTTGCCTCGAGCATCGGCGTGACTGTTCATCGTGTTAAAGATCCAGAGTTCCTTGGCGAACAGGTTCGGACCGCCAACATGTACGGGCGTTTAAGCGAAACACTGCCCAAGTTACTCGACGACAAGATGCTCGAGGGTACCGGCTTCACAAAGGATGATCTCGCTAGCGTCATTACTGGGTCAATCGACAGCAAAGTCTTCTACGACTTTGCCGACACAGCGGCTCTGGCCTATTTGCCTTGGCTAACTGGTGAAAAGAACGAACTAGCGTTTCGCTACGACACCAGCAACCTAAAATCAAACATTCGTGATCGAGCCGTTGATCGAATGTTGGCTAAATATGCCGGACTGCCGGTCTGTAGCGCCGGGCAAGTGAAGAGCTGGTCGACCGACAACGGCCTTCCCCCCTGCCAACTGCCGCCAACCAACGTCAGAAGTAATGACGTTGCCCGCTTGTTTGGTGAACAAATCGACACGCTAATCGTTAAGATACCAGGGGAAATTGTTGGCAAAGAAAGTCCGCAGCTAATTGAATCTCGGTCGCGCGTCACTGTCGCTCTCCGTGGGATTCAGTTGACGTGGATTATTACCTTCGTCGCCTTCTTCCTTTTCTTGGCGCTATTACGACGGCACGCCTTTCTTAGCTTGGCTTTTATCTTCTTACTAACAGGTCTGATTGAGGCAGTGTTTGGCTTAATCGCCTGGGATTGGGTCGGTAAAATTGTTATCGATAGTATGCCGGATAAAACCAGCGCCGTTCTACCCGTAATGATCGACGTCGCCACTACCGGTCTCGACGTTCTCAAGCATGCCCTAGCTGATTTCAGTGTTATTTTAATTGTGGTCGGAGCAGCTTTCCTATTCTTTTGGATCTTCTTTCGCCCGAAGGCCAAACGTCCCTCAACCGTGACGGCTCAGTAAGCGCTTCCAAAGATCACTATCGAGTTTATAAAGTAGTCGAGCACGAACCCGGCGGCTAGTTGCTCGGTCGAATTTCATCATGACCGAGCGATCGAATCTTAGAATAAACGCTACCGGTTCACGGTCTAGGGCAATGGTTTCGGCTTCGGTCACGAGCAGTTCGAGCTGCTGGGCAATACGGCGCGCTTGGGCTTCTAATGATCGCCACAGGGTACGGTCAGCGGTGTTTGCCTGGTCAACAACGAGCACTCCACGCGAGGCTAATCCGTCCGCATCAACAATCGCTCGTTCGCGTTGATCGATCCGGATTCCCTTAACTTTTCGGGTTAGAAAAGCTGGCGATGGTGCGGCGATCGTAAATCCCGGTCGACTTGAGAATTCGGTTACTATCCCGTTTTCAGTTAGGAAATCAGTCACAATTCGTTGTCTTGGTCGCTCCACTTCGACGGCCACATGGCGGTCTTTGATTCGGCGCAATTCGGCCTGAATATTCAACGCCAGCTGCCAAGTTAGCGCCCCCTGCCCACGAAGTCGGATCGCACCAGAAGCATGGATATCCTTCCTCGATCGCAACTGGACAACCAGGCGCTGGATGGCTCGACCAACTTCTTTTAATTCATCCTGGGAGTACCACGGTGTTTGATCAAGAAATAGATAATCAAACTCAATTAACTTTTTATCGGTCACGATACGTCGTGACGGCAGAGAAATTGAGCGTATCTGGTCGGTCACTATACGGACATTAGGAATTGCTGCAGCTTTTTTGGCCACGCGTGTCGGCGCCAGCAGCCTTGTTGTTGGCATAAAGCTCATGTCGCGATCAGCTGTCAGCCAAACTACCTCAAGATGGGCGTAGCGAGCGATGTCGTTGTTGAGCCCCTGGGCAACGAAAAAGGCGAGCGGCGAATTGCCGACAATCACGATGCGCATCTACTCTATCTCCTTAAAACGGACACGGCGGCCGTCGGTGGTCATTTCTTCCAAGCTGAGCACACCCGTCTGCCCGCCAATAGCTGTAACGGCAGCGCCGGAGTTGGCGATGGCGCAGGCTAGTGCGTGCTCTAGTAGCGCCGATTCATCAGCGCCCTCATAGCGCATCGTGATGTAGCTAGCCAAGAAACCGCTCGTAAAAGCATCACCCGCCCCGGTAGCGTCGATTCGCTCAAAACGAGCTGTTAAGGCTGGCGCATACCGAGAAATCGGACCAGCTGCGACGTAAGCGCCGCGTTCTCCGTCGGTCAAGCAAATTACTTTGGGTCCGAGCCGCGTCAGAGCCGTCAATAACTCTTTTGGCGAACTCCGATGTGGCAGTCGAGCAAGCGCCAAGCCTTCGCTTCTATTCACAAATATGATCGTTGAGTTCTTGATTAGAGTTAAAAATGATCGAGTCCGGGCAGTAATCATATCCATACTCGGGTTAAGGCTAACTTCCTGACCGGTCTTGATCTGATGGGCGACGACAGTTGCCAGCTTATCGTCAAGGTTACCGTGAAGCGGCCCTAAATGAATCCAGCCAGCTGTGGGCAATTCAGACGGAAAGCTACTCGACGCGGCACGGCCAGTAATAATAGTTCGCTCGCCGGCAATTCTTAGGATGATAGAGAGTGGCGTTTGCTCGCCACCATCGCCCTCATCAAGCTTAACGCCTTGCTCCTTGAGCTGTTGTTTAATAAAGTCGCCGAACACGTCACGAGCAATACCGGTATGAAACCACGGCTTAAAACCGGCCCGAACCAAACCTACAGCCACATTTGCTCCAGAGCCACCAATAGTACTGACGTAACCGTCTGTTATAAGCTTTTCGCCAAACGGTAGCTCGATTTTGGCCGCTTGCTGGTATCGAT
>CAYGDK010000062.1:0-3642 GCA_964348645.1 uncultured Candidatus Saccharibacteria bacterium | reverse complement strand
GTTTGCCGGTGGCGGTCTGGATTACTTCTAGCATCTTGCCAGTGTCGGTTATACCTACTTCTTTGAACCTTGCGAACACTTGGGCTTTAATCTTGCCAAGGTCTTCGGTCATGTGTTCTTTGAGGTCGTCACCAATTTCATCAGCTGGGGTGCCTTCGTAGCCAGCTAGTTTTGGTAACCATGCCAGGATATTACGGTAGGCTTTACCAATCGCACGGGTCTGAGCCATACTTGCTACAGCGTAGGCATCAAAGCCCTTCTTCTTGGATTCGGCCTTAGAACAAAGAGCAAAACCCCGTGATACAAGTTGACCTGTTGGGTTGTGGTAGACCTCTACGGTGGCTTGCCAAATATCTGTGGTGTCTGTACTGACGTTCTTTATGTCAGTGACTATAGCTGTCAGGTTCAGCTGCGAGCCTATAAACTGCCAGGCTTCTATTTGTAAGAACTTCTTGCCAGCTATGTTTACGGCTAGGCGGTTGGTATCTACAAAGTTGTTAAGCTCATTTACGAGCTTCTTTGTTTCAACCAAACTTGGTTTAATGTTAAAAGATTTAACCTTTACTATTTTACTATCATCGTCCATCATTTCCTCCTTCATAATCTTGTGGTTGTCTGTCTCCGGCGTATTCTTTGGCTCGCCAGTTCTGTAGCCATACTGCTTCAACATGCTTCTTCTGTCTTGGTATTAGCTCTAGGGTTTCCCAGTCTATATCCATGTCGAACATCATTGCGCGGATTTTAATATCGTTAATGACGGTTCGTTCTTCTGGTGTAAGGCTCGGGTCGATCACAGTGTCTGCTCCCAGTTCTTGCCATCGCGTTTAATTGCTCGGCAGTTCTCTTTGTCACACTCTAGGTAGGTTTCTGTCCAGCTAGAAGTATCTAGCTCCATAATCTTCGACTCTTCTGTGGCCCCTGCATGGTTGCAAAGAACCATGTCGTCACCCTCGAATATCTGAACCGTGACTGGGTAATTCCAGATGGTTGTGTTCAGAACGTCTATACGCATAGAACCCCCTCGTAGAATACGAACTTAGTGGTGCTTGGTATGTAGATTACTGATATTTTCATGCGATTCCTTTCGTTAGTACCCTAATAGTAACACGGGCTTATATAATAAGCAACCCTATTTTTATACTTTATGCACATGTGCTATAGTTTTGGTTGTCCCAAGGTTATGGTTTTTTGCGATTCCTCTTCCTTGGGACTTTTTGATACTTGCGATTTTAACCATTAAGGTATATATTCAAGAGACTATTTTGTTTAGCGACGAAATAGAAAACCGCCCTTTGTGGACGGTGTTTGCTATAGCGACGAATAAGTTGTACCTAGTAGTATAGCGTAACGTGCAACATAGTCAACCCCCACATATAGCGGACTTACCAATTTAGGTAGACAGGACGGTAGTTACCGGACGGCCAGAAGCCTTAATAAATTAGCTGGCAAATGTGTAGGTAAGACACGAAGAAACTAACTGGGTTGCTACAGCTCTAAACCGTAGCCTTTATACGAAAGTATCGTAGTACTTTAACAATATTATGTGTAGTAGTGCTGTGTGATATAATAGTAATATGATTAACACACAAGATTGCTGGCTGTACGCAGGAGCGATAAATAGCGACGGATACGGAATAGTGTTCGATGGCAAGAAACAGCTCAGGGCGCACAGGGTTATGTACGAACATCTTAACGGTGAAATACCAGATGGAATGTACAGCGACCACCTGTGCCGAGTGAGGGCTTGCATCAACCCTATCCATATTGAGCTGGTGGACAACATCACGAACATAATGCGTGGTGATGCACCGTCGGCTCAGAACGCTAGGAAAACGCACTGCAATAAAGGCCATGAGTTTACTAAGGAAACTATGCACGTTAGGAAAAATGGCTGGCGTATCTGCAAAGAATGTCACGCCACTTGGATGCGAGCATATCGAGCTAAAGTAAAAGCAAGACTCTAGCACCATACACATAATAAAAACGTATTAACTAATCTGGTTTTCCTTAATATATCCCGACCCATATATTAAACGAGTTAACATGTGTACTTTAGAATCCGCGAGCTAGATTAACAGATATAAATTACTGAAAAAGTAGTTATAAAGACTAAAATCCGCGAACTGTATTGTCAATAGGTATTTAACAAACCCAGTAACGTCACAACCATTGATACTGTTTGTAGCTGATAATCAATGAAGACCTTACTTTCGGTAAAGTTGTAGTTAAGACGAGTCGATATACCCCACAGCCGTAAGGCTAGAAAAAGAAGTGGGTTATTAAGCGTATAGTAAAATAGGAGTAAACATGAAACAAAAGTACTGTGGTATAATCAAAGAGATGAATAATGGTACAAAGAGAATACTAGCAATACAAAGTGAGTGGCCTCCTCTCTATGGCAGAGGGCATTCTTTAGAAAATATTGCTAAGCAATTTGGAGTTTCAGCAACAGCCGTTTTTCTAGCACTAAAAAGACAAGGTGTAAAAAGGAGAACAATTTCAGAAACCAGACAAGCTGAAAAAAATCCAATGTGGAAAGGCGATGCTGTCGGCTACGGCGCATTACATAGGTGGGTACACAGAAATAAACCGAAGCCCAGCCATTGTGAGAATTGCAAACAAAAGAAGGTTCTTGAGGCAGTTAATATAAGCCAAAAATACAAGAGAAGCCTAGATGACTGGAAATGGTTGTGCAGGAAGTGCCACATGCTTGAAGACGGTAGGATGGGGAATCTAAAGAACTATGGTTAAGGCCTACTGCGAAAACTGCAACATAACTCACACAGCCATAATGTGTTTTAACAAACCGCGTAGACCACTGAAACCCAGTAGTGATAAAACCTTGCACAAGAAACAAGAAACTGATCGGGCTTGGTACGCGGCCAACCCACCTGACGAAAAAGGTCTGTGGTACTGTTACCTAAACATCACGCCAGAGTGTCCCGCTAAGCTTACACGGTCAACAATTACCCTGGAGCACGTGCGTTCTAAAGTAAGAGCGCCAGAGCTAAAGTTTGATATTACCAACCTAAAACCAGCCTGTAGTTTTTGCAATGCCCTAAAAGGCTCCAAAGACCTCGATGAACTATAGTTTATCCACAGCCCACTTGACTTTTTAACTACGGGCTTATATTATTAGAAACGTAAAAGAAAGGAATCGCATGAGCAAAAGACCAAGCAATTACGGCTACAACTACTCACGGGTTATTGATTGGCTAGACAAAAACGAAATAGAGTATATTGAGTACAACGGTGGCCAGCATCTACGAATACTCGGGGATGTATCTTTGGTAGACTTGTGGCCCTCACGCATGACCTGCCACATAATAGAGTCAGAGTCTAGCCAAGCCGGTTACAAGCGATTAGATTTCAAGTTTAACCCTAAACAGCTAGAGGCTGTTCTGAACGGTGAAGCTAGTATTTCTACTTTAAGAGAGGGGTTGTGATGGGCGAAATTAGCACTGGAGACAAAGTTGTCCATGATTATTCTCTACACACTGGCAAGGTGTTGGAAGTTCGTAATCACGGCAGTCGCTACAACTACAAGGTAGACTTCTATTTGCCAGAGCAACGCAAACACGTTATTGACTGGTTCAAAAAGGCAGTCCTCCGTCCCGCCCAAACCAAGCAAACTAAGGAGGA
>CAYGDK010000061.1:0-3784 GCA_964348645.1 uncultured Candidatus Saccharibacteria bacterium | reverse complement strand
GCACGAGATTGGCTCCCCATAGAGACCATCGCCATATGCTCCCCGGACGATCAGCATCGGAGGATCACTGATTGGCTTCCCGCCAATTAGCTTGAGGACTTCCGAGGCTGTCTCGAAGATCTCACTCGGCACTTCCTTGCCATCGACTCCGGGGTAGATTCGGTCAAAGATTCCAGTGGACCTGATGCCTTGATAGACGCGAGGATTTTGTGTCCTTACGACCATCGCCTCTGAATCTGGGTGCAAGCATTCGCAGATAAGCCGCTTATATAGGCCTTTTCCCTGATGGCTTGGGTCAACGATTGTCCCAACCCGATATGTGATCTTGATCCTCTCAAGGATTAGCTGGCGGATGCCGGCAAATCCTATGATTTTCTCGTTGTCGTCGAAGGCTACGACCAGCTCTTGGTCGGTTTCCGGAAGGCCGAACATGTGATCGGCAGTCTCCTGACGATCGACTCCTTGAAAGACTTGGCGCACCAGATCGAAGCCACCGTCGAGAAGAGTTTCTCGGCAGTGACCAGTAAGATCTGACGCGACGTAACGACGAAGATTGATGTCTGTACTGTTCATGTCATCACCGATGTAGGGTACGAAAAAACGTCCGGTGACCGGACGTCTGTGAAATTCACGACAAACCTAGGTCACCTGCTGGGACTTGGATTGCGCCACCACGCGTTTGCGATGGGTGTGAATTCCATACCCGAAATGTTAAGCCTGATCGCGTTGGGTGTCAAGACTTTCTTTACGTAGCGAAAGAGCTGTTATAGGCTAGTTGCAGATGCTTTTTCTTAAGAGTGCACCACGAGTGGAGCGAATATTGGTTAGCGATTCGATCTTTCATAAAGTCGCAGAGATGCGCTACCGAGTTTACTGCGAAGAATTAGGCTTTCTGGAAAAAGATAAGTATCCCAAAAAGCTCGAAACTGATGAGTACGATGGTGACTCTATCCACGTGGCAGTTTTGATCGGCCGCCGACTCGCCGGTTACGCTCGTGTCATCTTACCGCGAGAAGGGACTTTGCCGATTTTTGAGCACTTTAGCGTGCCGGCAGAGCTAAACATTGATCAAGCCTGTGAGGTTTCGCGTTTTATGATCTCGAAACTGTATCGTAAAAAGACAGAGACAAGGCGCGAGATCTTTCGCCTCCTAGCCGAGGAGATTCTGAAGGTAGTCGAAGAGCAGAAGGTCAAAAGCATTTACGCTGTGGTCGAGGATTGGTTGCTAAAAAGCTTACATAAACGGGGGTATAAATTTGAAATGATTGGAGAAGGTAAGGACTATATGGGTGCAATCACGTACCCTACGAGGCTGAGGATTTAGTAGTAATTTTTGTATGGATGCACTTCGTGACGTACTTGCAAATAATACTGCGGCAGCAAAAGGCTTTGCTTTATTGTACGTAGTAACATTTGTTCCTGCCTGGCTGATAATCTTTTATATAGGTAAACAACTAGCAAGTTACAAAAGTGAGCGGAAGAGATCGACCTTAAGACGTATTTCGGCTGCTGTATTAGTCGAGGCGCTAGTCCTTATTGCCCCGTATTTGTACTTACTGATTTTTCTTAGAAATATACCTGAATCGTTAAAGGTAGCTGGCTATATTATATTACTTGCGGCCACGTGGACCTTGCTAAGAAAGCTCAGAAGGAAACACCAGATTAATGATTAAAGTGCTGGTTTGGAACATATACGCGCTTTGTTACGACGTCATTCTGTTCTCTATACCTCATCGCAAAATGTTCGGTCGAGTGATTAATCACCTCGTCGATAATGGACTCGTGAATGTGGTTGATTTCGGTTCAGGAACAGGGAATTTGGAAGTAATAGGGCGCAAAAGTGGTATTAATTTTTTATGTCTAGATTTCTCGTTGGCTATGTCGCGAATATTGGAGTTTAAAAAGCTTCTATTGAATTTTGATGCAAGGACCATCCAGCACGATATAGACGACTTGCCACCAAGGGAAACTTTTGGGAGCTGCGATGCGGCAGTTTTAATAAATGTTATTTTTGCGTCAGCTGACTTAGCGGGACTAATAAAGAGTGTAGACTTGACCCTAAAAAAGAAGGCGGCAATATGCCTCGTGTGGCCAAAGAAGAGTTTTGACATCATGGAGATTGTTAAGCTTCACTGCGGTGAAGTTATTAAATCCTCTCCTCTGGGTTACGCAGTTCTATTCCTGCAGCTTACACTTCTTGCCCTACCTTTGGCTTGCTTGATACTGATCAACGTTGTCGTTCTCAGCTTCTTCGAAAAGGGAAATTATAGAAACTATACGCCAGATGAAGTTAAAGACTTGCTTATTGCGCGCGGTTTCAGGGTCGTAGATGAGGAGAGTACACTTGCGGATCAGGAATATCTATTAATTGCTCATCGAGGTTAGCTCTTCTGTTAAGATGGCAATATGAGTGTCGATTTAGTAGTTCTGGTTCTTTCGAGCATTTTAGTTCTCACTTTAGGTATAGCAGCACTAAGCAGGCGTGCTTCAAATTCTCAGAACGTCTATTTCTTCCTTACAACATTGTCGATCGTTGCTTGGATGGTGGCAAATTACTCTGCTAACTCCGTCCATCCCTATACCCTTTTCTTCAACAGGCTCACATTCGCATCAGTTATAGCCGCTGCTTTCTTCTTAGCTTTATTTGCTATTACATTCCCCAGGAACTCACTGAAGAAACCTGTATTTGTACAGCTCATATTCGGAATACCGACAGCATTAGTCTCACTTCTGGTGGTCGCGACTAACGCAGTTGTCAAAAGGTATGTTGTCACCCCGACAGGTACGACAGTAGAAACGGGGCAATATTTTTGGATCTTCTTAATTTGCTTTATTCCCTTGATGCTTTTTGCTCTTACCCACTTAACGTTCAAGCGAGCAAAGTTGCTAGCTGACGAAAGGCGCCAGGTTGACCTAATACTTTTCGGGGTCGGGCTTACATTTGTTGCTGGGTTGGTTACAAACCTCGTCCTGCCCTTGCTCTATGATTCAACTATTTTCCTGACCTATACGCCATATGGAACTGTTTTTCTCGTTGGAGCGACATTCTATGCAATGATTGCGCATGATCTGTTCGAAATCCGAACTCTTGGTACCGGGTTACTTGCGTTTACTATCAACATTGCTCTGATTGCCCAGATCTTCGTTTCACGCTCAACGAGCGAACTTGTACTTAAGATAGGCGTAGAGCTGATTGTTGCTATCGGAAGTTACACGCTGGTGCGTAATGTTGCCCAGGAAATAAGGCGAAGAAAGGAGATAGAGAAGCTTGCCGAGGAGCGCATTGAGACCCTTAAGGAACTTGAACAGCGGAATAAAAACCTCGCGGCGCTGCAGAAGGTCTCGAAGATGGTCCTGAATCAGATCGAGATGAAGCCAATGATCCAGGCAATTCTTGACGAAATTCCCAAGCAGTTCGAGAACTGTACTGGCGCACTTCTGAACCTTGTCCGTGGTGGCCACATGGCTGCTTACGCTATTTCCACCAACGAATTTACCCGCAAAGTTTACGGCTTGGTCGGTGACGATCTCGAGAAGTACAGCTATCCGATTAAGTCGGGCTTCAACATGTTGCATGACACGCTGATCGATAAGCAGATTAAGGAGTCAACGCATTTAAGTGACTTTATTAGTCCGCCAATTACCAAACCAGTTGCAGCAACAATCCAGACGCTAGTTGGTATTAAATACACACTCGGCATACCGCTCTTTGCCGGTAAGGAACCGCTGGGTGTCATGCTTTTCTCTTACCGGGTTCCGAAAGACCAACTGCTCGATAAGGATG
>CAYGDK010000060.1:0-3797 GCA_964348645.1 uncultured Candidatus Saccharibacteria bacterium | reverse complement strand
ATCGTTCCGAACTTTTCACTTTCAAGTGGTCAGCAAGCAGTGCTGTCACTTCACGACAAGCCCGAGGAATACGGGCAACGGCTAAAGCAAGCTCGTGCTGATCGGACTCATCGAAGAGTCCGTCAGTTGTTGCTCGAATCTGTTTCGCGCACCGATCGCGTTGCCGACCTTGGGGTCGGGGACGGGTTCGTCGGCCGCGTACTGCACGAACGTCAGCACCTGGACATGATTTTTGGCTGCGACATTTCTGAAGCGAACCTTCGGTTTGTCAAAGGTCAGATGACATACGACCAGACCTGGCTGGGGACGGCACACGACTTCTGTCGACAGATGGCGTTGCAGGCAACGATCTTTGAGTGGGTAACGCTCGTGAGCGTCGTCTACTACTTATCGCCGGCTGAACTGGCCGAGCTGTTGGCGTTGCTTCTGCCGATAACCCGCAAAGGTGTCATCCTGACAATCGATGCGATTCCCGCATCACTTCGGACACACTTGGCAGCCAGCGAGCAAGGCTCAGTCGCGACCTACAACCACATGGGTGCTTGGTCGCCGGACAAGAGTGGCTTTCACCGCTCCGAGTGTGTTTGGTCAGGGACCGGTTGGTCGCATTCAAGTGCCAAGATCAATGTTCCGGTCGAGCTGTGGGTGCTCCACAAAGAGCCACTTCGTTCGACCGTTAGCCATTAACCAGTTCGTTGTTGCGCCTCCCGGAAATGGGAGGCGCTTCTTTTAATATTCGTAATCTAATCAAGAATTCGCTACCATTAGCACATGAACTTCGGTCAGATAATTGAGCGATCACTCAAATTAGTCCGCAATCACACCGTTCTTTGGAAACTCGGTCTCTTAGCGCTTTTCACTGAAGGAATCACTGGTGGTTTTATGTCGTTACCGCCAACACCAGGCAGCTCTACTGATCCCAACGAAGAAGCCGAAATGATGCAACTCTTCGAGCGTGGCATGGACTGGGTGCGTGCAAACCAATCGCTGACGGCGGGTATAGTCGTGTTCTTTATCCTCCTAATACTTTTCGGCTGGTACGCGTCGCTGCGCGCCAAAGCCGGACTGATTACGGCGGTGGTGGATCTTGAAACTGACCGCAAGCCAGGTCGGTTCCTTGATGAGTACCGTCGCGGCGCCCCGTTTGTCTGGAAGCTAATTGGTCTTTATGTCACTTTTGGCTTGCTTCTTTCAGTCGTTCTTGGATTGCCGTCGGTTATTATTGCTGGCGTTGCCGCTACCCTTGGCGAGGATGTCCAGCTGGGACTCTTTCTCTTAATGATTCCGGTACTACTCGTTGTTGGTTTGTACGCAAACTTTATCACCAAGATAGCTGAGCGTGCTGTTGTGGTGGGTGGTGAGCGAGTTTGGTCAGCGCTTAGCTACGCCCATCGCGTACTGTTTGGCCGTCCCGGCCAATCGGCGCTAACAGCCCTTGTTGATCTGGGTATACAGTTGGTCTTTGGAATGTTGGTTCTGGCCGTTATCGTTATCGGTATTGGTCTGGCCGCTGTACTCGCACTTCTGTTATCGACCTTCTTGCCGAGTACGATTCTGGCAGCAGTTTTTGGCGCAGTCGTTCTGTTATTCGTGGCTGGCTTCTTCTTGCTCGGAGGCTGGTTTAGCGCCTTTACCACTAGTTACTGGACGCTTGTCTACCGTGAGTTTAATAAACTAAATAATTAGAAGGGAACATAACCTAATGGAAGAACCACAACTGACCCCGTCCGCTGAAACAAAACCAACCGTAGCACCAACCAGTGCACCAGCGCCTCAGCCAGCGCCTGCCCCAACGCCAGCCGCTGCCCCGCTTGCTGGCGCAGATGGCCTAAACGGTCCCTTGCCCGCGGAATTACATCGATGGAGCTGGGCCGCGTTCCTAATGAACTGGGTTTGGGGAATTGCTCACAATGTTTGGATTGCCCTACTGATGTTCATTCCGTTCGTTAACTTTTTTATGGTCATCTATCTGGGTATAAAGGGCAACGAATTAGCTTGGAAGAATCGAAAGTTTGAGTCTGTTGAGCAGTTCAAACAAGTTCAGAAGATGTGGACCTATTGGGGCATTGGTATCACCGGTATTGGTTTACTATTCACGTTCCTAATGTGGTCGTTTATTATCGGCGCCATGCTCGGTGGTCTTTCGTCGGGTAGTGATTACGATCTTAATACTGGGACTGACTACCAAAACGAGGTCTACGATGACTCACTGAATGGATCAGTGAACGATTATGGTAACTAGTTGTTCATGACCGACGATTCGTTGCGTCAATATATCGATAGCCAACGTGTTAAAGGTGTTGCAGATGATGCCATCCGGGCGGAACTGCTAACAAAGGGATGGGATTCCATTGTCGTCCACCGCGCTTTGTCGGGGCTAGAGGGGGCGGAGGGCAAGAATGGCGTGCCGATGAACAGGCAGTCAATTATTCTGCTGCTCGGACTAGGCCTGATCTTCCTTGGGGCTCTAGGGTTCTTGGGCTACGGCTGGCCAGATCTATCGCCAATAGCTCGTTTCTTGATGATCGCTATACCAAACTTCTGCTTATTCCTAACAGGCCATCTCCTTGCTAAGGGCGATCAGCTTAAACGAACCAAAGAACTGACGTACGCAACGACTGGGTTGCTGCTGCCGGTAACGATTGGTACATTTCTGTACCAGTTTGGCATCTACCAGTATTTTGACGGGCTCCTGATTGCCTACTCACTGCTTATTTCGTTGCCAGTCTATATTTACGCTGCCGGTCTGCAGTATAGACACGCCTTTCTGCTACTATCCCTGTCATCTCTGGGGATCCTGCTGGGACTTCTGGCCGATACCAACCTTGACGGCTGGCGTAGCTCAGGGCTCACAACAATTGTCGGAGCTATTAATATTTTTATGGCAAAACGTGCCAAGGATGGCGAAGCGCACGCCTACTTCCCAGGTCTCCTGTCTGTAGGTACGGTCCTTGCCATCATCGGATGGCCAACAGTATTTAATGACGCGCTGGCGTTAGCGGGAATAGGCGGGGATTTAGCACTAGTTCTCGGTTCAATCTTCTCTACCGGCGGTCTCGTTTACGTTGCAATTATGTTGGGATGCCACCTTATACCAACGTCACGGACAGAACTTTTCCATCAACGCCTGCTATTAGTTGGCGCGGCACTGATAGGGTTTAGCAGTATCTTGTCCGGTGAAAGCCAGGCGCTTTTATCCCTGGTAGGGGTACTGCTCGGTACCGCCTTGGCAATCCTTGGGCTCGAAGCGAAAGTTAGCCTACTCAAGTGGCTCGGCTCCGTTGGTGCAGTGATGAGCTTACTCGGACTTCTTGTTAGCAACATTGATCGCGAACTGGTAATTATTCTGTTCTTCGTTGCTGGGTTTGCCGCAGTTCTCGGCAGTATAATGATGGTGAAGCGTGAGGCCAAGGCTAATGCCGAGGCAGTCGAGCAGTCGGGTTGGAACATTGGGCTGATCAGTGACTTGCAAGCGAAGCAGCTGCCGTTTAAAACGGGTGAGGCACCCTCGCTAATTACTATCCTAATACGCCTAGCCCTTGTCTTTATCTTATGGCTACTTATCCAATTCTTGGTTATCGGGGCAAGTACTTACGATCCCGGATCCCCTTCGTACGAACAGGGTGAGTACGAGTATAAGGCGCCCGACTCATTTATCTAGTGTTGCTACCAAAGGCGCAGTAAAAAGAGTATACTACGCGCATAGGTATCTGGTTTTGTTGTGGGTTGCGACCGCAAGGTAAAAGCGCTCGTCAATCAAAGTCAGAAGGTCGCACCTAACTAGATAAGTTACGAAA
>CAYGDK010000059.1:0-3970 GCA_964348645.1 uncultured Candidatus Saccharibacteria bacterium | reverse complement strand
CCTCTCCGCGACGAAATTTTGACTGAATAACTTCTAGAGCCCATAAATTAATAATGAAAAAACTTACTTGCGACCTGTGTGACCACGAAGCTTCCGGTGAGACATTCGAAGACTGGATGAAGGCTCTAATGCCGCATTATATGGAGGCTCATGCGGAGGTAATGAGCGACAGCACTAAATCCGCTGACGACCGCGATCGTTGGATGGAGGAGAACAGGGCTCGGTTTGACGCTGCTCCTTAAGCTTCCTTCGTCGCCACTGGCTGCAGATAAACTATTAATACCCCCATTTGCTACACTGATGGTATGAAAAAGAAACGGGCTACCCGTTCAAGGCGTCCGGCTGCGCCGAAGCCGGCCCTACAACCTTCGCTTATCTTTAGCGCGCAGGATTCGCACGATCACCCCAAGAACCAGCTTTGGTATCTCGGAATCGGAATTCTAACGCTAGCGGCTCTAGCTGGCCTGTATCAGGCAGGTGAATATCTTTTAATGCTGGTCGTGGTGGCGTTGGCACTGGCTGTCTTCCGTTTGGCGGGGGTGGGAGTCAAAGAGCATCAGGTACGTTTAACTGATCGTGGTGTGACTTACGGCGACGAATTCTTTCCTTATTTTCAGCTCCGAGCGTTTTGGCTGGCCGAGCACGCCGGTGTTGTGAGTGTTTACATCGAACGACTGAACTTGTCTCCCAGTCTACACTTTATCGTTCCCGAGAGCCGCGCCGAGTCGTTGGTTGAGTTTCTAGTCGATCATTTACCCTGGCATCACCACAAGAACGAACCGCTTGGCGATCGACTGGGTAGGCTGCTGAGATTCTAACTTTTCAATTGAACTCCTCGGTTAATTTTGTTACAACGTAGGAGATGAAACTACTCGTTACCGGCGGCGCCGGCTTCATCGGCGCAAATTTTGTTCACTACACGCTCACTAACCGGCCCGAATACGAGATTACCATTTTAGATTTGCTGACTTATGCCGGTGATGAATCGACGCTCGAGCCAGTCAAGGACAAGATCACATTCGTCAAAGGCGACATTTGCGACAAGGAGCTGGTCGATAAGCTCGTCGCCGAAACCGATATCGTCGTTCACTTTGCGGCCGAAAGCCATAACGACAACAGTCTGCGCAATCCGTGGCCGTTTATTCAGACAAACGTCGTGGGGACGGCAACTATTCTTGAAGCAGTCCGCAAACACGACAAACGCTTGCACCATATCTCGACCGATGAAGTATACGGGGATTTGGAAATTGGCTCGCCCGAGAAATTTACCGAACACACACCGTACAATCCCTCGAGTCCGTACTCCAGTACTAAGGCTAGTTCTGATTTGCTCGTCAAAGCCTGGGTTCGCAGTTTCGGCGTCAAGGCGACGCTCTCTAACTGCTGCAACAACTACGGACCGTACCAACATATTGAGAAGTTCATTCCGCGACAGATTACCAATATCTTGTCAGGTATAACGCCGAAGCTTTACGGTACCGGCGAACAGGTGCGCGACTGGATTCATGTCGACGATCACAACGCTGCCGTTCATACGATTCTTGATAAAGGGAAAATTGGCGAACTGTATTTGATTGGCGCCAACGGCGAGGAAAACAACAAAACAGTGATCGAAACTATTTTGGAACAAATGGGCAAGGAGAAGTCGGCCTACGATCACGTCAACGACCGGCCAGGTCACGATCAACGCTACGCGATCGATAATAGTAAAATCGTTCGCGAACTTGGTTGGCAGCCGAAGTACACGAATCTGAAAGAAGGCCTTAAGGCAACGATCGAGTGGTATACCAAGAACGAAGACTGGTGGAAGGCCAAAAAAGCGGAAGTAGAAGCCGCCTACGCGAAACAAGGACAATAATGGCTGTTCCGACCACAGAGGTAGTTGGCCATCAAACCGAGATACCGGGCCTACTTATCTTCGATGTAAGTTACGTTAGCGACGAGAGAGGTTATTTTCAGGAAAAGTACCAAAAAGCCAAGCTAGTGTCAGCCGGTATGCCCGAGTCGTTTACTGTTGTTCAGAACAGCCTCTCGTACAACAAGGATCGGGGCGTCACGCGAGGTTTTCACGCCGAACCTTGGGATAAGTATATTTCCGTAGTGACGGGCAAGGTATTCTGCGCCTACGTTGACCTTCGGAAAGGGGATACGTTTGGCAAAGTGGTGACCGTTGAACTAGATGCCAATAAAACTGTTTTTCTACCCAAAGGGGTCGGCAACGCTTTCCAGACGCTTGAACCCGAGACGCACTATCTTTACAGCGTCAATAAGCATTGGAGCGCCGAAGATTACGACAATTATTGTTTTGCCAACTTGGCCGATCCTGAGATTGCTGTCAGCTGGCCGATTCCTCTGACTGAAGCAATTATGAGCGATCGCGATCGGAACCACCCACTCTTAAGCGCCGTCACACCACTCGAGGCCTAAATGGACGCGACACGTGTACTCATCTTGGGCGCTCATGGCCAACTTGGCACGGCCCTGCAGGCATTATTTCCCAACGGAAAATATGCCGATCGGGATGAGTTTGATATTACGGACCCGAAAACCTATCAAGATTTCAATTGGGAATCAGTTGATGTTGTGATTAACGCTGCGGCTTATACGGCTGTTGACGCCGCGGAAACACCTGAAGGTCGTCTGGCGGCCTGGCTGTTAAACGCTACAGCCGTTGGATTGATGGCTGACGCGGCTAACGAGCACGATCTAACGCTTGTTCACGTTTCCAGCGACTACGTCTTCGATGGCTCCCACGAGAAACACGGCGAGGATGAGCCGTTTAGTCCACTGGGTGTTTACGGTCAAACCAAGGCAGCTGGTGATATCGCTGCAGCACGAGCCAGGAAACACTATATCCTGCGAACTTCTTGGGTAATCGGGGAAGGAAAGAACTTTGTCCGCACGATGGCGGCTCTGGCGGAAAAAGGGGTAAAACCCACTGTCGTTGGTGACCAGTTCGGCCGGCTGACATTTACGGCTGACCTTGCCGATGCCATTGCTTTCCTACTCAACCAGGAAGCGCCGTACGGCACTTATAACGTGACAAACGAAGGAGATGTCGTTTCGTGGGCGCAAATCGCTCAGGCGGTGTTTGAGGCGGTTGGCAGCAAGCCTGATGATGTCACGGCCATTTCAACTGCTACCTACTTTGCCGACAAGCCGGAGGCAGCTCCGCGTCCAGCTCATAGCACATTAGATCTGAAGAAAATAACCGAATTGGGCTTTTCGCCGCGAGATTGGCGTGTTGCCCTTGAAGAATATATGAAGGAGAACCGATGAAAGGAATAATCTTGGCCGGTGGCAGTGGGACGCGTTTGTACCCGATCACTAAGGGCATCTCCAAGCAGTTGATGCCTATTTACGATAAGCCGATGGTCTATTACCCGCTCTCAACGCTGATGATGGCAGGTATCCGCGATATTCTGGTCATTAATACGCCGCACGAGAGCGAGATGTTTAAGCGTCTCCTCGGTGACGGTAGCGAGTTGGGAATAAATATCAGCTACGCCGTACAACCGAGCCCGGATGGGCTGGCTCAGGCATTTATTATTGGCGAAGAGTTCATCGGCCAGGATTCGGCAGCGATGGTATTAGGGGATAACATTTTCCATGGTCACGGTTTTGGCGATAGTCTCAAGAAATGTATTGACCCTGATGGTGGCGTCGTGTTCGCTTACCCTGTCTCTGACCCCGAACGCTATGGAGTTGTTGAATTTGATGACAAAATGAACGCGGTTTCTGTCGAAGAAAAACCAACTAATCCAAAATCAAATTACGCGCTGGTAGGATTGTACTTCTTCGATAATGACGTCATCGAGATTGCTAAAAATGTTAAGCCAAGCGCCCGAGGTGAGCTAGAGATTCCAAGTGTGATGGATGTCTATCTCAAGAAGGGCAAGCTACGGGTTGAGGTGATGGATCGTGGCGCCGCCTGGCTTGATACTGGGACGTTCGACTCTATGAACGATGC
>CAYGDK010000058.1:1327-4000 GCA_964348645.1 uncultured Candidatus Saccharibacteria bacterium | reverse complement strand
TTCGGTATACTTAAAACCTAATGGCCGAGCCAAAAAAGAAATTATCCAAAACCCGTACACATCGCCGCCGAGCCGAGTACAAGATTAACGCGCCCAAGGTTTCTATCTGCTCAAACTGCAAACAGCCAATTCTGCCGCATATGGTTTGCCCACATTGCGGATTTTATCGTGGTAAATCAGTTAAAGCTCAGCTACCAACCAACCGTATCGTCTTAGACTCCTCAACTGACGAGTCAACCAAGTAAGTAATGTCGGTTAATCGCCATTTATCAAGGACGATTGCAATGCAGTCGCTCTATGAATGGGATTTTCACCACAACACACCGGTTTGGGAGATCGCTGAACGCGTTGTAAAACCAGTCGAGAAAGATGTCGACATGGAATACCTTAAAGCTACCGTTCAAGGCACAGCGGCATTTATTGATGAAGTTGATCAACTTATTGCCGCTGCTGCCCCGGAATGGCCGCTGGAACAGATTTCTGTTATCGACAAAAGTATCCTTCGCATTGCTGGATTTGAGCTACTTAAAAGCACTGATATTCCACCCAAAGTAGCAATCAACGAAGCGGTTGAGCTGGCCAAGACTTTTGGTGGCGAAAACTCGTCAAAATTCATAAATGGGGTACTCGGTACTTTATTCCGCAATAGCGACCGATTTGTCGCTGAAGAAGCAACCAAAGCGGACGAACAGCCAGAACCAGAACAGAATGCCTCAGAATCGAACGCTTGAAGAATTCCAGTCTCGGAATAATCTCAAATTTTCCGACGCCACACTGCTCAAAACGGTTTTCGTTCACCGTTCCTACTTAAACGAGGCTGGCGACAACACTCAGTCACATAATGAGCGCCTGGAGTTCCTTGGCGACGCTGTCCTGGAACTTGTTGTGACTGAGTATCTTTATAAGACATTTAATAATCCCGAAGGAGAGCTCACAAACTGGCGCAGCTCTATTGTAAAAGGCGAGGTGCTCGCTAAAGTTGCTGCCGAAATAGAACTCGGGGAATACCTATTCTTGAGTCGCGGCGAAGAGAAGAGCGGCGGACGACACCGTGGCCTGATACTTGCCAATACATTCGAGGCCTTAATTGGTGCCGTATACCTAGATATGGGTTACGACAAAGCATCAGATTTTATTCATAAATATTTAATCTGCTTACTGCCAGAAATCATCGAGAAACGACTCTACATCGATCCCAAATCCCGCCTACAGGAAGTCTGCCAAGAAGATCTGGGCGCAACTCCAGAATACCGCGTCCTCAACGAGCAAGGTCCCGATCACCAGAAAGAGTTTGTTATTGGTGTCTACGCAGCCGGTAAACAAATGGCGCAGGGCTCAGGTAGTTCCAAGCAACGCGCTGAACAGAACGCCGCCACTGAAGCCTTAGAGAACTGGAAATCAATCGGCAAGAAAAGTAAGTAATAAACACGTCTACTAACAAAAAGCGCCCGATCACCGGGCGCTTTTTGCGTTAGATCTTTCTACTATTTATTAGCGGCGGAGATCTTCACGAATTCGCTTAACCAGGTCGTTCATGTGTGTCTGTGCGCCCAATCCAAAGGAAAGGCCAAAACCAATTGCCAAAGCAGCAATAAGGCCAGTAAACATGATGACGATGAACTCACGGGCAACACCCAAGGCAAACATAGCTGTCAGGGCAATGAAGGCGTACATAGACCATCGCACAAGGGCATCGACGATCTTACCAAGTGTCAGTCCGAGGCTATCGACTGAAACGCGTGCCATCTTGGCCAAAACGTCAGTAAGCATTGCGCCAAAGATTACAAAGACGGCAACACCTAGTACTTTTGGTACGTAGAGCAGCATTCCTTCAAAGAAGTCACGTGCGCCTTCTACTTTTAAGACCGCAGCAGCTGGGATTAAGAAGGCAAGAACTGTCACCCACTTAACAAAGCTACCAGTAATCTCGGAGATATCAGCACCGAGCTTTGCTTTGCGCAGAACTTCGGTGAAACGGCTCTGGTCCGAGAGGGACTGAACCCGAATCGCCTGCAAGATACGCGTAGCAACGTAACCTAAAATCATACCAACAACAGCACCAATCAAAACTATCAAAACGGCACCAATAACATTCGGTGCAAACTCGACGATCCGATCCCATGTTTGCTGGAGAACGTCGCGGACTTCGGTTCCCCATGTATCGATCACATTCATCAGTCTCCTTTCTTATCTTATTTTTGTAATCTCTCCCAATGTGTTGGAAGGAAATACTACATTTACGTTATTAATATACTGATCACACCTAATGTCAATACTCGCACATATGCGACGTCTGGTTGAGATGCTTCGTCAATGGACATATTTCTTAAGCGAAACATATTTATCCGCCCACAAATAAAGCTTTTTGCTCTCGGCCGCTGAGGCGGTGTTAGTATACTCAACGGTATTCATTACCACGCCGATTAACGTCCGGTCGTTAAATTTATAGGCAGATACGAGACTGTGTCCGGCATCATGGGTGAAACCCGTTTTGACCCCAAGTGCATTTGGTAAGTAGAACGAAGTGTCCGATTGAACAAGACGATTAGTATTCTTTAGATCATGACGAATTAAACCATCGACCGACGTGACCGTTGCTTGTGGTGTGGTAATGATAGATCTCAGAGTATCGTTATTTAGTACCAGCCGAGCGATATGCGCTAACTCGCGTGC
>CAYGDK010000058.1:0-1227 GCA_964348645.1 uncultured Candidatus Saccharibacteria bacterium | reverse complement strand
CCCTCACTAATAGTAGGCGGTAGCTCGCTCTTTAAAACTGTTGTTTGCGCGCTTGAAACAGTTACAGCTTTCTCGCCAGGGACAAACTGCCTCGCTAGAAGCAATGCAGCCAGAATTACAACAATAATGACGGCTCGGTATCTACGCTTTGGTTTGGATGAGTTGCCGATTGGCAAGTTATACATCACGCAACTGGATCCCCAGTTCCTTGAGCTGATCGTCGCCGACTTCGCTCGGAGCATTCATCATCAGGTCACGTCCATCGCCAGACTTAGCGAATGCGATAACGTCACGAATCGTCTCTTCCTTGAGGAGAATGGTATAGATTCGATCAAGTCCGGGAGCAATTCCGCCGTGTGGCGGAGCGCCATAAGTAAATGCCTCAATCATATGACCAAATTTTTCAGTAATAGCAGCTTTTTCGTGACCGATGAATTCAAAAATACGGGATTGCAGCTCGGGTTTGTTGATTCGAATACTGCCGCTGGCAATTTCGGCGCCGTTTAAAACTAGGTCATATGCTTGCGATAGCGCTTCTTTTGGCTGTTTTTCGAACGTATCAACATACTCCGCTTTAGGCGCTGTGAATGGGTGGTGCGCCGCATCGTATCTTTTACGCTTCTCGTCCCATTCAAATAACGGGAAGTCGACAACAAATGCGAAAGCAAGCTCGTCCTGGTTGCCTTTATCCTTGCGCAAATCAGGCTTGTCGCTGCCGTGTTCGGTCATAACATCGGCGTGTGTCAGCCTTGGTATCGTATCGCCAAAGGTTAGAGTTTTTTCGGGGAAGAACTTTTTAACCATACCCACAAATAGGCTCTCAACGAGCTCCAGAATATCTTCTTGCGACGCGAAGCTTAGTTCGATATCTAATTGTGTAAACTCTGGTTGTCGGTCACCTCGGGCGTCTTCATCACGAAAACAACGAGCAATCTGGAAATAGCGCTCCATCCCACCAACCATTAGTAGCTGCTTGTACTGCTGTGGCGACTGAGGGAGCGCGTAAAATTTTCCCGGCGCAATTCGACTGGGCACCAAGTAGTCGCGTGCTCCTTCGGGAGTCGACTTGGAAATACTTGGTGTTTCAACTTCGGTAAAATCCTTTTCCGTTAAATAGTCACGAATATACTGGTTCATTTTGTGACGCATCCGGAGGTTTTCAGCCATTTTCTTTGAGCGAAGGTCTAAGTAGCGGTACTTAAGACGAGTTTCCTCGCCAACGGTACG
>CAYGDK010000057.1:0-4033 GCA_964348645.1 uncultured Candidatus Saccharibacteria bacterium | reverse complement strand
GAGCGGATTTTATCCAAGTACCGCTCGATGCTGCCATCCGTTGCTGATGACATCGCCTCGAGTAGAACAAACGATTCTTTGACCGCTTCGCCCTCGCTCTTGTCGATGAGTGCCAAGATCTTGTTCAAAGCCTCTACCGTGGCCCGAAGCGCCGACTCGTTCTTAGCTGAGAGCACCCGGCCCGCCTCGGTTAGCCGCGCTAAGCAAGCCACTATCTTTTCCTTCAAGTTCTCACCTTCTTTCCTGAAAACAAAAAGACCGCGTCTTTAAGCGGTCCATTTCACTCTTGCTCTGTGGGATATGTGGAAAGGTTTATTTGCTTTCCTTTGCGGGCGCGTTTTCTTTGCCGGCCTCCTCAAGTTCTTCTTTCAGCGCGGCGATCTCTTTGGCCGCTTCAGCGAGAGCCTTGTCTTTTTCGTCAAGCTTTTCTTGCAGCGCCTCATTTAGTTTGCGCTGCTCCCCAAGGTCAACTTTCAGCCCCTCGAGGTTTTGCTCAAGCGCCTCGTTTTCCGCCATTAGATCAGAGACTTGCGAATCCGTGGCCGCCTTCTTTGCGCCGTCGATCGGCTGGCCTGAGAGAAGCTCGACCTTTCGGTCATTTCCTACCCTGACTTTGCTGCCGAAAGCGGTAACGATTACCACGCCGCTCTCCGTCTCGTTGTACGAGAGAACGTCTTCCGCTCCAAGTTTTGCCACCTTGAGCGCCTCTTTCAGTTTCATAAACACGACCTCCTTAGTTTTTGGCAATAAAAAAGCGCCCCAAAAGGACGCATGGACTTATTTCTTCTTTAGGCTTCGCCGGCTAGCTTGCCTTATTTGTCAGTTCCTTTGCCTTCTTTAGCATTTGCAAACTCTCGGTTGTCATGAGGGCGGCGTCTTTCTCTTCGCCATCGCTCATTTTGCCGATAAGCTCACCCGCGCGCCGGATATCTTCATCCACCGTCTCAGGCGTGCTCTGAATCACTATCTCGTTTATCTGTGAAAGCAGCTTGTCATTATCGGCCAAGATAATTCTTAACCTCCTCGACTTTCTCTTTTACTTTTGAAACCTTGCCCTTAATGCAATAATCGACAATCCCTGCCGCCAGTTTAAGGGCACCTGCTTCATTCATGCCCGCCCCTGTCAACGGCTCTGCAATGAGCCGCAGCAAGTACCCGACCCTGTCGCTCGGCTCTACCTTATATTTTAACTCATAGAGCGCGGTCTCGGGCAATATCTTATCGATTTCTCTTAAAGATTCCACCCAAGGAGAATAAGCCATGGGGTAGGTATCGTGTTTTGCGAGCGCACCCTGCTCTACCTTAATACCGCGCGTCCCAACAAGATCGATGACAGAGCGCCGCGAGAAGTGCTCGGTAAGCCCCTCTTCCAGTGCTCGCCCGTGAGGCGTCGCATACTGCTTGGGCGTTATCGTATTCACCGAGTGGGTAAGCTCATGCATCAAGACGTTCAGATACGTCAGGTCACGCGCAGCCAGCGCCTCGTCTTTATCAACGAGTTCTAAAACCTCTTCGATCTTAGAGGACGCGAACTTGGCCAGGGTGATGTCGCAATTCCATTCCTTGGCACCGGCATACGCCGTCGTCTGCTTGACAGCCATCTTGCCGCTCCAGACGGATTCTAGCCCTTTTGTCTGGATGAAACTGCGCATTGAAGAAAGCGCCGCCTTTGGCGACTTCGTCCAACGTTCCTGAGCCGCGTCGGCTTCATTGCTTTTCTTGGTTTCGTCCCCCTCCCACCCGGGGAGGTGTGGGCGAGCGCGTCACTTACACATCACCGTTTCCGATGCCGGGGCCGCCGGGTCGTGCGGGTACATCAGATTGTTTCCCTTGCCGCTCACAAACGGCTCGTCGATTTCTTTTGTTTGGCCATGCATCGACTGGTGAAACTCTCGCGGATATTTTGTCATGTGATCGTAGACCCACATCTTCTGGATATCTACACCCGATGCTTTTGCTTGCTTCATACGCGCATAGTTTGCGATCGAGTAAACCCGGTTGACCTCGGTTCGGGCAATGGCTTCGGCCCGGTGAAAGATCGTCTTAAAGGTAGACGGGCCGTTAAGGTCTCGCCCGATTTTCTTTATCGCCTCAAAGGCACTCTGCTCGCCCAGAAGGGAGAGCGCAATGTCGTTGTTCACCCGCTTAATCGCATCCGCAGTTAAGTCTTTGACGAGATCCGCCGAGTAGCCCTGCAATATCTCGAGCTGGGTTGTCGAAAGCGCTGTCAAGTTGAGTTCAATCCGGGCGCTTTTAAGCGGCTCGTCCACAGAGAGCACGCCTAAGTCCCATCCGTCTCGCTGCCACGCACGCATGTCGACTCCGTACTCGCGGGCGAACTCGTTAATCGACGACTCGACGGCGCTCTTAAGCTCATTTAGACGATGCGTTTCCCACTCGGTCTCGGCAACGGCTGTGATAATTCGCTTGCGGCAATCGTTTAGAAGTGTGTAGACTCGCCTCACCGCATCGTCGCTTAGTTTATTGGCCTGGCCTATGAGTTCATCGACCTTCTTCTCGAAGGCGACTTGCTTCTTACTCTTCTTCGCTTCCTTCAGTGTTTGCATCGGTCTCAAGCGCCTTTCGAACCTTCTCATCGTTAATTGACGGGGTGCTATCCTCTTCTTCCTTTTGCTTTTCCAGCTCGGCGATCTCCTCATCCGAGTCTATGTCAGCACCGAGCTGAGAAGCCATGGTTGCGTACACCCTTGTAGCGGTCGAGTCTCGGAGCCACCCCTGTTGCACCGCAAGCACAAGGGATTGTGTCGCGGCAGACAAGGCTTGCGCGATCTTGCCCGTGTCTTTGGCGCTCATCTCCGGCATATTGACTTTGAAGCTCAAGAGGTCCCGGCGCTCGGCTGCATCTGCCGGCACACCTTTTATTTTCTGCGCAATGGCCGCCTGGTCGATTACGAAGCGGATGACTTTGCGGATAATGGTTTTGATATAGTTTTGCCGGCGGGTTAAGCGCTTTATCGGGGGCTCAGCCATCTCGCCAGCCGTGGCCCGGTTGGCGAAGTCGCCGAAGCCCGCCCAGTGCTCCGGGATGCCGCTTCCCCAGTGGACCATAGAGCGGATCAGGCGTGCCGCATCGGTGTTGTCTTTGGCTTTTAGCTCCGGCGAGCACGTCTCCCATTTTACTTTCTCGTTGTGGTACTTGATCGTCCCCGGCTTGGGCGGTTTTTGTTTGCGGGCATAATCCTGGATCTCTTTGTCATTCATGCCCTCGAGCGTGACGTCATATATCCAGGCGTTTTTAAAACCGCTTCCCTCTACGAAGTTGAAGAGAAACTGGTCATACGCATCGAGCCAGTCCGCGATGCAGAGAAGATCGCTTACCCCGCGGCTTACGTTTCGAGGCCGGTTAATCGAGAAGTAAAACACCTCGCCTACAAGCATGCCGAGGGTGGGCGACTCCGGATCCCTGTCTTTGTCGATGACTTTGAGCGTGCGCTCCTCGCGCGCCGGCGTTCCCTTAAGCGTGATGCTTTCCGCTTTTAAGCGGTTGTCCTTGGAATAGTTGACACTCTTTACTTCCTTGGGATCGATATAGCCCAAATCCACAAAGCCGTCCGCCTCGTTGACCGCTACCGGGAAGATGAGTTCACCATAGAGCCCGAGGTCGCGCACGTCGCCTTCGAAGCCGTCCTCGCGGTTGTTGTCCTCCATGAAGGCATCGATCACGCTTTGCACATCAGGGTTGTCCGCGGTAATCGTTATCCCTTCACCCACCACAAAGTCTACGTACTTCTCGATAACATCCTTTGCGGCCGGGTTGGTCAGCCACAGGTAATAGGCGATATCGAGCATCCTATCATGCACGACCGGTGAGAGGTCCCGCTCCGCCGCGGTCAGGCGACGGTACAGGGTGCTGTCGGCGTCCGGGTCCCCGGTGATCTCATAGGCCATCTCTTGCACCCGCTCCGATACCTTCGTCTGCACCGAGGTCTCTATGGATTCTCGCAAGAACCTGTCTACAAAGTACTCTTTGATTCCCATGCTATCTCCTGAACATCCCGCGCTTTTTCGCGTG
>CAYGDK010000056.1:0-4082 GCA_964348645.1 uncultured Candidatus Saccharibacteria bacterium | reverse complement strand
GTGAAATAAAGAACGACGAAGGTTTTGTTGAAGCGGTTGTGGCGTTTCGTGAAGGTAACAATCCCGGCAACGGCGTACTGACGCCTGAAGAGCTGGAAGATGCCCAAAACGGAACATCCTCAAGCTCATTAACCGTTGGTGGTACGACCGCGGCGATGTACATGCTCAATGATTCTAGTTTTCGTGCGGTCCTGGTTACAAAGTCGGGCGGATCTGATGTTCTCGATGTTATACAGCTGCCGGCGCCGGACGGACGTTACTACGTCCGCGCATGGGGACAGACGAAAGACTTTAAGGGTGCGACTCTTGAGATCTATCAGATAGACCCCAAAACCAATTTCGAGCACAAAAAGGTCGTTACCATCAACTAGCACTTGACACCCAACCCAAAACAGCAAGAATAACTATAGGAGGACTAAATGTTAACTAATATTAGTGATTTTCTTTTCACAAAAGCGTACGCACAAACGAAGTCAAATCTGGACTTCTTCAACCTATTTTCGTTCAAGGATCAAAAGGTCTCTGACCCAAATAAGTTTTTTAGTAGCACACTTAATAACATTCTGACGTGGGTGCTGGCGATCATTTTCTTGATTGCTTTTATCTACCTAATTATGAGTGGTGTTAAATACATTACCTCAGGTGGTGATGCTGCTAAGGCAACTGAAGCACGAAACGGGGTCCTAAATGCCATCATCGGTGTAATCATCGTT
Source organism: uncultured Candidatus Saccharibacteria bacterium (assembly GCA_964348645.1). Lineage (GTDB taxonomy): Bacteria > Patescibacteriota > UBA1384 > 2-12-FULL-50-11 > 2-12-FULL-50-11. The sequence goes on along the minus strand of CAYGDK010000056.1, from coordinate 3,369 downwards.
CTGCTCGCCTTTGTAATTCTACGGTTCGCTGGTAGCTTGGCCGGTACAGTTACTAAGTAATTAAGTAACAACTAAAACTAAAAAGCGTCCCCTGCGGGACGCTTTTTAGTTAGGCGAGGTCGAGCGATTCGTCGGCTGGGACGATGCCGCCGGCCTGTTTGTTTTTTAGGTCATCTGCCATTGAGTGATTACCCAGACGGCGGAAGAGCTCGGTGAACTCGGTGAGCGTCGCTTTTTGCTTGATTAGTCCAGCAAATTCGGCTGATGGCTCCAGGAATTCAGCAACAACGACTCGACCTTTTTTGCCGGTCTTGCCACACTCGGCACAGCCTGCTCCGTTACAGGTAGCGCAGACACGTCGCACCAAACGCTGGGCGATTAGCAGACTGATCGCATCGGCTAATAAATATGTCGGCACCCCCATCTCGATCAGTCGGGCAAACGAAGCGGCGGCCGAATTGGTGTGAAGGGTACTGAGAACCAGATGACCAGTTAAGGCCGCGTTAATGGCGATCTCGGCCGTTTCTTTATCGCGGATCTCGCCGACTAAAATTACATCTGGGTCTTGGCGTAGCACGGCGCGCAAGGCGCTGGCAAAATCAAAGCCGCTAGCGTGATCGATTTCGATCTGCTCGATACCGGCAATTTTATACTCAACCGGATCCTCGATAGTGATGATCTTAATATCGGATTTGTTGAGCAAGGAGAGGATCGAGTAGAGCGTTGTCGTCTTACCCGAGCCAGTTGGTCCAGTGACGATAATGAGGCCATTTTCCTTCTTGATATTACGTTCGATAGCCTGCCGGACGCCGTCGTTGAGGCCAAGCTTGGAGATTTCGAGCAAATCCTTACCGGTCAGGAGCCGCAGTTCGATCGTTTCGCCGTAAGTCGCTGGCAGAATATTAACCCGCACATCCAACTTGCCCGAGCCAACAGTAATCGCAAACCGGCCGTCCTGCGGACCCATTAAGCGGTTAAGTTTTAGGTGTGATAGGTTTTTGACTCGCGATGAGAGCAAATGATACTCGCCGTGCGTGATTTTGGCCGCCTCGATTAGCTCGCCGTCAACTCGAAACCGGATCCGGACGTGTTCGCTCTGTGGTTCGAAGTGGACATCCGTTGCTTCAAAGGCGAGCGCACCGGACAGGATTGATTCAAAAAGAGTGGTCGTTGAGACGTTACCGAGCGCTTGGGCAAAATCGGTCAGCGTACTAATTTCAGCCATAAACTGTTCGACAGTCTTGGCTTGCGCCCGAGCGGTTGAGTCGGTTGTTTTCTTGATTAACTTCTCGTACTGCTTAAGGGCGTATTCGATAGAAGTGACCGAGCAGACATGCGGCGCGAAGGTGATGTTGTGTTTGTGGCCAATCTCATTCATTACTTCAGGCAGATTGGGGGTATGAGGGTAAGGTGTAGCTGCTCTGATGGTGTTGCCAAGTCTTTGAAAGGCAACGATGGAGAATTCGTTGGCGATTTTTTCCGGAATTACACCCAGAACATCACCCGTAAACGGGTAGTTAACCAGGTTGATGTAGGGGAGCTTGTTCTCCCCGGCGATCATCTGTGTCTGCTCCTCCTCTTTTTTGCGTGAGTAGCCACGTATGACCGACTTGATATTTTTGTCCGGCATAAATGTATTGTAGCCGAGTCTTACGATTCTGTTTGCCTAGAGGGAAATACGATCAGTGAAGTTGCGGAGAGGGAGGGATTTGAACCCTCGATACCTTGCGGTATACCGGTTTTCGAAACCGGCGCAATCAACCGGGCTATGCGACCTCTCCAGTGTATTACGTACGTTACTCAATCATCTCCGAGGGAGATCGGCCAGCTGTTGTCTTCGCTTTCAGCTTCAGATCAACCGGGCTATGCGACCTCTCCTAGAGCCGTATTTTATCAGGAAGCAACCTGATGATGAAGCGATTTAGGGCAACAAAGAAGCCGGTCACAAGGGCCGGCATCTTTGTTTATGTAACGTAAAGGACAAAAAATCACGGAGCGTTCACCGCAGTGAATCGAACTCCGTGTTCAGTTAACGACCCAAGCCGCTCTTTGTCAAATAAAAGAAACGCCCAACCAGTTAAACCGGTTGGGCGCGTTCGGATGAGGAGCTAGTTGAAGGCTTTCGCTTTCTCGCCGAGCAAGCCTCGAAGTTGCTTGAAGGCATCTCCGGCTGCATTGGCGTTCCGCTTCTCGTCCTCGTCGTTGCTGCTCGAGACTCCGGCTCCGAAGAGCGAGTCCCAAAGCGATACCTCTAGCCTGTCCGTGGTCGATGACCGACCGATTACTCGGTAGGTCGCCACCACGGTGCCGGCGTACTCGCCGACCAGCGGACGGACCGCCAACGTGATGCCGGCGTAGCTGGTCGAGCGATCGAGCTCGAAGTCTAGGCCCTTAAAGAACTTACCCCAGAACCCTTCCAGGTCCGAGGTCGATTCAATCATGGTGGTTGTAACCTCGACCATGATCTTTGGGGCCTTCAGGCTGTTAAGCCCAAACTTCGTCTTCTGGTCAACGTACTTGTTGTCGTTAACCTGATCGAAATACTCTGTCAGCATCTCGAGCTCTTCGCCGTCGAAGGACACCACCGCGCCAAGCGCGGTCAGCGCCTGCTTGGTTTGCATCAAGCACTCGACGTCGTCGTCGCGGGCACCAAATTCCATAGCGTTGTCCAGCAGCCTGACGACCACCGGCTCGCCACGGAAAAGGACGGTTGGTTGATCAGCGTTGATGCGAGCGTTCTCGCGACCAACCTTGACTTGCTCCTGACGCCCCTGTTGGGACCGAAGCGCGCCACCGATGATTTGAACTCCGGCGCCGATCAAGTTTTCTTTGCTACCGAAAAGGTCTTCGATAGCGGTTTGGGCCGGCGCAAGCGTCGGCAGAGTGACCAATAGCCCGAGGGCGATAAGCGATTTCTTCATACTAGTTTTCTCCTGTCGTACGCCCTTGCGGGGCCATCCCCGACAAAGTGATGGTCGGACTATACCATATAACAGGTTAAACGTCAATCGTTTTGCCCTCTATTTTGATCGTGGTCCGCCCTTCTTTTAAGGAGGTGAATCAGTTAAAATTAGTCTGTTAAAAACATGGAGAGGTGCCAGAGTGGTCGAATGGAGCTCACTGCTAATGAGTTGTCTGCCGTAAGGCGGACCCAGGGTTCGAATCCCTGCCTCTCCGCATTGCAAAAATACCCGCTGAAGTGCGGGTATTTTTGTGATCTGGGCCGACTATGAGAACCCTAACGCGCCAGTGTTTGGGTGCGAATGCGAACGAGCAAAGCGAGTGAGAAGTGCGAGCCCGGCGAGAAATCCCTGCCTCTCCGCGACGAAATTTTGACTGAATAACTTCTAGAGCCCATAAATTAATAAT
>CAYGDK010000055.1:0-4138 GCA_964348645.1 uncultured Candidatus Saccharibacteria bacterium | reverse complement strand
AAAAAGAATATGCGTCGTTTAGTTTTTTATTGAGCCCAAATTTCCACTCAAGAGCCTCAGAGATAGCGTAAGCGCTGCTTCCAGCCAAAATTGGTACAGCAAGAAGTCCAGTCCCGATAATTCCAAGTGCAAAAAGTAGGTACGCTTGGTCGCCAGCAATTGGGCGCAGGGCCTCTGCCGCCTGCGCTGCGCTCTCAATATTGGTGATTCCTTGTGGGAAAAGGGTTGCCGCGCACGCAGCAATGATGAAATACATGACTAAATTTGATAAAAACATGCCCGACCACACATCAATTCGCATTTTCTTTATAGCTTTTGGATTTGTTCCCTGCCGCATAGCAAGAGTTACTTTTCCGCTCAAAATTTCTTCCTCCACCTCTTGAGAAGTTTGCCAAAAGAAAAGATAGGGAGAAATTGTTGTTCCGAGAATTGCACAAATTAAGAAAATTTGGTCTTTGCTAAAAGTTATTGATGGAATGAGGCTGTTTTTAAGTAAAGCTTGGTAGTCAAGATTGACGCTGAGGGCTGAAAAGATGTAGGAAATCAAAATAAGAGCGAGCCATTTAAGATAGCGTGCGTATTTTTCATACGATGTAAAGACTTGAAGAGCAATAGAAAATATCGTGAAAAAGACAATAAGAGATGTAAAGTCTAATTGTGGAGCGAGAAGGCGTGTTGCTTCGGCCATTGCTCCTAAGTCAGCTCCAATATTTAGCGTGTTTGCCAGAAGCAAGAGTATTGTACAGACATAGAGTACCCATTTTGGAAAAAAACGTCTAATGTTAGCAGCCAGTCCGCGCCCGGTTACCAGACCAATTCGTGCGCACATTTCCTGAACAATTGCCATAAGAGGAAAAGTGATAGCTGCAAGCCAAAGAAGTTGGAATCCGTATTTAGCACCTGTTTGTGAGTAGGTCGCAATTCCCGATGGATCATCATCAGCAGCTCCTGTTGTGAGGCCAGGACCCAGCGATTGCCAGTATTTTTTGGCTTTTTTAATTTGAGGTTGAGTTATTGCATCACTCAGCTGTTGTGAAGCGCTTACTGTTTTGTCAAGAATTATAGCTGGGCTTTCAGCCACGCGCTCAACTGTTTTTTTCGAAAAAAACTCTCGTATCATATCTTCTTTTAGTCTTAAGCTATTATTGAGTCAAAAATTAAAAAAAAGCAAGAGGGGAGTAGTATCGTGTTTGATTGAGAAAAAGATGTATTGACCATATTGACATAGTTTCAATTGTTATATTATACTTTCGTTGCTCTTAAGTGGTAGATGGGTGGTACGTTTTCCTCTACAACTTTCCGAACCGGGCGCCTTGAGCAATCGAGGTCACAGTGTCTTGACGATGTGTCCTGCGGGCCATATCCAGCACCTGCCCATTTTCAGTTCGGGGAATCACTACCCACGTTTCACTTAGGGGCGAATTTATCATTCTATAGACAATTAGAGCAGTAGGCTAATAGGTCAGTAGGTTTGTTTTTGTTTTTTTCCCTCGGAAATTATACTTCTGAGCCATCGGTGAGATTTGAACTCACGACTTACTCTTTACGAAAGAGTTACTCTACCAACTGAGTTACGATGGCATACGTATAATTTTCAGGCCAGCTCTGCTGGTGCGCAAGGGTTACTCTACCAGCTTAGTAATTTTACCATAAACATTAGGATTTAAACCTCTTTGTACACTACACATTTATTTAGTCCCATAGTTTGACAACGTATGCTACTTCTGTTAGAATTTCCGCTATTGGGGTTTTGTTGATTCAGGCTCCGCCAGTAGGCGGATGCATGCCTGAAAATAGCAAAATTTCATTGTTTGTTGCACCTTAAAAATTTGCGAAAGATAAAAGTTTTTTTAACTACACTTGTAGGTGGCTATGAGGTTAGAAGATAGATAATAGAGAGTAGAGAATAGAATATTTGAAACTATTTACTATTAACTATTTACTATTTCCTGAACTCGTCGCCATCTACATAGGGTAGGTGATGTAGTGTTTTGGAGTCAGACCTTGTTGTCTGGTTTGTTCGTTGGAGAGATCGTCTACGTAAACAGCTGGAGTAAGTGTGGATGGATTCAAGAGATTCACACGCACATTCGGTATCGGTTTCGATTTCGGGAGTTCAGAAGCATCGTCATCACAGACGGTGTGGTTGAGTTCTCTCCGGAACGTCGTTCCTTCCCCTACGAGGATCTTCGCATGGTCGCTTTCAGCATGAGGAGTTGTGACGGTGGCATTCGTGTCGACCGATTCACATCTTTGGATGAGTGGAGATCGTGTAAGCGGGAAATCAGGAAAAGGCGAAGGCCGGTTTCTCGACGCAAGCTGCAAGTCGCGTAAGCGATCGCGCGAAAGAAGGCCTGAGATGATTTTGGCTGGTTTTGCGTTATGCGTGGGTCGAAACGTCACCTTGTTCCAGCTTCCTCACGAGGCGCACGGCGTTTGCAACATTTGTGGGAGAGCATTCTGTAAAGCGTGCACCCTCAATTTCGCTATTCTGGATGAGGAGATACGGCGCAAGCTGAACTTTCTTCTCCTAGGCTCTCTTCCGCACATGATCTGTAGTGGGTGCGGGTGGGCCATGACCATGTTTTACGGAAATCGTTTAGAGGGGATACTTCCCGACACGGATGTTGTTGGGGAGTTGACGCCCGTCCTGAACGAGTTGAAGCGTCTGGATCTGTACCCAGAGAGAGTAGAGGATTACTTCGGCGTCCTCGCAGTGATGCGACGCACCGGAACTGGTCAGGCTACAAAATGACTCTTTCCAAGCCTGTTCTATGCAAAGACTGCCGCGGTCGTAGAAAAGCTGTGGCGCAATGCAGATTGTGCTCGCACAACCTGTGTGAGCAGTCTTTGTTTGATCTGTTGGACAAAACGGAGCTCGCGAAGAGTATTCGTTTGATTCCTCAGGTGGAACGGCTGCTCAAGGAAGAAGGGCTTCGGAGCGTTCTCTGCCAGTGTTGTTCATTCAACCAAACAGAAGAATTCCCCGAGCTATTCACGCAGCTTGTCGAGTATTGGAGTACGCCGCCCCGAGTTCTAAACGCAGAAATCATGCGTAAACTCTCGGCATAAACCCAGCTTTCGGTTCAAGCGGAATAAAACCCGCAGGGAGAGTTTGAATGCCTATTCAGTACGTTACGTTAGCGGAGGCTAACGAAGTCTTGCGTGCAGCGTTTGGGGGAAACGATGTCAAAATCGTTCTCGAACCCGACGAGGCTCGTATTGCAAGGCGAAACGCCGATCAAGAGCATGCGCTCTGGTGTTTCGATCCCGCAACCGGACAAATCGAACGAGGCGATAAGCGCTTCTTCGCAATGGGCGTTGTTTTGCATCCGCAAGGATACTACGCCGCTGCGATTAGAGAAGAACCGAGTGTTCCACATCCAGCTGACGGGAGTCCGTGGATCGTGGGTCAGATCGTCGTCACCGTGAACGCCCACGGGCTTGTCAAGACCAAAGTAGGTCTCGGTCTCGATGGAGAAATCCTCGAGTTGGGACCGTCGTCTCTCTCCAAGGCAGAGCTTGCTGATCCGGCGAAGATCGTCAGGACCGGTAGGCTTCTTCTCTCGAATCCTCAGCGTATTTCAGGCTTCATGCAGCCAGTTCTTGTTGCTGAGGAGTTCCCGAATGAGCAAGGGATGACTCCTGCAGAGTTCCGGCAGCGGAGCACTGATTGCAGAAGCATTGCAGCCCTAGCGGCCCTTGATCTCTAGCTCATCTTTCGCAAACCGCGTTTAACGCGGGCAGCGCCACATCTACCTAAGCGGTATGTATGGATCGCAAGATTCGACTGCCGGGGAGGTGATTTGGTGCAAAGGGTGCATTGGGGAGCTCTGAAGAGTAAAGGTTCGAACAGAAATGTTCGGCCCGTCGCGCTACGCGACACTTTTCATCTCCCCTTTCCCTTTTTTAAGCCTCACTGTTCAAAATCCCAATATCTTTGTTATAATTATGGTTCTAAAGTGCCTTCTTAGCTCAGCGGTAGAGCAGCTGTTTTGTAAACAGCAGGTCGCGGGTTCGAATCCCACAGAAGGCTCAAAGTTTGTTGAAATTGCCCAAATCCGAAGTAAAGAGTAAGTAACCAAAGGCTTTATCTAGTCCTCGTGTAGTATATGGAACGGCCACGGCCGTGTGAAAA
>CAYGDK010000054.1:0-4455 GCA_964348645.1 uncultured Candidatus Saccharibacteria bacterium | reverse complement strand
GCCGGTGCGTTGCCTGACTCGATGCGGAAGCAGATTGAGGCGCTGATGGCGGCCGGGCAAGGCGCCACGGGTCTCGACAGCGCGCAGCGCGACGAAGAAATGCGCCGGCTTGCAGAGTATTACGGCCTGACTTCTCCGCTGCTCGGGACGGGATCGTCGACCACCACCCCGATGTACAGTAACTCGGGCGGCGCTGTAGCCGGCGGGCTACTTCAGATGGCCGGATCGTATTTCGGCAGACCGGGCAGCGATACCAGCGTATCGCCGTACTACCCGTCAGGCACGCCAGACCTCAACGACCCTGCGTGGAAGATGTAACCATGGCACTATTCGGCCGATTCTCAGGCGTCAAAGAGCCGGAAGAAGAGCGTACGGGCCTGTTGCCGCCGATTGCGCAGCCGCAGGGCTTGTTGGGCAGGCTCCAGGCATTCCGGATCGACCCGCGCACGGCAGCCGGGTTGCAGCAGGCAGGTCAGAGCCTTGCCGCCACGTCCGGCTGGTCAACGATGCCGACCACGTCTGCGCAGAATTTCGCGCAAGGCGTTGGTGGCTACGGTCAGGGCGTGCAGGGTTACGACCAGGCGCAGGCCAAGGCGGCTGCGGATCGGATCAATGCTGAGATTGAGCGGCGGAAGATTGCTGCAACCGAACAGACCGCGCAGGCCGCATTAATTCAGGCCAACCGAGACAAAACGCCGGCCGAAATTCAACTGCTGCAATCGCTCGGCTTCGATCTATCGACGCCAGAGGGTCAGCAAGCGGCCCGCGAGTATCTGTTGAGCCAGAAAAAGGCCACGGGGACGACTGTCAATGTCAGCACAGGGGTTGACGCTGGCGAGCGAGCCAAAAAACTTGCCGGAGCCGATGCGACACAGTACGCAGAAGTCGAAGCCGACGCCGCCAAAGCCGAAACGCTGTTGAATCAGGCTGACCGCCTTGAGTCGCTGGTCAATGACCCGGAGATGGTGCAAGGATCGAGCGCGATTGCGGCAAAATGGGCGGGGCGCGGTCTTGGTGCCATTGGCATCGACGTAGATAACTCCAAACTTGACCCGGCACAGTACGAAGAGTTGGACGCCATCGCCAAGAGTCTGCCGTCGTTGCTGCGGAGTCAAGGCGAGGGCACCATGTCAGACTCTGACCGTAAGTCGCTGGAGTCTATCGTCGCAACGCTCGGAAACAGCAAGGAATCGAACATTGCCGGCATCAGCGCGATGCGGAAAATCTCGCGCAGGAAGCAGGAAAAAGCCGACATGCTAGGCCAGTGGCTGGAGGAAGGTAAGCCGCTGTACCAGTTCAATAAAGAATGGCGCAAGTACACGAACGCACACCCGCTATTCGGCGCACCATCTTCCTCGGTTGCCGACATTAAGGCGCGTAACGGACTCAAATAACCATGGCATTCAATATTGAGCAGGCCAGAGCCGATCTTGTAGAGCTGCAATCCCTAGCAGAGGGCGGCGATGAAGCTGCCGCAGATGCTGTCGTAAAGCTGGAGGCCAAACTATCCAAGGCCGTTGCAAACCAGCCGTATGATGCTGCATATCAAGCAGTGCCACCGATGAAAAAAGGGCTGGTCAATATCGGCCGTGGCATGTCTGATGCTGTTACTGGCATAGGTCAGCTAGGCGGCGATATTCTCGGCATCGACACGCCAGGGCTTGATGCTACAGCACAACAAAACGAGGAAGCCGGGCGATACCTGAACGAGCAGCCGGGCGGGTTGCTGGGTTATGTGGCCGGAAACGTCGCGGCCACGCTGCCGGTAGGCATGGGGGCTGGCCGGGTACTGCAAACGGTAGGTCAGGCTCCAAAGCTGGCGCCAGCGGCTACAGGATTACTCAAGGCAGTTACTGCCCCGGTACGGGCCGCTCAGGGCGCCGCGTCGGCAATCGCTACGCCTGCTGCAACGCTGGCCGGTAAGCTGGCGCAGGGCGGTGTTGTGGGCGCGTCTTACGGTGCAGCAGCCCCCACGACAGAGTCACGCAAGCGCGTAGAGAATATGGCATTCGGTACTGCCGGCGGCGTGATCGGGCAGGGCGTGGTATCTGCGGCTGCCCCTATTGCCAGCAAATCAATGTCGCTGGTTGAGCCGTACATCGGCAAGGCCGTGAAGAAACTCGGGGACTCATTCGCCAAAATCACACGGCAGCCAACAAATGATGATGTCGAGCGCGCTCTTACGCTGGAGCTGAAGGCGGCCGGGATTGAATGGAACCGCGTCCCTGCTGAATTGCGGGCGCAAATGCTGGCGCGTGCTTCGTCGGCCATGAGTTTGCCGCCTTCTATGCCTGCCGAGGCTGTTGCCAGAACGACGCAGGCGGCAGGGCTTCCGGTTCCTGTTTCGTTGGCCGCAGGGCAGGTATCGCGTGATCCGCAACAGCAGGTTCTTGAGGCTAACAGGCTGTCGGCTCAGAACACGACATTCCGTGACTTCCTCGCTAACCAGCGGTCTGCGCTTGCGTCGAACCTTGACGAATTGGCAAAGCGTGGCGGCGGCGAAACTGACGTTGCCATCACGGGGCGGAGTCTGCGCGGTGCTACCGAGGGCAAGGAAGAGGTGGCAAAGTCGGCAACGCGGGCGCTGTACAAGCAAGCGGACGTTGAAGTCGGCAGTACGCCGGTTTCTCTTGACCCGCTGATTAGTTTGATCGCTAGTCGTGGCCGGCAGACACAACAAAGCCGCGTCCTTTCTACGCTGGCCGACGAAATCGACAACATGACGCGCAGCAATGCGGCGGCCGTGGGCGCCCCTAATTATCAGGAATTGACGGCCAGCGGGCTGAACGAGTTGCGCAAGACGATCCGCGCATCCATTGGCAACGATCCTGCCGAGATTGCGCTCGGCAAGCAGGTTCTAGGCAAGATCGACGATATACAGTCAGGGATCGGCGGCCAGTACGTTGCAGCCAAGACAATGCGGACTGCGCAGGGCGCTGAATTCCAGAACCGCTCACTGGCCAAGGATATTCTTGCCGCCAAAGCAAAATTTTCCGACGATCCGAAGGTGAGGGATGAATATATCGTCTCCCGCGTGCTGAATTCGTCCGAAAAGGAGTTGAGCGATTACAAGCGGCTGTTGCTTTCGTCGAACGAAAAGGAATTGCGCGGGGTTTTCGGCGCTGATAAGGACGTAAGGGCGGCAGGCGTGCAGGCATTCAAGGACTTGCGGTCTACGACCGTCGCCAGCATTAAAAATCAGGCTACCGACCCGAAGTCAGGCATTCTGTCGCCAGACAGGTTGGAGTCGGCCATCCGCAAGATTGGCGACAAGAAGTTGGAGACGATCCTCGGTAAATCACAAATGTCCGTACTGAATGACATCCGTGACGTTGCCAAGTCTATCCGTTACGACGAAGACCTTGTGAACAGGTCGAACACCGGGAAGGTGGTTGAGCAGGCGTTGACAGACATCATGTCGAGCACCCCTAGCGCATCAATGCAAGCCATCGCCATGGTCAAGACGCTGGCCAACAACATCAAGACGGGCCGTCAGGCTTCTGCGGCAATGAAGGGCGCGGAGTCGGTAGTTCGTAAGGCTCCAGTAACTCGGTCTTCCGTCCGAGACTACGCAACCACGACAGGCCGCGCCGCAGGGTCGACGGTATATCAACAGTGAATTGCCTTTCCATGAATAGCGCGAGTCTGTGTTTTTTTGGCGTTATGTACCAAACGGCAGCCGTCAGCACGGCCAAGAACACGCCGGGCGCCAGGATTGCCACGAATACCGGCACCATGATAGCGAATATCCAGAAGTAAACAGCGAAAGCGTCAGCCATTGAGCAGGGGCACCGATGACCACCAGTAAACTGAGCACATACTCTACCACGGCTGCCAGCAATAACTCAGCCGCCCCGAACGGCTGGCCAGAGGGTATGCTGCCGTCGGACGTGAACAACTGCGCCCGCGAGGGCATGGCCCGCGTCCGGGAGTGGTACGAGGATGCGCAGTGGATCAATTTCGGCCATACCATCGTATCGTCAACCGGCACGACCATTGTGGTCAGCGGCGACCAGACGGCCATCTACAACACATACCGGGCGATCAGGGTAAACCAATCCTGGCTACAGGATGGCTGGGTGTCCTCATCGACGTACAGCGCGCCTAACACGACGATCAACGTAAATGGGTTTACGGTATCCAGCCCTACTCTTGTAGAGGTAGGTGCCATCACGTCGGCGGCCAGTCTGCCGCAATACATGCAGATAGACCTGTACTCAGCAAATATCCTAGGCCCATTAGTCGGGTCTACCATAACTGCCAGCGTGCTGAATGTGACTACGTTAGGCACTGTTACGACGGCGAATATAAGCTCGCTGACCGCCGGAACACTCACCGTTACCACACTGAATGCCGCTGGCGGGTCAATCACCTGCGCAACTCAGGCGCAAATGGAGACGCCGTCCGCGACAAGCATACCGGTCTCCCCTGCTGGCGTTAAATACCATCCCGGCG
>CAYGDK010000053.1:0-4627 GCA_964348645.1 uncultured Candidatus Saccharibacteria bacterium | reverse complement strand
GCCGACATCAAAAGCATTCGACCGACCATCGCCCCATCGAGCAACTGGCCAGATTGGGCTGCTCGAGAGCGACCGTTCATCAAATCTTGATGGCTCGGCTCGACCGTTAGTGCCATCGACATAATGCCGTCAGTCACGAGGTTCATCCAAAGTATTTGGATCGCCAGTAGCGGCAGCGGCAAACCAAGCAGCAAGCAGACGATTAGGATGAGAACCTCGGCCAAAGTGGTGGAGGTGAGATAGAAAACAACCTTTCGCAAATTCTCCCAAATCAAGCGACCTTCCTCGATCGCATCAACAATGGCTGCAAAATTATCCCGCAGAAGAACCATCTGGGCCGCCTCGATCGCCACATCAGTTCCGCTCTTACCCATCGCGATGCCGATATCCGCGCGTTTCAGCGCCGGTGCGTCGTTGACACCGTCTCCCGTCATCGCCACGACCTCGCCGGCCTGTTGGAGTTTTTCAATAATTCTGAGCTTGTCGGCCGGAGTGGCCCGGGCAATGACGCTGACGTTTTTGAGTCCGTGATGTTTCACGTCCGCAGCATGAATAACATCCCCGTGAGCATCGAGCCCGACCTTACGAGCAATCGTTTCCGCTGTAAGTAAATGGTCGCCGGTCAGCATCATGACGCGCACACCGGCTCGCGCCGCCGTTGCTACAGCCGCACGAACGTCGCTCCGAATCGGATCGGCAATGGCAAAATACCCAACCAGCGTCAGCTCGCCCAGCTTTGAGGCCTTGAGCGGAGCGCTCTTAGGATGATCGACGTAGCCTAGCGCCACCAAGCGGTAGCCTTGTCGGGCAGCGTCAGCCGCTTTCTCTTCGAGAATCGTCTTAGTCGCTCGAAGCAGCGGTCGCCGGGTACCGTTGGCGGCCAAGAAATGGCTTGATAGTTGCAAGATTCGCTCAGGAGAACCCTTGGTGATTAGTCGATTATGATCGCCGAAACGGTGAATCGAAGTAGAGTACCGTAGCTCCTGGTCGAACGGCATTTCGAGTAACTCGGGATGGACTCGCTCTTCCTTGAAAGCGTAGAATCCAGCTTTCGCTGCCACGACCGCCAGCGCCGTTTCGGTCGGATCGGTCAGCTGTTTAGCCTGATCGTTTTCGAGATCGTCTTTGGAAATAGTTGACATGGTCGCCAAACTGGCCAGTTCGAGCATCGTCTGAACAGCCGCCAGTTTATTGACTGCGACCGGGCGTTCTCCATCAAGAAAACGTCCCGACAGACTGTAGCCGTGCCCGGTTACGCCAACCGTGGCATCGGCCAAGATCAGCTTTTCTACCATCATTTTGCCTTCAGTCAGCGTCCCGGTTTTATCAACACAGATGACCGTTGCGCTCCCAAGGGTTTCGGCAGCGGAAAGTCGACGAATGAGGGCGTGACGCCGGTACATGCGCAACAGACCGACGGATAATACAACCGTGACAGCCACTGGCAAGCCTTCCGGCACCACCGCCACTAACATCGAGAGGGCCAGTCGGAGCATTTCATCAAGAGCAAAGTTTTTCGCCAAACCAACAGCGAAAATCACCCCCACCAGCAGAACTGCAATCCCGAGTAGCACTCGACCGAAAGAACTCATTCGCTCCTGGAGAAAAGTCTGAGCATCTCGAACCCGACCAACTTCAAGTGAAATAGCGCCAATCTCGGTCCGCATACCTGTACCGGTTACGACAGCCAGAGCCCTGCCATCGACCATAAAGGTGGACATAAATGCCATATTCGTTCGCTCATAGAGTCTAGATTCGGCCTTCACGGTACCGGGCTTTTTATGAGCCGGAACAGATTCGCCGGTCAGCGCCGCTTCGTTCATTCGAATGTTTTGACCGTCAATAAGTCGGGCGTCAGCAGGAACACGATCGCCAGCTTCCAGGATAATTACGTCCCCAACCACCAATTGGCTGGCGGCGACTTTCTGCTCAACCCCGTCACGTATAACACGAGCCGTCTCCGCCAAACTCTTGCGCAAGCTTTCTATTGTTTTCTCTGCTCGATACTCCTGAAAGAACCCGATAATCGTGTTGACGATAATGACCAACGAGACCGCTATCGCATCTGTTACTTCGCGCTGTATGGCCGATATCACTACTGCGACCAGCAAGATAAGGGCGAGCGGGCTTTGAAACTGATGAAATAATACTCGCCAAATCGGAACGGAATCTTTTTGAGTCAAGATGTTCTGTCCCCCGGAACGCAAGCGCCTAGCGACTTCACGAGACGTAAGGCCCGTTTCGCGGTTGGTTCCCAGCTCGTCAACGACGGCTTTTTCGCTTTGTGTCCACGGAGACGTCATTCCTTTCAGCATATCTGATGTCAGTGCTCACAATCAAAAAGCGTATACTAATTTCAGATTTGCCCTTGAACATCGAGGGTAGGAGTTGTAAATGATTAGTTCCATCGTCGCATTGACGGCGGTTTTACCGTCGGTTCTTTCTTCGGCAGAGACAGAAAGGGTTTATGCCCAACTCTGTCAGACGCCCACCGTCCAATCGAGTCGCCAGGAGCACCCGCTCGTCATTAAACCATCTGCTCGGGAAGAGGTCGCCCTCTACCACCCGACCGGTGTTACGGTCAGCGAAGGATTCCTGCGCAATCACTCTGAAGCTGAGGTTGCCTGGGCGCTCGCCTATCACCTCGGTAGCCGCGTCCGTTTTGTAACTGGCGGCGATTCCAACGTTCGGACTGGTCTGCGCATCTACAAAGAAGCGGGCTACGATCCGTTCTTGCCGGCAGCTAGCATTGACCGGCAAACCGACTACTTACGTCGCGTCAGTCCCGACTGGCAGCTCGGCGCTCTAGCGCTCGAGTTAGCCTACGGACCGGCGGGCTACACCCCGTTTCGCAGTCCAGTTTATCGCTCAGCACCCACAACAGGGGAAGTTGAACATACCTGGCGGTACGACGACCCGGCCTGGACGGAATGGTTTGCCCAAGAAACCGGCCGCCCACGACCAGTAGGTCAAGATCGATTCGCCGCCGGGCAGTGCACGGCACTGGCTTACGCGATTCGGCCGGACTTTCCGTTCGATAGACGCGGTGGCGGCCGTAATGACGCCAGAAACTGGCTAGCACTTGCCAAGGCAGCTGGCTGGTCAATCAGTCCGCTGCCGTCATACTTGTCGATCGGTGTTCAAGACGCCTGGGCGGGTAACCCCGCTGGTCACGTCTTTGTTTGCCTGGGGCAAACCCCGGACGGCAAGATCAGGGCCATCGACAGCAACTTCGGCAAACAGCCAGACAACTTGGTTCGAGTTCGAGTCTTCGATCCCGATACCAAGATTCTTGGCTACATCACCCCGCCGAGCGATTGGCAACTGAGTCGCCCGGTAACTCCGGAAGGCGCGACACTGACACGGGATAAGCCCTACTGGCACGGCCGCATCGATGGCAGGGCGCTGGCAGCGCCCCACACCGACTACGCTCTGGAGTTTCGTCTCCGATCAAAGTCGGCCGGGTCATCAGAGGTTAAGCTCTGGGCAATCACATCGACGAGCCAGACGGAAACGATGACCGTTCGACCCAACACCGAATGGCAGACAGTTCGACTGGGTTCGTTTATTTACGCTGGCGGCGGTGACGTAATCCCTCCGCACGCAATTCACTCGATCGCTCTCTTTGTTCGATCGGCAATGACGTCGAACGAACAATTAGAAATCAGTGAGGCCGCCCTAGTACAGCGGTAAAAAATGGCTCGCCCGATCTGGGCGAGCCTCATCTTTACCCTATTCGTCCCGGGCAACAATAAAGAGACCAATTATAATTAGTAGGATCGGCCAGAACTTACCGGCGTCCACCCAGCTAAAAAATCCAAAATTAGTTAACAAGAAAAGTATTCCCGCCAAAACAAGGACAAGCCCAATCCAGCCATGGTCGTTGCGACGACGAGACATCTCCGAGCGAACCTCGCGGGTGCTTTCTTCAACAGCCTTACCAACCTGTGCCGCAGCAGCTTTAACTTTTTTTATCGGCTCGTCTGGTGCTTGATCTTCGGCCGGAACGAGGAGGGCTAGAATAATGTAGAGAAGCAGGCCAAATCCGCCAAAGAAAGTGGCAACCACGAAGATAATCCTAAAGACAGTTGGGTCGAGTTCGAAGTAGGCGCCGAGTCCGCCGCAGACGCCGGCCAAAACCTTATCCGTGTTTGATCGTGTGAATCTTTTCGAGCTTGTCTGTTTGGTCATGATGGCACTATCATATGCGCTCCCTTAACCATAAACAACCCCGCATCTAACAGAAAAACCCGCTGTTACCAGCGGGTTTTTCTTCACTTTACGCGTCTCCGCGAGCCGGGCGGTCGGACCGCTCGGTCATCGGACGGGCCTCGTTGACCGTTACCGGTCGGCCGTCGATCGCCTTTCCGTTGAGGGCTTCTACTGCTTTCGCAGCTTCTTCATCAGTAGCCATTTCAACGAATCCAAAGCCTTTTGAGCGACCAGACATCTTGTCAGTGATGACGGATGCTGATTCAACTGTACCGGCTTCGGCAAAGGCGGCGCGCAAAGATTCGTCGGTTGTATCCCATGAGAGATTACCGACAAATAATCGTTTTGCCATTATCTGCCTTTCGTAACTTATCTAGTTAGGTGCGACCTTCTGACTTTGATTGACGAGCGCTTT
>CAYGDK010000052.1:0-4673 GCA_964348645.1 uncultured Candidatus Saccharibacteria bacterium | reverse complement strand
GTCGCCATGCTTGGCTAAACGCGGGTGTCGAGAAAAAAACTCTCCTGAACGCAACCGAAGGGCTGCACGATGACTGCCCTCCGTTGGGAAGAGAAGTCTGGTTGGCCGTTTCTTAGCCTTGTATGCCCCGGAGCGTCAGGGTGAGCCGACGAGTGGGACGGGCGCAAGAGATTGGTCTTTGAGATTGGTGTAGACTTTCTTCCCCGTCAGTTTAGCATATCTTGGAGAATCATGCGACAGGTTTCGTCCACAGGGGCGGGTCCGACTTCTTCCTCCTTCCGTGTGGTCTGAATCGGGATGTCAAAGATTTCGTGCTTTCCGTCCGTGAGGGTCCAGGTTACATCCCGTAGGAAGCTCACCTCCATTTCCAAGTTACGGATTTGACGACGGTAGGAGCGTTCGAGGAGTTCTTGGCGTGAAATCATAGCTTGATGGGCTACGAGTAAGAGCCTCGACACAATCCGCGCAGGATTTAATCTAGAGTTCCCTTACTGCGATGTAGATTTCTTGGAGGTCGTCGCGTAGGTCTGGGACAGCCGAGGCTTCCACGGCGTCTTCAACTTCTGGAGAGTGGTCGAAATAAATCCACAGCCCCTTACTTTTGACGGTTTCCTCCGCTTCTTCGGGAGACATCATCTTCAAACGGTTCTGATACGATTTCTCTGCCGCCGTGATGCTGATTCTGATTTGAGAGAAGAACTCCTCAACTGAACAGTCATTCGGGTTCGGCAACTGAAATTTGATATCCATGTGGTGTTGATAAGTGCGCGGATTGTGAAGGGGCTTCGGTCTCAGTATACCATTTCCCTCAGTATCCTCCAAGCCTTTTCATCTTCATAACCAGGGAATCTGCTTTCTTGTAAAGACCATCCAAGACGACGGACTTAGACCTTTCATCAGCCGGAAGCTGTCTCCTAGCGAAGTCGATTTTGTCTACGACCAAGGAGAACTGTCTGAACAGCTTGGCGCGGTTGAGGATGTGGAAGGGGGAGAGCATCAGGGGAGTCTTTTGATCTCTGAGTTCCTTTCGGGTTTGGAGTTCAAGTGGGGCATGGGGAGAGTATAACAGACCCCCTCTGGATAGTTTTCCACAGCGCGGCGGAATAAAATCCTTGGAGGAGGTCCAGTTTAGACCTCCAGGCTTCTAAAAGTTACACCTATAAGAGAGAGAGTTTTGTAACTCTCTCCTCTCATTTTATCCTTCGATGTTGAGTTACAGGCTTGTAACCGCTTTTCTTCGCTGAAGTTAGCGGTAATTCTTCCAAAAGTTACAAGGTTACACGGCCTGTAACTCATCAAAGCCAGAGGTCGAAAGTTACAGAGGCTCAAAAACGTGTAACTCCAGCTTTAGCCTTAAACCCGGCGAGGTTACAACGGCGTTACTATGGCTGAAACCGTCGCACTTATCCCCTAGACCTTCCTCCTTGGCGGCGTTACGATGGAGACGTTAACAACCTGAACACTCGGCTCCGAAAGAGCCGGGACCATATATGGCGATCCACGTCCTCGGTAAGTCGGTAGGGAACGAGCTGTTGCGCCCGTTCATCCAGTCCGAGTCGGCCTTCAGGGTCGAGTACGCGTCCGGTTGGGAAATCACTGTGGCCTTCCACAAAGGCTTTTGGTTCTTCGTGCGACGGAAGGGTCTCGATATGTCCGAAGTCCTCCAGCTCGGAGATGGGGGGCACACGCAAAGCGACGACGGAGAATCCCTTTCTCTGGCCCTTCTGAACTCCATCAAGGAGAAGGTGGACGAAGTTGATAAAGCCAGGGAGTTCAGGACGTACCCGGCGACTATCCTCATTAAGTTCTTCGATATCTGGGGAGGAACCGAGCTGAAGCGCGTCGAGGTCATCCAAGTCGGGCGCAACTCCCACATCGACCCCGGAGGTGTCCTGAAACTCTCCCCAGAAGTATGACGCGCTTGGAGGATGTTCTCGCATACTTGGAACTCGGACTCCCTATCTTTCCAGTCCAATGCTACAGACTCCCCGGAAAGGAGAGGGACGAAAAAAAACCCCTCGTAGACTGGAAGGTCTTTCAAGAAAGACTTCCGACCGAGGCGGAGGTTCGGAACTGGTGGAAGATGTACCCGACCGCAGGGGTCGGGATGGCGACGGGAAAGCTCTCCGGCTTCATCGTCGTAGACACCGAACTCGGAGCCGATCTCAAGAAATACAAACTCGAAGGGCTAAACACCCCGACCGTCAAGACGGGCGGTGGCGGTAAACACTTTTACTTCAAATACGAGCCGAGCCGGAACGCCGTAAAGTTCTACGAGCTTCACGACTTCCGTGGAGACGGCGGTTACGTCGTCATCCCGCCCACAGTCCAGTCGAACGGAACCGCCTATGAGTGGGTCGTACCCTTGCTTGCCGATCCACTCCCGCTTCCCGATGACATCCGAAAATCCCTAAAAGAGAAGTCGTCCCCTGAACGCACGAGTACCGACTGGAATAAAATCCTATCCGAAACACGCGGCGAGGGTTCGCGGAACGACACGGCGGCTTCCGTCGCCGGAAAACTTCTGCTTCGCTTCCCCGAACACGAATGGGAAGACCAAGCTCGGCCTCTCCTCCTCTCTTGGAACCGGGAGATGAACGACCCTCCCCTGCCTGAGAACGAGGTCTTGGCCGTCTTCAGGTCCATCTCGGCTTCTGAGAGGCGCAGGAAGGCTGCTGGTGAGGCCGTGGGTGAGCCGACCGTCGCCCGTGGAGGACACGAGTACGTCGTCTCCGTCCCTATCCAAGACGGAATGGCGGTCTTCAGCTTCATCGACCCCCTCTACTCGAAAGGCGACCTAGAGGCTGGGGTACGGTGCTACGTCGAAATACCCGGAGGTATCCAACGAGCCTTCGAGTCCAGGCTGAACGTCCTGTCTGGTTCCTCGAAAGAAGCCTACGCACGTCAACTGACGCAAGCGTTCGGCAAGACGATCCCGTGGGTGCTTGTCCTGTCTCAAGCAAGCGCGGCGTTCGCGGAAGCCTACAGGCAGTCCGTCGTCGAAGAGCGTCTGTACGTCGAGGAAATCCAGCACGAGCCGACAAGCCACCTCCTCTACCCGTTCATCGAAGAGAAATCGGTCAACATCATCTTCGGCTCAGGGTCGTCGGGCAAGACCTACCTGACCATCCGAATGGCGATGGCGATGGCCTCTGGGGTTCCGTTCCTCGGATGCGTACCGACGAAGAAGGTTAAGACGCTTTTCCTCGACTACGAGGGTCGAGCAGGAACCTTCAAGGAGCGCATTGAGAAAATGGCCCCTGCTGTCGTCGGGTACTCCCGCGATGCGAACAAGAATCTCTGCTACCTCCACGCCAGGGGGACTCCCCTCTTCGACCTGAAGAACACGCTCCGAGACATCATCCGCCGGGATCGGATTGAACTCCTAATCATCGACTCCGCAGCCCTCGCTTGCGGTGGCCCCCCTGAAGATGCGATGACCACCAACAAGTTCTTCAACGCCCTCCACTCAATCGACGTAACGACTCTCATTATCGGCCACGTCGCCAAAGGGGACGAGCAACAGGCAACCGTCTTCGGCTCGGTCTTCTTTATGAACGGGGCGCGAAACGCCTGGAACGTCCAAAAAGACCAGGAGGGGGGAGAGAACGAAACCCACGTCGGACTCTTTCACCGCAAGGCAAACAACGACAAGCTCCACACGCCCTACGCGGCCCGTATCAACTTCGGAGAGTTCGTGACTATCGAAAGTGAATCGCCCGGACGGTGGGGTAAGGAGATGGGCGGTACGAAGACGCGCATCCTGAAACTCCTGTCGGAAGGAAACAAGACGGCGAAAGAACTCTCTGACACGCTCGTTGACCTGAACATCGGCACGATCAAAACCTCCCTCTCCCGTTTGGCTGGCGAGGAGGCCATCGTAAGCCTCGACAAGGGTAAATGGGGACTCAGATGAAAAACCCCCGTATCCCCGTCGTTCTCGTTCCAGGGAGTGAGGACCAGAGACCCGATTCTAATTCCTCCAGTATCGCGGAAGCGTTTGTATGAATGACACAGACAGGCTGAGGCTCGTCCGAAACCTCATAGACTCGGACGTTGCTTACGACGCTGATTGCTTGAGCCTCGACGTGATGCAGGGCCGACCCGTCACGGATCGTGAAAAGAGCTTCGCGGAACTCATCTCCAGGATTTACACGGCGGTCCACCCAGGCTCCGGTTGTCTGAACCCGCACGAAGTTTGGGAAAAGGAGAACGTAAAAGACCTGAAACACGCCGAGGTATGACTTGCCCTAATTGTAAGTTAGACCTTCCGAAGTTCCCGGAGCCGAAGTCTTGTATCCACGGCGAGAGATTCTGCGACAAGTGCGCTTGGAACAGGGGTATGCCGATTGAGTTCATCCTGGAGGGAAAGATGCGGTGCGTCTGCCCCTCCCCCACCCAACTAACTCCCCCCGAAGGGAAGAAGATATGAGTAATGTCCCAGAAATCGTTACGGCCCTGATCCACGTTATTCTGATGGGCTTCTGTTTCTGGGGTGCCTTGGCCGAGTCCAAGCAGAATCCCGTGGCCTCCGTTTGTTGGCTCGTTGCGTTGGTCCTGTTGTACCTCGAACCCGTCCTCCTTTGACCTGTGAATATCTCCCCCACCCCTCCAAAAGAGGCTTAAAATAAGGGGATTATGGGGTAGTCTTATGGCTGTATAGCTACTTGACA
>CAYGDK010000051.1:0-4753 GCA_964348645.1 uncultured Candidatus Saccharibacteria bacterium | reverse complement strand
GAACCGCAACCACAACTTTCTACAACGGTGGAGTTACTTTCTACAACTCAACACTGGGCACGCTCTCTCAAGGAACTACACAATCTGATTTCTTCTATGATGTGGCGAACAAGAGGTTGGGATTAGGAACATCGACACCTCTTGGACAATTGTCTATTAATCCTAATGGCATTTCAGGACCATCATTTGTGATTGGTTCTTCAACGACAACACATTTTATGGTGACCAATGGTGGTAATGTCGGGATTGGGACGGTGTCGCCGACACTTGGTAAAGTTCAGATTGATAACTTCACCACCTCAGGAGAATTTGCTGCGTTGACACTGAGACACAATGGCTCGTCCGCGAATGACAACGTAGCCCTTACTTTCCGTCCAGCAGGGAATGTTGTCGCCGGGGGTGCAAAGATTCTCGCAATTGCTCCGGGATCCAGTAATGTTGATCTCGCATTTCACACATCTGCTGGTGGCACACTCACTGAGTCAATGCGCATACTTGGTAGTAGTGGAGCGCTTGGTATTGGTACCACCTCTCCATACGCAAACCTTTCACTCAACACCACAGCGGGTCGAGACGCATTCGCTGTAGGTTCTTCGACGGGTACCTACTTCCGCATCACCTCGCTCGGCACCACCACCGCACTTCGTTTTGATGTCACGGGTACTGCCACTTCATCATTCGGTGCAGGTATTAATGTAACGACAGGATGTTTTGCAATAAACGGTACGTGCGTTGGTGGTGGAGGTGGCGGAACGGTGACTTCTATCACCGCAGGAGACGGATTACTCGGAGGAACCATTACTTCAGCAGGAACGTTGTACGGACAACTTGGTACATCTACTTTGCCGGTTATCAGCAATCTTTTGTATTACACATCACTTGGTTCTGCAACATCTCCTGCAAAGGTTGCAAATGTTGCCACTTCTTCTCTTGCGGTGGGCACTGGACTTGTATCTTCGGGTACGCTTGGTTCTCAAATAGGTGGCACAGCTTCCTCCATTAGCTTTGCTGCAATCGCTGCGAATTCCTTGTGGGCTAACCTTACGGGAGCATCTGCGGTTCCAACAGCAATAGCCACCTCCTCACTATTCACATGGACAGGAACAGGAGATGTTGTGCGTGCAACTTCAGCAACGCTCACGAGTCCCGTCTTCATCACGCCCGCACTCGGCACACCTGCGTCAGGTGTTGCAACAAACCTCACTGGTCTTCCTCTTACGACAGGAGTCACTGGCACACTTCCAATTGCAAATGGAGGAACCGCCACAACAACCTTCTACAACGGCGGAGTGACTTTCTACAACTCAACCCTCGGAACTCTTTCGCAAGGAACAACTCAATCTGATTTCTTCTATGATGTGGCTAACAAGAGATTGGGACTTGGAACTTCAACGCCATGGGCACAGCTTTCTATTAATCCCGATGCACTTGGTTCCGGTGTTCCGGAGTTTGTGATTGGAAGTTCGTCAGCCACACACTTGTTGGTGAGTGGGAGTGGAAATGTAGGAATTGGATACTCTGCAGACCAGTCATATAAACTTGCTGTGAACGGCAATGTATTTTTAGCAACTGGCGTTCTTGATCTCGGGTCATCAGGGCATCGCATTAATTACACTGATTCGAACCTTACGCTCAGTAACGGTTCAAATGGAGCGATCGCTTTTCAAACAGCGAGTA
The DNA here is from genome assembly GCA_964348645.1 of uncultured Candidatus Saccharibacteria bacterium. GTDB lineage: Bacteria > Patescibacteriota > UBA1384 > 2-12-FULL-50-11 > 2-12-FULL-50-11. The sequence goes on along the minus strand of CAYGDK010000051.1, from coordinate 3,076 downwards.
CTAATCGGCTTCAGATTTTGAACAGTGGCTTCATTGGCGTCGGCTCTACTACGCCGTGGGGTAAATTCTCAATCAATCCAGATGCATTAGGGAGTGGAGTACCAGAGTTTGTTATTGGCTCTTCAACTGCAACGCACTTGGTAGTGACGGGGGCAGGGAATGTGGGAATTGGAACGGCGGGACCTGAAGCTATCTCTAGCACCGCTACTCTAACTATCAATGGCGGAACTGGCGGTGGAGCTACTTCGTATCAAGTAGGTGGCGTTCGTGTAGGATTAATAAATGGCAATGACAATTATCTTACATTGCAATCGTATGCTTCAAGACCCTTATCTCTGGGGTATAACGGAAATAATACAATAGTAGTAAGTACAGGAAATAATGTCGGTATCGGCACCACCTCTCCATATGCAAATCTTTCACTCAACACCACCGCAGGACAAGATGCATTTGCTGTAGGTTCTTCGACGGGTACCTACTTCAAAATAACCTCGCTTGGTACCACCACCGCACTCCGCTTCGATGTTACGGGCACTGCAACATCATCATTCGGTGCAGGCATTAACGTAACGACAGGATGTTTTGCAATCCTTGGAAGCTGTGTTGGTACAAGTGCAACTGCCATCACCTCGGGTACGTTAGCAATTGCACGCGGTGGCACTGCAACCACAACCTTCTACAACGGTGGAGTGACTTTCTACAATTCAACATTGGGAACACTTTCACAAGGAACAACAGCATCTGATTTCTTCTATGATGTGGCTAACAAGAGATTGGGACTTGGAACTTCAACGCCGTACGCAACGCTCTCTGTTGTAAACGCAACTGCCGCTAATCCAGTGTTGGTCGTTCAAGGTGCTTCTGCACAAACTGCAAACTTACAAGAATGGCAGAACTCAGGCAAAACACCAGTAATTAGTTTTGCAAATACAGGACATATCGCGCTTAACATTGCTCCAATAGTTGCCGATACCATTCTTAACTTTTCAGGAGGAAACAACGAGCGAGTGGATACCACTGGCACTGCAAGAGGAATAGATGGTCACATTATTAATGCTTCATCAGGAAACATAATTGGTATTACATCTAATCCTGAGACACGCTACGCGGGGGTTACTAGTTCAGTGATCGGCGTTCAAGGATATATCAGCACCAACAATGCTGGAAATACACTTACGAACGGAAGGGCATTCTATGCGGCGAGCCCGTCTGTGTTGGCAGGTGCCATAACAAATGCATATGGCGTATACATAGACACACAAAGAGGGTCAGGTGTCACCAATGGGTATGGTCTCTACGCTGCTGGAGTGCGCGACATAAACTACTTCGCAGGAAATGTAGGTATTGGAACTGCATCACCAACTTCGATGCTCACTGTTTCCACCAGTACTGCGTCAGCGCCAACAACGTCGCTTTTCAATGTGGCGAGCTCCACAGGAACATCACTGTTTAATATTTTTGGAAATGGTTTTGTTGGTGTTGGCACCACCACGCCAGGTTCTCTAGTATCTATCGCAGGGGATTCATACACTTCAGGTTTTATAAATACTTCACAGATAACTGGCGGGTATAAATTTTCAGGATTACTTGTTGGGTACGCATCCACCACAAACGGTGCAACAATTTGGGGACTTCAAGCTGGAGGAAATGATGCAACTACAACCGCTACTGTTCGAGGTACAACCGCATTTGGATATAAAGCACTGAATGCAACAACTGGAGCGACCGGAAACACAGCTTTTGGATATAATGCGGCTGAAGCATTAATCTCAGGTGCTTCCAACACTGCAATTGGTTATCAGTCTCTTCACATCGCAACTACCTCACCAGGAAACACTGCAATCGGTTACCAGGCTCTTGCGGGAACAGTAGACGGCAACACCTTTAGTTCAATTGGACAGAATACTGCAGTTGGGTATCTTGCATTGAATGACCTCACTACAGGATATAGAAATGTTGCTCTAGGTTATGGAGCATTGGATGTATCCACTACAGGTTTAAGTCAGGTGGCTGTTGGCTATAACGCACTTGGTGCAAATACCACAGGTAGCATTAACACTGCCATTGGCGCAGCAGCTCTCGGCGCTAACACGATAGGAGACTACAATACTGCCATTGGCGCTAATGCGCTTGATAGTTCAACGAGTGGAAGCAACAACATTGCCATCGGATACCAAGCAAGCACTAATAACTTGTCCGCTACTTCTACTATTGTCATTGGTTGGCGTGCTGGGTACGGAGCAGCAACACTCTACAACCAAGGAACTGTTGCGATTGGGTATCAAGCAGGTCGTCTGCTTGATGTGGGTTCTGACTACAACACCATGCTCGGCTATCAAGCAGGATATAACAACACCACAGGCTCAAAAAACATTCAAATTGGTTCATGGGTTACGAGTACAAATGCCAATATCACCACCGGTTCAAATAATATTATTATCGGTAATGAAATTCAGGCACCATCTGCCACTGCTTCAAATCAACTCAACATCCAAAATATAATTTTTGGCACAGGAAATAGTGGTACAGCGGGAACCCTCTCTACTGGCCTCATCGGCATCGGTACCACGACGCCATATGCAAACCTCTCACTCAACACCACCGCAGGCCGTGACTCGTTTGCTGTAGGTTCTTCAACAGGTACCTACTTCAAAATAACCTCGCTTGGTACCACCACCGCACTTCGTTTTGATGTTACCGGTACCGCTACTTCCTCGTTCGGTGCAGGCATTAACTTAACGACAGGATGTTTCTCTATTAACAACACATGTGTCGGTGGTGGAGGGTTTAGCAACACCATTGCAAATGGAGGAACCGCCACAACAACCTTCTACAACGGCGGAGTGACTTTCTACAACTCAACCCTCGGAACTCTCTCACAAGGCACTGCACAGTCAGACTTCTTCTATGATGTGACTAACAAGAGATTAGGATTGGGAACATCGACACCGTGGGCACAGCTTTCAGTAACCAACACTGGTTCAGGTCCGTCGTTTGTGATTGAGGACAGCACTTCTCCAGATACAACGCCATTCATTATTGATGCAAGTGGCAAGGTTGGTATTGGTACCAGCAC
>CAYGDK010000050.1:0-4763 GCA_964348645.1 uncultured Candidatus Saccharibacteria bacterium | reverse complement strand
GCATGACAAAGAACACAAACAGAATACGGTAAAAGAGTGCCAGCGTCTGAACGCTGATAACAAAACGGAAACGTAAGTTTGATATACCGCCGGCGTAGGCCATCAATTCGGTGTTAATAATCGGGATCATTGTAATGATAAAGAAGTGGTGCCAAGCCAAATTACTCGAAAGGTCTTCGATGAAATGGTAGTTCTTTTTAGATAACCAGCGTTGCAGTAAGGGGCGGCCAAAATTACGGGCTAGATAGAAATTGATACTCGAGCCAGCCAGTCCGCCGGCCAAGCGAACCGTAATAACGCTGGCCGGGTCAAGGATATTCAGGAAAAGCACATCAACCGGTAGTGTCGGAATCGGAACAAAAACTGACGCGACTGTTGAGTAGACAAAATAAAAAAGTAGTGCCGTGTTCTCGTGCTTGAGAAATTCTTTAATAATCGGATGCTCGGCTGGGTTAAAATACTGGTTAATAATCGCCGACACTCCAGCGATAATGAGACCAAAGAGTACAATTAACGCCACAATCTGGATTATATGTTTAGGCGGTAATTTACGAGCATGTTTCACGGCCTGATGGATCATCCTGGTCTCGAGTATGCCCGATTAGTTCTGTGAATTGAACACCTGTGATATGGGAAGCGCCCGGATTGCTCCGGGCGCGAAGTGCTAGCGGCCTTTCAGCCACTGGGCGTTACCTGTCTGTTCAAGGTACTCCTTGAGAAAGCGAACTTTCTCTGTTTTCCAGTCAGATTTTGGCAACGTCTTCTCGATGTGACGAAAGTTGGCCAAGTACCAAACATCGACGTTCATAGCTCGGTGCTCACTGACGTTCGGGATCGTCCGACCGAAAGCTCCAGCCAAACGATTATCGATTTCTTGGCGAAGGGCGCCGTTGCTCCGTACCGTAATAATTCCGTCCTGCTCCGAACCACCGATCTTCGACGAGATGTCGTTGATTAGCGTGTCGTAGGCTGGGTGGATCTTGGCGGTTAGTTCGGCCATAAACTCATGCGCTTCAATCTCACCGAGGCAGAATGCTTCGGCGTCGCCTTTCTTGGCCTGTGGCCGTTTGTTGACCAAGTGTTCCCAGGCGTGGAAACCTTCGTGCAACAGCGACAACCCCATTCCTTCAGGGGAGCCCGACAAGACGGGCGACAGAAAGATGGTTTTCTCGTCGGGACCGTAGACCGCCATCGCACCTGCCGTAGTAAAGACGTTGCTCCACGGAGGGCCAAGCTGGGCATCCTCCGGCAAAACAACGACAACGGCAAATGGATCTTTAGCCGGGCCTTCGACCATAACGCAGTTCTCGATCGTTGGCAGTGCCAACATACCGTGACGTGAGACGAAGTTGTAAACGTCCGCGTGCTTTTGGCTATTGGCCTTAACGACCAGCTCCTTGGCAGCGTTCATAAACTGACGTTTGTAGACGACGCGCCGCTCCCATTCTTTCTTCGCCGCCGCATCATCTGTTGCGTACAAAGGCTGAATCGGAGCTGGTGTGGTTGGGGCCGTTGACCTGGATACGTCGACGGGCGCTTTTTCGGTGGTCTGGGCTGCCAGGGGCTCGTTCGATGACGAACAGCCGCTAACAACGAACGACAGGAAAAGTAGGCCAGCAATAGCGAGGCCAGGTCGAATATTCATAGTTTTCACTGTAATGTCCGAAGACGGCACAAGTTTATGCTATTTCGGCAGCAGGATCAATGAGATAGGGCGCCGTTTTCAGAAATGGCTTGCTCGATTGCCCCGACGAGCGTTGCTCCGTCTCGGTAACTATAGAAGCAGTCACAAACCGTCTCGACTGAAGGTGAAAACTTCACACCCTCCCTCGAGATACAGACGATCGGCACCCCAGCTCGGTCAGCCCAGCCAAGCTCGATTCCCAAGCCAAGTGATTTTTCACTAATGTCGGCAATCATCAAATCGCAGTCAGCTAGTTGTTCAAAAGTATTACCGGGGTTGTCGCTCGTCTCGTGCGGAAGTATAAATTCGTGTTCGCTATTTATGACCGACTCTCGAATCGGTCGGTATATTTCGTTCTTATAGTCGATCGCGCTCGAATGACCGACGTAAATTTTCATTAGTGGGCGATACTGGATTTGAACCAGTGACCTCGTCATTATCTGCAGCAGCCTTCGGCTGCGGAGGAATTTAAAATCTTGTGGGCGATACTGGACTCGAACCAGTGACCTCGTCATTATCAGTGACGCGCTCTAACCAGCTGAGCTAATCGCCCTCGTTTCACTCGGGCGTTGCTTTGCAATCGCCCTAAGAGGTCGTTACATATGTAATCGCCCCAACAGGCCCACAAGAGATTTTAAATATCAGTGACGCGCTCTAACCAGCTGAGCTAATCGCCCTCGTTTCACTCGGCGTTGCTTTGCAATCGCCCGTTATCATTAAGCATGATAAAACTAATCACTCAATAACTTCATAATTTTACGCAAAACAACCAAGAAAATCCACCCGATATGCAAAACCCCGCACAAGGCGGGGGTTTGCATCCAACTGTCCAAGTAACGATGACAATATTCGGGTGCCAAGCAGAGCTTGGCACAAATTGGATCGGGCGAGGAATGTACGCCTCCGTCTGAATTGCCGTTCGCGACCAGCAACCAGGCACTACCCGAATATTGTCATCCACCTAACACTTGGCGGTTGTAAGAATTTTAATGTCAGCACACTGCTGACTCTCGTCTGAAGTAACACTTCAGCCTCGACATCTAAAGTTTTATTCCTCTAGAAAGGAGGTGATCCATCCGCAGATTCCCCTACGGATACCTTGTTACGACTTAGCGCTCCTTACTGATCCCACCTTAGTACCTCATTAATTTAAGATGCTTCGGGTGTTACCAGCTCGGCTCACTTGACGGGCGGTGTGTGCAAGGCTCGAGAACGTATTCACCGCGACTTAGCTGATTCGCGATTACTAGTGATTCCAGCTTCACGGAGTCGAGTTGCAGACTCCGATCCGAACTGACCGAACTTTTGATGGGATTAGCTCCGCCTCGCGGCTTGGCGACCCATTGTAGAACGGATTGTAGCACGTGTGTAGCCCAGGGCATAAAGACCACGCGGATCTGACGTCATCCCCACCTTCCTCCCTGTTACCAGGGCAGTCTCCTATGAAATCCAACATAGGACAAGGGTTGCGTTCGTTCAAGGACTTAACCTCACATCTCACGACACGAACTGACGACGACCGTGCAGTACCTGTCTTTGGGCTCCTTGCGGCACTCTCTCGTTTCTGAGAGATTCCCAAGATGTCAAGCCCTGGATAAGGTTCCTCGGTTATTGTCGAATTAAACCACATGCTCCACCACTTGTGCGAGCCCCCGCCAATTCCTTTGAGTTTTAGTCTTGCGACCGTACTCCCCAGGCGGCCAACTTGACGCGTTAGCTTCGCAACCGAGAGGGTCGACTCTCCCAATTGCTAGTTGGCATCGTTTACGGCGTGGACTACGGGGGTATCTAATCCCCTTTGCTCCCCACGCTTTCGTGCCTCAGTGTCAGTATCTGCCTAGCAAGCTGCCTTCGCCATTGGTATTCCTTTTGGTATCAACGGATTTCACCCCTACTCCAAAAATTCTGCTTGCCCCTGCAGTACTCAATTCCTTCAGTATCGCTCGCGGCCTTAGAGTTAAGCTCTAAGATTTAACGACCGACTTGAAGGAACACCTACGCACTCTTTACGCCCAGTAATTCCGGATAATGCTTGGGCCCTACGTATTACCGCTGCTGCTGGCACGTAGTTAGCAGGCCCTTATTCTTAGGGTACCGTCATAATCGTCCCCTATAAAAGGAGTTTACAACCCGAAGGCCTTCTTCCTCCACGCGGCGTCGCGCGGTCAGGCTTTCGCCCATTGCCGACAATTCCCTACTGCTGCCTCCCGTAGGAGTGTGGACCGTGTCTCAGTTCCACTGTGGCTGATCATCCTCTCAGACCAGCTACCCGTCATCGCCTTGGTGAGCCATTACCTCACCAACAAGCTGATAGGACGCAGGCGCCTTCCGAAGCAATAAATTTTTACCCTTGCGGGACTATCGGGTGTTAGCCAACCTTTCGGCTGGTTATCCCCGACTTCGGAGCAGCTACCTACGCGTTCCTCACCCGTTCGCCACGGGTCTAAACCCGTTCGACTTGCATGTATTAGGCACGCCGCCAGCATTCATCCTGAGCCAGGATCAAACTCTCATAATAGCAAAGCTATTACTCGAGTTCGGTCTTTCACGCTTGCGCGTTCCAGATCAAACTCTTTCATAACTCATCATTACTTGAATTCGGTTTCGCGGTCTAACTGCTCGACACCTTGTCCAAAGACAAGATACGGATTCGTGAGAACCCTGTCGAAACAAACCACGAAGCTCAAACTCTTTACTGTATTGTATTGATGTAATGCGGGCACCATCTCGTTTAACCAAGATGGGTACATATATTGAGTCATATGTAAGAACTTAAGTGTGTGTATTCTTACAACCGCCAAATGTTCCTCTTGCTGGACGCAAGAGAAGTACTGCTGACGGTTGAGTCAGTTGTTAAGTGACATATTTGTAACTCTCGGATTTGGGTCTTCGAGTGACAGAACTTAGAGGCATTTTATGATTTGCTGATAGCAAAGTCAACCCCAGAAATGGCTATTAGCCTTCCATGTACGAGGAACTCGGCGCATGGCAGACATAACCAGACACTTTTAACGCCATCTTAATTAATGGCAGGGCCAGAAAATCGGTACAATGAGTCAGCAATGGAAGCAGTCGCACG
>CAYGDK010000049.1:0-4778 GCA_964348645.1 uncultured Candidatus Saccharibacteria bacterium | reverse complement strand
TAATGAAACCCGGCTGCATCGACATAAACAAGATCAGCAATTGCCATCAGACTACCCCTATCACGGTTGCCGGCCCGAATGCCGTGTCGATTGTTGCCTGAATATTAACCTTACGCGTATCTGGATCAAATTGCAATCCAAACCCTGTTATTGCAATCACATTCTCGGTTTCAAGAATGCGCTGACGAATCGCCGGCTCGATTGTCTCGGCAGTGTATTTGCCTAGCGCAGCCTGAACGTATGGCGTGCCCTCTATCTGGTCAAGAAACCACTCACCGAACCAGAGATTGAGGCGTGTAACTACCGCCTGCGCGACAGTCTCAGGCGTATCACGAAGGAAATTGGCCTGCTGACTCCCGAAAGTCATGTCGCCATCATCATCAAGTCTGCGGTATCTCATTGCATTATTTTCTCATTTAATTGGTCGGGCCGCCAGATGTTCCGATACCTGTTTGTACGCCAGTATGCTTATGCGTTTCGAACGTGATCCCGCCGATAGTCATGGATCCGCCTGATTGCGATAAATCTCCTATCAGAGTCATCTCGCCGGTAACGGTCAAATCTCCGGTGATTATAATCTCAGGTGCCTCAATATCAACCTGCGAAGTAGCGATAACTCGCACCGCTCCAGCGGGAGTTATTTCTACGAACGTGGATCCAGACTCATCCCGCAATTGTACGTTTGACGAACTGACCCCTGCCAATTTTTTGGGCTGGCTGGTTGGTGCTAGAATAGCGAAACCGTCCGATAGGTCGTGCATCCGCGCTTCCGCTGGTGCCCCGATGCCTCCAGACTGCCACCACGAATCGATGCAGCGGGACGAAAACACTACCAGCACCTCATCGCCTGCCGTAACCGGGAAGGTAAGCGCAAATCCACCAGCACGCGGCCAGACAATCGGAACATCAACAAGCAATGGCAAATTGACAGATTGGCTTGACCCATCAGGGCTTGATTGCACGCCTTGAATACTTGGCTGTACCGATACTGTCTGCGCAGAAAGATTTGCAGCAATGACAATTCCGGGCAGCGCCGTCCATATCTGCGCAGCGTTACTTTCCATCGCCAGCCGTAGAGATTCTTCCGGGTCGTCTAGGCGTTCGCGTCTATCCATTATGCATCCTTAACTTGTTTGTTAGACGGTTGTGTCGCATCGATGTCAAGGCATGTCAAATTAGAATACCAGTCGTTCCCACGCGTGTCGCCCGTATGCTCAATGACTAGAATGCGGTAGAAACCATCTGCTGAAATGTCGGCGGGCTTGTTCGCCTGTGCGTCTTTTTTTGTGTCTGGCAGTTTGGCAACGGCAACATCTTGCTCATTGATCTTGACGCGCCCCCCGATTTTCAGTGACGGATTAAGCAGGCAGCGTGCCGTAATTCCATCGTTCGTCTGCTCAGGCTGGCCGATCAATCCGGTTTTGCTGTTCAGAACCACGGCCTGATTCGGCAGAGCCCCGGTAGCAGAGACGAATTGCAGCTTTCCGTCCTGAATGCTCCACGATGTATCGGATGCCTCGGCTGACTGGCGAAGGTAGTCGCGTGCCATGCCGTACATGGCCTTCCCGCGCGCAAGCTGTTGGCCACCAGTATCTGCAATAAATCCCTGCTGCACGCCGCGCCCGGCCATCGTCGATGATGCCGCGCCGATCTGGTCAGACTGCTTAGCGCCGGCTGCTAGTGTTGTATTTACGATGGCGAAATTGTATGCATCGTCGCCATCGCCTGCCGCAATATCAATATATGTATCGGTCCCGGCTTCTCGCCCGAAGCGTACCTGTTTGATATTTCCGTCAAACAGGACTCCCTGATTACCTTCGTACCCGGCCTGCAATACCACGCGGGAGAATTCTCTCCGTATGCGCGCTACGGTTGTTTCCGCTACGTTGTAAATCCGAATCTCCGCAGCGTTCGGCGTTTGTGCATCGGCTTTCTTGATAGAGAACTTTATATGCAGTAAGGATAGATCGAGGCCATCACCGCCAGCGGCGGAAACGATCAACTTGCAGGCGCGAAGATACTGGCGGCTCATGCGTCCGCCACGTAATATAGGTTTGCTTCTTGCCCGATGTTTTCAAGCGTAGGACTGGCGTACTGGTCGCCATCGGTATAGACGATCAGGCTACCTGGAATGCCAAGATGCCCGTATTGCTCTAGCAGATTCTGCCCGGCAACAAGCGGCAGATCAATGATGATCGGCGCTTGCGTTACCTCGGCGAAAATGTCGAGTACCCATGCCGGCATTTCTCCATTCCACTTGCAAATCAGAATGTAGGATACGCCGGAAAGCTCAACCGTGAAGCGTTGTGGGACGTTCAGCAGCGGGATAGTGAATACCTGCATCATCTTCCGCCTAAGATAGATAACGCGCTGCGCTGGCGTTCTGCGGTAGCTGGCTGGGCTGACTTCTGCCCTGCATTCTCAGTCGCGCCAGTCTTTCCGGGATTCGCTTGCTGACGGCGCGGCGGGACGGTCGTAGTCTCGACCTGCACGATGAACACCTCTTGCAACTCAGCCGAAATGCTCAGAATATTTTCGGTTTGAGTGTCATTAGTTTGTCCGAGCGACTTAAAAAGCATATTCTTGTATGCGCGTTTTCCGGTCACCACGTCGAAAGGTTCGCGGTCAGATTGTAACTTTCGCAACTTCGCGTAGGTTTCTGCAAGTGGCGCATCGCGGTCATTGAAAACGATTTTCATGGATACGGATGACGGCTTCATGAAAGCGTGATCCGTGATCGTCGCGCCCTGCTGGACTGGATGCTGAGTAATCTCAAGATCATCGCTGGAGACTTCCTCGATTACAACCATGGCCGAGAACGGCCCGATGGCACGCCGGGGGATGATGTTCGCGGTAGTCGGCTGGATTACCGTACTCATCGTGCAGCCCCTTTCATATTGCGGGTCATGTCCGCATTAACGCGACTTTGCTGACCTGATACGGCACGCGCTGTAGCCTGCGGGTCAGCAGACCCTTGTACGACGATCTGAGTTTGCTGGCTTACCGTCTGTGCGCCAGATGTCATCGCGGCGGCGGCCTGGGGTGATGGACTAAGTGCGGCGGCTGGCGAGTTGCTGCCAAAACCAAGGATATCCGCCATGCTTCCGGCAAGGTTTTTCGCAGCGCTCCACGCGCCAGCAAAGTCTCCAGTGAGCAGGCTGACGACTGAGTCAATCGCGGCATAGATTGCCATAAAAATATTCTCGACGGACATCCTCAATCCACTCAGAATATCCGTGACCATCTGAATCTCACTCTCCCATGCTGACCAGTTTATAAGGCTGTCTCCTCCCTCCTTCCATGTCAGAAAATCATCTACAAGCAGGGCGATGGCGGCAGCTAGGGACAGTATCATCCCGATAGGCGTGGCGAGGAATGATAGGTTCAAATATTTCCATGCAGCGGCAGCGGCCAGAATGTAGCCAGCCCATCCATCGGTCGCATCATTGACCTTTACGAGGAACCCGATGATCGAGCCGATGGCACTACCCACGCGCCCGACGATCTTGACGAATGCCTCAGCGATTCGTAAAACTACTGTGATGATTGGGGTGACCGCGTTAATGATCTTAGGCATATTCTCGACAAGGAACTTCCGCAGCGTGTCAATTCCGTTCTTGATCTGGCCCATGAACTTGAGGCCGACTGCCGATTTGATGGCGTCGAATGTCATCTTCATGCGACCCATTGAATCGTTGAAATCGCTGGATTCCTGTGCGGCCTTGTTCGCGTCAATTCCGGCATTTTTATAGAGCGCGTCAAATTCGGCAGCCAGACCGGAAATATCGGACGTGAGCATACCTATCATCGTCGGATCAATGCCAAGCTTTCCAAGCACCGCGAGTTGTTCGCCGCGCCCCATGTCTTTGATCTTAGCCTGCACCTCACTAAGCAGGACGGCGGTATCCTTCAGTTTGCCGTTGCTGTCCTTGGCATTTAGCCCGATATCCTGAAATATCTTAGCCCCGCGCCCAAGTCCTAGCGATGCCTCACCAGCTATACGACTCAGCCCTTGCAGGGATGTTGCGACAGCCTCCACGCTTGAATCTGTAAGAGTGGCAATGTAGCCCATCCGCATGATGCTGTCGGCGGTCGTATTGACGCGTCCTGCCAAATCGCTTACCGCATCAAATTGCTTTGCGACACCAGACACGAACGAAGTAATAACGCCAGCGGCGGCAACCGCAGCCGTGCCGATTGCGGTCACGGCAATGGTTGCAGTAGTGATACCGGCGCTGAATTTAGATAGTCCGGCTTCATCGACATCGAAGCCAAGACCGACCAGAAATTCCTTGATTACTTCACCGCTCACTTGTTGGCCTCCCGGTATCTCATTTCATTTTCTTCTTGGACGTCTATCGCATCGTTCAGCAAAGCCACATCAGCGAGGCTCAACGTTCCATCAATCAGGCTTTCAAACTTACACATGCCTCTCAGCACCGGACGGAGCAGCCAATCTTCACCGCCCGGCAGCGACACCCAGGTTACGGGGCGCTTACTTTCTGGACAGCTTCTTTCAAAGCCGAGGGCATGGCGGCGAAAAAACCCGCCATGTTAAATGCCAGCGCCTCCCACGCGAGTTTGAGCATCTGCGGCATGTCGATGTCGTCGTACATGAGCAGTTCACCAGTTGCCACCGGCCCCCAGCCAAGCCCGTTCGGCTGTTTGCGGCTTACTACTTTCAGCAGCCCAAAGATGCAGTAATCCGCGTCTGCATCGGTCAGCTTGGCGATGGCACCAGCGATTGCCGGCAATGCTTCGATGCCGCCCTTCCCGCC
>CAYGDK010000048.1:0-4780 GCA_964348645.1 uncultured Candidatus Saccharibacteria bacterium | reverse complement strand
ACCCACCTTGTTTAAGGGTGGGTCGGGTGGACTTAGTGAGCTGGTTGTGAGGATCGGCTGATGCCAAAGTCGAACCAGACTCTGGCTGAGAGTGTGTCGCAGGTGTGGCAGAAGGCTGCAAGTTCGCTCATTACGCGCTTGTTTGCAGAGTAATCCTCGTTTTCATCCTCAGTTTGATCAAGGGCAAACATTCCTTCGAGATTAAGCGGAATATCCCACTCAAGCACGAACTGATGCCGGAACTCCCGGCGCTGGATTTTGGTTTCCAGGTTGGGTTGGCTCCTGACGTACTTGAACGGCTTTTCGATGTCATGGAGATACAGTACTGCCAAAGCAGAGCTGAGGCTGAAATTCAATGGCCTGCGGTGCTGGAAAAGTCGGTATAGCTCGACGGCGATGTTCATGCAATCAAGAACGTGGTCGAGGTAGCCGCCTTTCCAGATGTGGTGGTTGTTTTTGGCTCCTGGGGAAACTTTGAAAAGCGGCCACCAGTCGTTGTGGATTTCGTCAAGCTTGAGACCAAGCGGGTCATCGATGAGCTTAAAAAGCTCTTTGAACGTGAGATAGCCGAATGGGTCAAATCCTGTTATTTGGTAACTAGCCATGCCCTGCTCCAGAGTCGGACGATGCCTGAGTATGAGTCTTCGACCATCAGACCGAAAGACAGTTCTTCTCGTGCGTTATAGCCGTCACCGCCAAAGAGACTGTCGAGTTTGGGAGATGAAGCAAAGGACGTTCCCCACTCTTTCCGCTGGTTTTGGATGAACAGCCAGACGGCTTCGGTTAGGGTAAGTGACTGAGTTGGCAGCTGTTTTACCTTGTCGTCACTGAGTGAGCGGAAGCTGTAGCGCATGGCGAGGTGGTTGATGAACCGGAGCTGGCGAAGATATTGCTCTTCTCCGGGCTTTTTGCTCTCGGCCGCATAGATGACGAACTGTTTGAGTGCGCCGGGCGGATCAGTGATACCCATTGCATGCATTGCGGCTGAGAGATTGTTTTGGTTTATGTCGTTGGTGAAAAAGATTGTCCCCCCTTCACCTTCGCTTGGTGGTGCAGAAAGCATGGGGTTGGTGTACGCCTCGTGATAGTTGGCGCCAACGTGCTCAGCACGCTGGTTGGCCAGAAATCTTGTTAGGTCGCCTGGGTGAGGATGATATCTGTTGATGCCAAGCATTGAATTACTGTCTGGCCAGTCGTTTGGTGTGATGATCAGTGGTGGAAGGGCAAACATCTTCGATTTCTCCTGAAAAGCCGTTTGATTTAAAGTGCTTTAGTTGCCTTTGACGGCTGAACTTGCCCTATAGTTTAGGTTAATACTCGAAAATGTCAAGGAAAATTTTCACAAAATATTGATATACTTTGACTTCAAATGAAAATAGGCTTGATTTGTCCGTACAACTTGCATAAAAACGGCGGTGTTCAGGAGTGTGTACTAAACCTGCAAAAGGAGCTAAAAAGACGAGGTCATAAGGCTGTAATTATCACGCCAGCTCCGCACAAGACAGATAAAGATAAAGACGGAATAATTTATATTGGAGGCTTGATTGATACGAAATATCCTTTTCAAACGACTGCACAAGTATCATTGAGTATAGAAAATCGCAAAATTAGAAAAGTGCTTGAGGAACAGAATTTTGATATTTTGCACTTTCATGAACCCTGGGTGCCGATGATGTCTCCGCAAATCCTTTCAAGGTCAAAATCTGTAAATATTGCGACATTTCATGCTAAATTGCCTGAAACCAGACTGACCAAAGCCCTAGAAATTGCTATCTCTCCTTATGCCCGCTTGGTGATGAAAAAGATCGATGCGATGACGGCCGTATCAGATGAGGCTGCAATTTATGTCCGCGGGCTGACTAAGAGAAAAATCGAAATTATTCCTAACTGTGTGGATTTTGAAAAATACCCTTTTATTGAAAATAAGGGAAGCAAAAAGGATCAGATTATCATGTATTTGGGAAGGCTTGAAAAACGCAAAGGAGTGAAGTATTTACTGAAAGCTTTTGAAGAACTATTGCAAAAAAGGCCGAATGTTTTTTTGGAGATTGCTGGTGATGGTCCGGAGAGGGAAAAACTAGAAAATTATGTAAAAAAACATCAAATCGGTAATGTAAAATTTCTAGGTTTCGTAACCGAGGAAGAAAAGTTGAAGATGTATAAAAGGGCGAGTCTTTTTTGTTCTCCTGCTCTATATGGCGAGAGTTTTGGAATAGTGTTATTGGAGGCTATGGCGCGGGGAATAGTTGTGGTAGCTGGAGATAATTCCGGCTATCGGTCGGTGATGAAAGGTTATGGAAAAATGTCATTAGTAAATCCTAAAGATACAAAAGCCTTTGGTCAAAAATTAGATAAGCTATTAACGAATGAATTGATCAGACAAAAGTGGGTAAGTTGGTCTCAGATATATATTCACAATTTTGGAGTCGGGAAAATTGTTGATAGTTACGAAAAGCTATATTCTCAAAGTTTAAAACGAGTTTAGGGTGGGCCTGAGAGGACTCCCTTCGGCAGGCTCAAGGTAAACCCTTCGGCAGGCTCAGGATGAACTTCTCGTCCTGATTACATGACTTCATTTTCGCTCTGCTTGCACGCAAGTGAAGCAAAGCGAAACCATAAAGTGTGGGCCTGAGAGGACTCGAACCTCTGACCTTTACAATGTCAATGTAACGCTCTAACCAACTGAGCTACAAGCCCTCGTTACCTCTAAGGAGACACCAAGGTTTCTCCTTAGTATTCCTCTTCCATTAGAGGAAAGTTTTTACCAGGCAAAGCCTGTTCAAAAACCGAATTTAATAAGACAAAATTCAGTTCAGAATTTCATCATTCCTCCTCTCCCCTTCAAAACCTGCGGTTTTGCGGGGGCCTCGTTTTTGTGGGAAAGTTTTTGAACTGGCATAGCCAGATTCAAATCTTATTACAAATAGGAGACTTCAAGGTATTTTATGGGAAGAGAGCTTGCTTGGCAAGAGAAGCAGTATACGGTTGGGATGCTTTGGTAGTTACTCGCCAAAACTTACTTCAAAAATTGAGCCAGTCATTTTTGTCTCCAGTTTTGACTACGTCCTGCGCATCAGGATACCTGATGCTAATGTTATTTGCTTGAAGTCGTCACAAAACTGGGTCCCCCATTTTGTTTCTTAATGTCGTTAGCTTTTTGCTAAAAGCGAACTCTTCGCAACCAAAGTTGCTAGAACGTCCTGCGCAACAGGATACCTGTTGCTTAGAAGGATGCTGAGGCGCCGTTTATTTCCATTAATGTTTTCTGGTCTCCGGTGATGGCGCCGACAATGCCAGTTAGTTTTGATTTGCGTTCGCCAACGGTGGCAAATTCGGAAAAAGCTGGTTCTGATTTATATATTAATTCGAGCATTTTTCGTAAGCGGCTTCGTTCTTGAATATGTACAGCTGCATTTGTGTTGGCAACTGAGTTTGTTTCTGCTACACCTGCTTGCTGTTTTGAATTGGCCAGTTCTCTATTAAGGTCCGCGATTTCACCTCTTAGCTGACCTTCAGATCCGGATGCAATAGAAAGTCTTAAATCTTCAAGTTCTTGTGAACCTTGAAGTTGCTTCTCGGCTTTATCCCTAACAGTATCTAACTCCACTTCTCCGTCTAAATTGGCTGCAAAATGTTCGCTAGAGGAAGATAATTTTTCGGTTTTTGCCCATAAGGGCGCAAACGGCTCGGTTGGACGGTCGTGTTCGTTACTGATGGGCAGGTTGGAGAAGGTTGTGTTGTTTGTAGCCATTGTGACTAACTTATGGGTGAATTATAGAGTTTGTTTATCAATTATTCAATTATTCGTATCTTAGCGCTTCGATAGGATTGAGTTTGGCTGCGCGATAAGCGGGAATGGAACCGAAAATAATACCGATTGCGGCTGAAAATCCAAACGCGAGAGCAACGGCCCAAAACGGAACAGTGGTTTCGTGCACGGTTGTTTGTAATTCATTTCGTAGCATGGAAAACACTCCTGTGTCGGTAGCTTCAGGATTGGTAGGTAGGTTGGGATTTGGTGGACCAAAGGTTAGGTTCATACTTGTGACCTGGTTTATATAGTGAGCCTGTCAACAAATCAAGACTTCAGGAATTATAGGCTTGACTTTATTTATTATAGGATATATAATGTGTCCAATTCGTAAGTGGAGAGTTCAATGCTAAAGGATCCAAACGAAATTCGCACATTTTACGCCTTTGAGTTTCCGACCAGGCTGGCGCGCGATCGACAAGCCGAATACAGTCGGATGAGGGTCTACTACAATCGGCGTCAACGCACCGTTTCAACGGCTGAGCGCCTGGTTCAGACGTTTATGAGAATCGGCGGAATCGACAGAAAAGGCAAGAGCTCAACGATTATCGGTTTCCGTTTCAGATCCGGACAAATGCCATCGAATAATATGGCTGAAGCTGGCTTTTCTGGAACGATCTTGATCGATGGTCAGGAGTACAAGGTCTATGGAGACTTCTATGCTTCAAGGAGGAAGTTGCGTTGGAACCAGTGTCTTAATTCAGGCGACAAAGCTGGAGAGTCGACTTCAGAGTTGCATTTCTACATCGACGACCGTTAGTATCGACGCCCGTTAGTTTTCAGGCCTTCGCACCAAGCGGAGGCCTGTTTTTTTGATTTATTTATTCGTAGCGAAGCGCTTCGATAGGGTTGAGTTTGGCTGCACGATAAGCCGGAACTGAGCCAAAGATTATTCCAACTCCTGCTGAAAATCCAAACGCCAAAGCAACAGACCAAAAAGGAACACTGGTGGATAGAAACCTGGACATG
>CAYGDK010000047.1:0-5095 GCA_964348645.1 uncultured Candidatus Saccharibacteria bacterium | reverse complement strand
CAGCGGGCCGATGGACGGGCACCAGTCGCAGGTCGGCGCGTCTTGGCGCTCCTGGTGGGCGTCGGCTGCGGCTTCGAGGTGGCGGTCGGGGCTCAGGTCATTCATGGGCGGACTCGAACTTGCAATTCCCTCGGTGCAGAATGTGGAACGTGGCGAAGCCGTAGAAGTCGCGGGCACCCTTGAGGTACGCCGCGATCTCGGGCTCGCTCATGTCCGTGGTCAGGCGCATGAACCGATCGGACGCGAACACGGCGGCTTCGAGGTTCGCCTTGTGCGCCTCGGCCGTGGTCTGGATGACGGACTTGTCGGGTGTCATGGATACTCCCTTACTTCAGAAGCGACAGGGAACCAGTGAAGCGTTGCGCCGCAGGTGTCGCACACGGCGATCTCTCCGTCGTATATCCTGCGGCCGTCAAGATGGATCGCCTTCGTCGGGTCGGTGATGTCTCCCGCCTTCGGCCTCTCCGACAGCAGGAAGCACGGGCCTTCGCAGCCGCCGATGTGGTACAGTGCGAACGGGTAGCCGTCCATCACTCCACAGGTTTCCGATCCAACCAAAAGCCCATCGACGTGTTGGTCGCCCGCGCGAGGCGCCGGATGATCGAGATCGGGGGATCGGGCTCCCCGCCGTCGGCGCGCTTGACCTTGAACAACCGCTGGACCGTCGTCTGCGCCATGTTCATCTCCTGCGACAGCCTGTACCACGTCCAGTCGCGCCGCCGCAGCACGATCTCGATTCGCTTGCGCCTGTCATCGAAGGACAGGAACCGTGAACTCGCCATTTGAAGCACCTCCGTTGATAACCACCCAACAATGATAGCACGCCAGCCACTATCCGTCAATGGGAAAAAGAAGCCCCGACCGAAGCCGGGGCGTTCTCTCGCGCAGGTATCGCCGAAGCCTAGCCCTTGAGCAGCCCGACCGCCTCGGGCACGTCGTCGGCCTCGTCGATGATGGTCGCCACTTCGGCCTCGGTCAGCGTGACGCCGCCGGGGCTGGTCGGGTCGGTCGCGGTCGCAGCGGCGCCGAACAGTTCGGCCAACTGGACCGACACGCCATGCAGCAGGACCACGCGCTCGTGGACCTCCATCGCCAGGATCGCCGCCACGTCCTTGCCGGTGAGCATCGACGCCACCATGAGAAGGGGCTGCTGAAGGGTGATCCACTGGGTCGAAGTGAAGCTGGGCATCAGTGTGGTCCTTTCTTGAAGAATGTACGCACCAGTTGGTACAGGTTCTTGCCGGCCGAGTAGGCTCCGACCGCCGTGGCACCGATCATGATCCCGGCCTCGGCCGCCTGCTGGTCGGTCAGGGCGCCGCCGCCGAACTTCTTGTAGAGCAGGACGGCCGCCACAGAGCCGAGCGGCGCGAGGATCTTGTTCCACGGCTTTTCGCCGGTGATGGGGCTCTTGCCGACGACGTTGCCGGCCGCCCCGCCGGCCAAGCCAATGACGAGACTCGCCAAGTCCATTATATCACCCTCCTACGGGTAGGTCCACAGGCGTTCCGCCCCCGGCACCATGTCGAGGTGGACGATCCTGCCGCTGTCGCCTCCGTGCTGCTTGGCACCCACGCCGGCGAAGTCCATCCAAAGAGCCTGCTTTATCAGTTCACGGGCGCGCCCCCGGTTGATGAGCACGTCCACCGCCTTGCCGGTCGTGTGCGGGCCTGTGAAGCCCGTAGACGAGACTTTGGCGTTGTGGGCGGGGCAACGGTAGGCCGACGTGATCGGCATGGAGAAGCCCACCAGGTCGCGCAGGGCGACGAGCTTCAGCATGAAATCGCCGTCCATTTTCATCTGCCCACAGCCGCAGCGGCAGGTCAGTTCCTCGACCGAGAAGTAGGTCCAGCGGCTCGGTGTCATGGCTACGCCGCGCCCTTGATGACCGCCCACACCTGCGGCGGGACGTTGCCGATGAACCGGCAGGTCGATTTCTCGGTCATGGTGAAGCTCGTGAGCCCGCTGTTGAACACGTCGCCGGTCCCGAGCGTGTGGACAACGAACGTGCCCGAGGTTGCGGTCCCGTACAGGACGAGGGTGATCTCGCGCCCGTCGCTCAAGAGCGCGTCTCCTGCCGTGAGATCGGGCAGGTAGTAGTCCCGCGTTCCGGTATCCCCGGTGCGGTCCACCCAGATGATCCTGTCGTCCTGATCGGTCCCGCCAAGGTCGCCCGCCCCGGCAGCCGCCGATCTGGTCCCGCCATCGCCGCGCAGCACGGCGGCGCTCCACTTCTTCGTGGTTCCGACATCGACGGCCGTGATGAGAGCCTGGTCGCCAACCCGGAGGTAGAGTCCATCCAAAAGCGTCGTCAGCGACTCGTGAGCCCACGCGGTAGCCGCCGAAGGCGCGATCATCAGTCCGTCGGCGTTGTTGCAGATGGCGACCCAGTTCATGCCGAGAGAGAAATCGGTCATCGTGGCCGGCAGCACGAGAAGCTGATACCCGGCGGTGCCCGTGAAGTTGATCGTATGCTCGGTGTCCGCCGCGAGCGTCTTGTTGCCTACGGCCACCTCGACGTAGCCGGACGCTGTAGCCTGCTCCAGCGCATCCAGCCGCACGTCGGTCGTCTGAAGGTATCCGTCGTTGAACAGATGGTACGCCGTGTTGGCGGCCGTGGCGGCCTCCTCGGCGTCCATCCGCACGTCGAGCGCCGAGTCCGCCGCCCCCCGCGCCGCCTCCTCCACGTCCAGATCGGCCGCGACCACGGTCAGCCCGCCGACGATCTCGTTGATCTTCGTCGTGTTCTGCGTGATCTCGGCCAAGACCTTCGTCCCGACGGCGGTCGCGCCGTTGTTGAAGCTCGCAGCGTCGATAGGGCCAGTGATCGTTGTGATGGGGTCCACGTCTAGCGTCCTTTCGCCCGGTCGTATTCTCTGCCGACCCGTTCCAGTGACTCGTCAACCTTCTTCTGAATCGCGGCCTTGTCGATGGCTTGGTACTTCTCCATGAACTTGCCGACCATCGCGTTGCGCTGCGTCATCAACTCGTCGATCTTCTGCCTGCGCTCGTCCCTGGTCAGCACCTCGGGCGGCACCGACTGGATCAGCTTTATCTGCTGGCTGATCTTGGAGATCGGCTCAATCGCGTGCGCCAGTACCTCATGGAGCGCCACGTCAACCCCGCGCTCCTTGTACAGCCGCAGGTACTTGTCCTTGGGCGCACCGCCGGACGCGAACGAGCGCAGCGTCGTGATGGCCTCTTTCGTGCGGTCGTACTCGCCGTAGATGTCGTCAAGCTGCTGCGTGTACTTGGTCGGGGTGGCGTCGGCGAACGCCTTGACGATGGGCGTCCACTCGGGCAGCGTCTCGAACAGCAGGCGCGAGGACGGCTTCATCTCCCGGCGCTTCGGGTCGGCCTCCATGATGATGTTGGACGCGCCTTCCTCTGCCCACGTCCCGATGCCCCCGAACGCGCCCCGAATGAAATGGTCGATCATCAGCGGCGACAGCTTGCCGCCGGGGAACTTCTCGGCCATCCACTTGGAGAACTCCTGCGTGTTCGTCGTGTACTGCTCACGCGGGATCACGTCCTCCAGCCAACCCTTGACGATGGGCGTGTCCCGGTAGGCGTCGTAGTTCTGCTCGATCTCGACGATGGTGCCGATGGTCGGACCCATCAGCCCCGACGGGTGCAGGACGCCGATGTCCTTGCGGAAGTTGTCCGCCCACTTGCCGACGGCCTCGGGATCTTCCCCGTAGGCGAAGTCAAGGAACCGCTCTGGAAGGGAGCCGAAGATCATGCCGATCTCGAACGGCTTCGGGAGCTTGATGATCGTCTTGCCGCCGTCCACCGAGAACAGCCAGAAGTGATTCTTGAGCCACGCGGGCTGCTCCTTGTACCACTCCTCGTCGTAGTTGAGCGTCCACAGCAGGACCGACGGCAGCGTGACCATGAGCGCGCCGCGCAGCCACGTCGCGCCCCGGTTGCCCTTGTCGCGGACCAGCGCGCGGATCATCTTGTCGTTGCCCTGAATCGAGGCGTTGAAGAACGGGACGATGCGGTTGATGACGCGCCCGTACTCGCCCGCGCGCCCGAAGTCGGTGGATGCCTCACGCGCCTGCATGGAAGCGCGGAAGGTGGCCTCCTTCTCGGTCATGCCTTGGGCGAGCATGTCGGAGCGGGTCTTTTCCAGCACGGCGATGCGCGTCGAGTTTTCCGTGAGCTTCGACAGTGTTTGCAGCACCGACAGCGGGTGGCTGTGGAGCAGGTACTTGACCGGCGACTTGGCGGCCTGCGCGGCCTTCTGTCCCGGCGTGCGGGCGGCGCGAGTCGTCTCGTTGACGCTCTTTTTCAGGTTCTCCTGGTCGAGCGCGACAAGGTTTGCCTGCGCGGCACCGGACATCAGGAACCGCTGCCACACCTCGCCGACCTCGCCCTTGAGGCCGACGAGATCGCGGACGCCCTTCATTTTGACGCCGGTCTGCCCCTCGATGGCGGCAGTCAGTCCGCGAAGGATGCGGAGCGGCAGCAGGGCGGCGTCCACCGGGCTCTTGACGAGATTCGTCGCCAGCACGCCCGCCGACAGCATATCGCGGAACTGGTTGCGGGACATGAACTCTGGCGTCAGCACGGCGCCAGCGCGCAGCAGGCGCGTCTGGAGCGTGAAGTACGTCATCAACTGATGGCTAGCCTTGTCGTTGATCGACGAGTAGACATCGAAGATGGCGGGCTCAAACTGCCAATACTCGACCTTGCCGTTCCGCATGAGGGCGACGACGCCGTTCTCCATGTAGTTCGACGTGATCCACAGGCTCGCCTGCGTCTTGATTTCCTCGATTTGGCCGTCGTCCAGCGTCTTGTTCTCGGTCGTCTTGACCAGTCCTCCAGCAACGGCGGCGGCGATCTGCTCGTCCGACATGCCTGACGCCCGCAGAAGATCCTCGACGTACTTCGTCACCGGGCTCGTCTTGGGCGACACCTTGCGCCCGAAGCCGGGCATGTTCGTTCCGGCCTTTCCCTTCGGGTGGATCGCGGCCGTGACGTTGGAGATGAAATCAGCCGCCGACAGTTTGGCGTAGTTGTTCGCCGCAAGGAACTCGATCCGGTAGACGTTCTTGACCAGCCCCTCCATCGGGTCTTGGCGCGTCATGCCGGG
>CAYGDK010000046.1:0-5333 GCA_964348645.1 uncultured Candidatus Saccharibacteria bacterium | reverse complement strand
GTCGGGGTGGCGGGACTTGAACCCACGGCCTCATGACCCCCAGCCATGCGCGCTACCAACTGCGCCACACCCCGATGACTCGCAAGCTACTAACAAATTGGCACCCATCATATTCCTCCAAGTCTGGCTGGTGTGAGTAAAACCCAAACGAGCTAATAGGAGAAGTGGGTATCTTACGGTTGCACACACGGTGCAAACCCGAACGGTCGGCTCCGAAGAACCTACCGCCTCAAAGGCGGATTCCCTTCTTAATTAGATTGAGGACCAATTGTTAGCGCTTGCGAGACCGCCCTATCGTACCCGATCAGATATTTTTTTCTATGGTTAGAACCCAATTGCGAGAAGTTGTTGGGTCAGCCTGAAGCTGACGTCGGCAATCGGATCCATTAAGAAGCTAAGCGCAAAGAATATGAGCAAAAAGAAGATGACCGGATTGCTCGATAGGGCAAAGTAGGTCTGATCGCTCATGAAGAGACGGAGAATGCGTGAGCCATCCAGCGGTGGAACGGGCAGAAGGTTGAAAAACATTAAAAAGACGTTGAGAAAGACTGCGCTAACCATCAGTTCTGGCCAGAACGGAATACCTCGAAGGGCCGTCGCCAGCAGCGCAAAAACAACGGCTAGCAGAAAGTTGGAGAACGGGCCGGCCAATGCGACCTGTAAACCATGGAGCCGAGGGTTGTCGAAGTTGTCTTCGTTGACGGGAACTGGCTTGCCCCAGCCAAAGACTGGTACAGCGGCGCCAAACGCCCGGAGCAAGAGTAAGCCGACAAGAAGAGATGTGCCGATCGGATCCCAGTGGGCGATCGGGTTGATCGTTTGCCGTCCTTCGAGCTTTGCAGTTGGGTCACCAAAAATTGAAGCGACAAGCGCGTGCGCATATTCGTGCACCGCTAAGCTAAAAAGAATAATTGCTATCAGGCCGAGACTGACCCCAAGATCTTGAATCTGCATCCCCATCAGTATAGAATGGGAACTACTCTATGCAAGAGCAGGAGTAATAAAAATCACAATGTTGCGATCAAAATCACTCAAAGTTATTAAAACCGAAACCTGCCAACTCTGCGGCAAGGGACCTCGTGTTGGGTATAATCGTCCAAAATCACTCCACAAAACGCAGCGTGTGATCCTGCCAAACTTGCAAAAATGGAACGGGCTCGTAATCTGCAGCCGTTGCCGAAAAACTCTCAACAAAAAAACGAAGCCTGCGGCTTAAGCAGCCGGCTCGGCCGACTGATTTAGAAACTTAGTGTCAAAGCAGCTTTTACAGTAAACAATCGCCTCAGGATTGGCCGGCTTTAGCATTACGTCGCCAATTTGTCCGCAGCTGGAGCATGTCACGCGGAAGTATTCTGTTTCGACCTTCTGTCGATTTTTTTTACGACATTCTTTGCAGCGCGTCGGCTTGTTCTTAAAGCCTCGGGAGAAAAAGAACTCCTGCTCGCCAGCAGTCCACACAAACTCGTCACCACAATCCTTGCACTTCAGCATCTTGTCCTGATACTCCTTGGCGGAACCGACCTTATCAGTTGGCTCTGGCGTCTGTGTATACTGTTCTTCCATGGCTGTATTGTACCACTCGCTCTCGATGCGTAATTGTCTTACACTCCAATCATGAACGTCGGCCGATCGTATCTCTATTTAGGCGACCAGCTGTTGGCCTCGCATTTGAGCCAGTTTGCCCTGATCGACCAGCTATTGGTTGACGCATCAGAGATCGATATAAAAGCGCTACGCGGCATTGTATCGGGCGCTAGTCAGCAGGCGCTGGGCGATAAGCGTCTGCTCTATATCCGAAACGCTGACCGGCTCAACGATCAGATGCAAAATACACTACTTAAATTACTCGAGGAGCCGCCAAGTACATTGGTGGTTGTTTTGCAGACAACACGGCCGCAGGCAATGCTCGCCACTGTCCGTTCTCGCCTTCACGAGTTAGTCACAGAAGGGGAGCGGGTCGGCGATTCTGACTCGACCGTGATCACTCTGGCCGATCTTAAGCCGGCGATCGAGAAGGCTAAAGACCGCACAGCCTTAACTGCCACGATAGAATCGATGCGCGCCGGTATCCGTCAGGCGCTGCTCGTTACACCGACCCGCGAGCTTGTTGAGGCGGCAAATCTGCTTGATCGTTCGATTCGGCGCCTTGGTAAGAACGCTAATCAAAAATTGGTAATTGACGCCCTCCTCTTGAACTGGCCGCTCTAATCAAGTAGGAGTGAATGAAGGACCCATACTGATGACAGCTCAATTAATCTTCTTTAGTGCCGTCGCGCTTTTCATCATTATTTTATTGCGCCGCACCACCTGGCTTGAAACTGCTTGGCGGTTTTTGGTTGTCGCCGGTCGCGCGTCAGCCCGACTTGCGTTAGTTGTACTCAACGCCGCGAAGCGCCAAGCCGCTTCCCGAGCCAAAAAAATCAACATCCCGAAAGTTGGGCTCCCTAACCGCGATCGGTCTTCAGGTCGATCAACCGAAGGTGGCTTTTGGCGTGAGGAAATGATCGACGAGAAGCCAGAGATTATGACGCACTACGACGAAGGCGAAGCGCTTTTCAAAGGCGGTAAGCTCGACGAAGCGGAGCGCTTCTTCCTAACGGCGGCGACGCGTAACCCTAAAGATTCAAAAGTTTATGCCCGGCTTGGCCTAATTTATTTGCAAAAGAAAAACTACACCGACGCGATCGACGCCCTTAAAGTCGCTGTCAAACTTGATCGATTTAACCCGTCGCGTTACTACAACTTGGCGTTGGCTTACGAGGGAAATAAGGATAATCAGCGCGCCATTGCTACGATTCGCGAGGCGATTAGTCTCGATCCAGTTTCGCCCAAATACCGCGCGCTTCTTGAGCAGTTGCTCAACAAAAAGTAGAATATAGGTTGCGCGTTGCCACCTTAGCTCAGCGGCAGAGCAGCTGTTTTGTAAACAGCAGGTCGTCGGTTCAAATCCGACAGGTGGCTCAATGGAAACCGAAATTGAAGCGAAGTTTCTTGATATCGCTCCAGATACCTTGCGCCAGAAGCTGACCGAAATTGGCGGGCAGTTGGTTCACGCCGAACGGCAGATGACACGAGTAGTATTAGACTTTCCGGACAAAAAACTCGAAAAAGTTGGTGGCTGGGTGCGCGTTCGGGACGAGGGCGACCGGATTACGCTTAGCTATAAACAATTAAACGACCGAACCTTGCACGGTACTAAAGAGATAGAAACTACCGTTGGCAATTTCGAGACAACCATAAAACTCCTGGAAGCAATCGGGTTGGAGCGATACTCCTACCAAGAAACTAAACGGGAGAAGTGGCAGGTCGGTGACGCAGAAGTAACAATCGATACTTGGCCGTGGATACCAGCATTTGCTGAAATCGAAGCCGACTCCGAAACCAAGCTTAAGGGTTTGGCCGAAAAGCTGGGTCTTAACTGGGCGGATGCCCTTCATGGCAGTGTCGAAATTGCTTATCAGAAATATTACGACGCGACCGAATCCGAAATCGATAATTGGCCCAAGTTTACCTTTGGCCCCATTCCAGACTGGTTATTAGCCAAGAAGCGCTAAGTTTACCTATTACTGTCGAATTCCAACCATATTTTTGTTAGAATTAGTGAACTTGCTGGGTTAGCGAAGTGGTCAAACGCATCTGACTGTAAATCAGACGGCCTCGTGCCTTCGTAGGTTCGATCCCTACACCCAGCACAAATTCCTCCGTCGGAGGAATTTGGGGTGGGAAGGGGAGTGAGCCGAAGGCGAACATCCCTACACCCAGCAACGGCAACAGTTTGCACACCGCCGCCTTAGCTCAGGGGTAGAGCACTTCCATGGTAAGGAAGGGGTCTCGGGTTCAAATCCCGAAGGCGGCTCAGTAGAGAAGACAAGGGATTAGCACAGGCGCGGTGTAATCCCTTGCGTCGGCTCATTAGCCAGTTATTAAGGAGAGCAATACTCGACAAGCTCGTTTTTCTGGTTTAAAATAACCTAACAAATGGCAAAGAAAAAAGGTGCGCGGACAATGGTGCGAATGGAATGCACGGTCTGCCACGAAATCAACCACCACACCGAGAAGAACAAAACCAACACCCCAACTCGTTTGGAGTTGAACAAGTTCTGCAAACGCTGTGACAAGGTTACCGCCCACAAAGAGGGTAAGTAATCTCAGCGCGTTTATCGCGCACTACTTGAAAGCGTAAAATTGCGTCTAACACTGGCATGTGGTTAGATCTCTTGTAAATGGCGCGACTCATTGCCCTTGTTGGGCTGCCAGGAGCGGGGAAATCAACAGTCACTGATGTTTTAGTCGCTCACGGATTTGAGCGAGTCTATTTTGGTGGACTAACACTCGAGAAACTGACAGAAGCTGGGCTCGAAGTAAACGAAGCCAACGAACGGATGATGCGCGAACAATTGCGTCGTGATCACGGTATGGCGGCGTACGCCAAGCTAAACGTTCCCAAAATTGAAGCTGCGCTCAAAAACAGTTCGGTTATTATTGACGGCCTATACTCCTGGGAGGAATTTCTTTTTCTGCGCGACAGATTTGATCAACTCGAAGTGGTGGCGGTTTACGCGCCGCCAAAGATTCGATACCAGCGACTATCAAAGCGAAAGGATAGGCCGCTCACCGAAGACGAAGTTCGTTCTCGGGAAATTTCTCAAATCGAAAACATTAATCAGGCCGGGCCAATCGCTATGGCCGATTGGACGTTTATTAATGTTGGTAGTACAAATGATCTTATCAGCGCAACCGAGGAATATATTAATGGCAACAAAAAAAGTAGTTAAATCCGAAAAAGAATTACTCGCTCGTTCCGACTGGGATGTTTATTTTATGAACATTGCTCACGAAGTCGCCACTCGAGCAACGTGTGATCGCAAGCACGTCGGGGCGGTGATTGTTCGCGACAAAGTAATTCTTTCGACTGGCTATAACGGTTCAATCCGTGGCACCGCCCACTGCGACGAAGTTGGCCACATGATGGAATTTGATCCTAACCGCGGTATGGAGTCGTGCGTGCGTACCGTTCACGCTGAGGCCAATGCCATCGTTCAAGCGGCTAAAACCGGTGCCATGATCGACGGCGGTACAATTTATACGACCGCCTCACCCTGCTGGCCGTGTTTTAAGCTCATTGCCAATTCCGGATTGAAGCGTGTTGTCTTTGGCGAGCTGTATCGCGACGAACGGATTTATCAATTTGCCAAAGAAGCGAAGATCGAGCTCGTCGACCTCTCGAAGAAAGCCTAGTATAATTTGATAGTTAGTTTTAGGGGTGTAGCTCAGTTGGCAGAGCAACGGTCTCCAAAACCGTGTGTCGCAGGTTCGAATCCTGTCACCCCTGC
>CAYGDK010000045.1:0-5520 GCA_964348645.1 uncultured Candidatus Saccharibacteria bacterium | reverse complement strand
CCAATCATTCTGGAACAGATTTCGTTCCCAGAGCCAGTTATTAAAATGTCGATCGAGCCAAAAACCAAAGCCGATCAAGAAAAAATGGGCGCCGCCCTGCAACGACTAGCTGCCGAAGACCCAACGCTCCGCTTATCCAAAGACGAGACCAGCTCACAAACCTTAATTGAGGGTATGGGCGAACTTCACCTCGACATTATCGTCGATCGGATGAAGCGCGAATTTAGCGTCGAAGCCATCAAGGGTGCGCCGCAGGTTGCCTACAAAGAAACGATCAAAGTGCCGGTCAAACAAGAAGGCAAGTACGTCAAACAAACTGGTGGTCGCGGTCAGTACGGTCACGTTTGGCTTCAGATCGAACCGATCGAATCCGGTACCGGCTTCGAGTTCGTTAACAAGATTTCCGGTGGTACCATTCCACGCGAGTTTATCCCGTCAGTTGAAAAGGGTGTTAAGGACGCCTTGACCAAGGGTATCATCGCCGGATACCCAATCGTTGACGTTAAAGTAACGCTCTACGATGGTTCGTACCACGATGTCGACTCTTCGGACGTTGCCTTCCAGATCGCTGGTGCGATGGCCTTCAAGGATGGCTGTAAAAAAGCCAACCCCGTTCTGCTTGAACCAATTATGAAAGTCGAAGTCGTTTCTCCCGAAGAATTCTTCGGTAACTGCATGGGCGACCTTAACAGTCGCCGTGGCCGTGTCATGGGCACCGAAGACCGCGGTAACTCCAAAGTTATCGACGCTCACGTTCCGCTTTCGGAAATGTTTGGCTACATCACCGACCTTCGCGGAATGAGCCAGGGTCGTGCTTCGTTTTCGATGGAATTTGACCACTACGAAGAGACGCCGGGTAACATTACCGCTCAGATAGTCGGCAAAGTCGGCGTCAAAGCCGAATAAATACTGATTCTTAAAGCAGAAGACGGCCGCAAGGCCGTTTTTTGTTTCTGTGAAAACTGAGCGGATGTTACCGCGTTCCTTCCGGAACGAAGCGAGGTTTTCTCCTTACCTTGGTTAGAGCGTGTCGGGGGTGGGAGTGTGAGGGTAGGGGGCTGACTTCGCAATGAGGCCCCTTACCTTCACAAAATATTGAGCGTTATCTACGCTCGTCTTTCCCCCTTGACCCCACACCTATTCAACAGGTACAATTCTAAGGCTAATTGCGGTATACTACCGCTATATAAGATTTAAGAAAGGGTTTACAAGTTAAATGGCAGCAACATTTGAACGAACAAAACCACACGTCAACGTCGGCACAATCGGCCACGTCGACCATGGTAAAACCACCCTGACCGCCGCTATCACTAACGTGCTTGCGGAAAAAGGCTGGGCGGAAAAGCGTGCTGTTGATCAAATCGACAACGCACCAGAAGAAAAGCAGCGCGGTATTACTATCGCGACGTATCACGTTGAGTACGAGTCGGAGAAGCGTCACTACGCTCACGTCGACTGCCCAGGACACGCGGACTACGTTAAGAACATGATCACCGGCGCAGCCCAGATGGATGCGGCGATTTTGGTCGTGTCAGCTCCAGACGGTCCAATGCCACAGACCCGCGAACACATCTTGCTCGCGAAACAGGTTGGCGTTCCGTACATCGTTGTCTTCATGAACAAGTGCGACCAGGTCTCTGATCCTGATCTCCTTGAGCTCGTTGAAGAAGAAATTCGTGACCTCTTGGTCAAGAATGACTACCCAGGCAAAGAAACACCAATCATCAAGGGTTCTGCTCTTAAGGCCCTCGAAGGTGACGCCGATGCCAAAAAAGCGATCTTCGACCTCGTCGAAGCGCTCGACAATTACGTTCCAGAGCCAGTTCGTGAAACCGACAAGCCATTCTTGATGCCTGTCGAAGATGTTTTCTCGATCAAGGGCCGCGGTACCGTTGTTACTGGTCGCGTAGAGCGTGGTCAGATCAAAATCGGTGACGAAGTCGAAGTGGTTGGCCTTAAAGCCAGCGCCAAGACCACCATCACTGGTGTTGAAATGTTCCGCAAACAGCTAAACGAAGGCCAAGCCGGCGACAACGTTGGCTTGCTGGTTCGTGGTTTAGAGCGAGCAGACGTCGAACGTGGTCAGGTTATGTGTAAGCCAGGCTCGATTACTCCACACACTGAGTTCGAAGCCGAATGCTACATCCTCAAAAAAGAGGAAGGCGGCCGACACACACCATTCACTAAGGGTTACAAGCCTCAGTTCTACTTCCGAACAACTGACGTAACTGGTGAAGTCGAACTTCCTGATGGCGCCGAAATGGTTGTCCCAGGAGATACCACAACCTTCAAAGTCAAATTGATCCAGCCAATCGCCATGGAAGAGAAGCTTCGCTTCGCCATCCGCGAAGGCGGTAAGACTGTTGGTGCCGGTATCGTCACCAAGATTCTTAAGTAATTGATTTTGTACCTTAGAAGATGAGCAAAACACAAAACGAAAAGCGCGCCGCCGCCAAGTCGAGTATCCGTATCAAGCTCAAAGCTTATGACTACCGGGTAATCGACCGCAGCGCCAAAAAGATCATCGAGACGGCCGAAAGAACCGGTGCGATTGTCGCCGGTCCGATCCCGCTGCCGACGGAAAAAAATCTTATCACCGTTAACCGATCGACCTTCGTCCACAAGGACGCGCGTGAACAGTTCGAGATCCGCACCCACAAGCGCATCATCGACGTGCTAGATCCTAACCCTAAGACGTTAGATGCACTCATGAATTTAGACCTGCCTGCGGGAGTTGATATCGAGATTAAGACGTAAGCACGTCGCTGTAACTTCACAAAAGACCTCGTAGAAATACGGGGTCTTTTGTTAGTTATCATCGAGATCCTGGACCCAAATCCGAAAACGTTAGATGCCCTGATGAACCTGGATCTTCCAGCTGGTGTAGATATTGAGATTAAAACGTAAGTTTTAATCGAGATAGTGGATATTGATTACGACCGAGCAACTGCGAGGGAGGAATGCCGGAACGTAGTGACGGATAAATCAAGACTTAAGCGAACTAACAAACTTAAGCGCAAAAAGTCCCGGGTGAATGCCCGGGCTTTTTGTTTGTTGTGGTAGGGTAATATGGTGGAAGTAACAAGAATAAAGGAGGCAATTCAATGTCAATCGTAGAAGAATCAGAATTCAAAGGTAACGCCATGATCGTGCTCAAAAATGACGAGGAAGATAAGTTTCCGTTTCAATTCGGCGTCAAAAAAGCCAAGTTAGTATTGGAAAACATCGAAGCAATCAAAACCTTCGTCGCCAAACACGACAGTTAGTTTGGTTCTATATATTGAGTTATATAGCTTGACCCACCGGTGAGTGTGGGTCAAGCAAAGCTTCCGTGTGTTTTGAATGACTACTTTTTCGATACTGCCAGTTTCTCCCACGGGAAAGTATCACTCGAGAAATGGCCGTTGATTGCTGTCTGGCGGTAAATCGGCTGGCGTAACTTGAGAAACTTAATAATCCCTGCGGGTGAGAGGTCGAAATTCTTAACTACCCATTCCCGAGCGGGATAATCGGTATCGGTCCAAACGTCCACCATGACGGGATTATAATGGCCAATGGCGTAGGCGCACGAGACAAGACATTCATTGCACCATTCTTGGGAAACGATATTTTTCGCCAAGTACCGAGCCATGTACGCGGCCGAGCGGTCGACTTTGGTTGGGTCTTTTCCGCTAAAGCACCCGCCACCCTGAGGGATGAGGCCGCCGTAAGTGTCCACCATAATCTTTCGGCCGGTCAGCCCGGTATCGGCTTCGAACCCGCCTTGCAAGAAAATGCCAGTTGGGTTGATGTGGCAATCCTCGAACTGAATGTCCGGAATAATTGGTTTAATGATGTTTTTGAATATTTGTTGACGCAGTTCGTCGGTTGCGATTGTTTTGTCGTGTTGAGTTGATACGACAACAGTCCGGACTGCGTTATCGACTGTTGTAACTTGGGCTTTCCCGTCAGGTCGAAGCCAGCCAAATTTTGGATCATTCTTGCGCAAATCTGTTAGTCGATCAGTTAGTTTATGAGCGAGAACGACGGGTAGTGGCAACAGCTCGGGCGTCTCCTTGGTTGCGTAGCCGTACATTATCCCTTGATCACCAGCACCACCCGTATCGACGCCCTGAGCGATATCCGGTGATTGAGTGACGATCTTGACGGTAATATCCAGTGAATCGGTGTAGCCAATCGAGCGATAGACTTGCTTAGCGACTTCGGCGGCGTCAACGGATGCTTTAGAGGTAACTTCACCCACGATAAATAACACGCCGTGACCGCCAACGGCCTCGACTGCAACGCGGCTGGTTGGGTCGCCTTGTAAGTACGCGTCCAGTATCGCGTCTGAAATTTGGTCACAGACTTTATCCGGGTGTCCTTCTGTTACTGACTCTGCTGTTCTCCAGTGGCTCGTAATCATATCGTCTCCTTGCGTAGAACTAAAAAACCTCTCCGAAATGAGAGGCAATTGCTTATATTCATCACTCCGTGTTAACGGTTGGTTGTAGCACCTTACAGCTGTAGGTTGCTGGCGGTTTCAACGGGCCAAGTCCCTGTCCGCACTCTTGATGGTAAATTGTTAACAATAATACTATGCCGATTTGCACTGCCTATGGTCAAGTCCAGTAAGTCGCGGAGCGTTGGCGGTCGTTATACAGTTTTGACAGTCATACCTTCTATGAAAGTCCCCGCCAAGCGGGGACTGGGTTCGCGCTTTCGTAGCGTTAGGTGTCGGTATGTCGTCACCACGGCGCACGGTGGTCGATGCCACAAGCGAATTAGGGAAATGATACCAAAGAGAAGGCCGGCCATAAAGGCCGGCCGAATCTGGGTTGCGCATGGTTAGGTGCGAATGACGACTATGCTGGGGATTCCTTCACCGCCAAGTTTGGCGATCAGTTCAGTCATAGTGACCGCTTCGACGTTGGGATCGCCCGACACGATCGTGCAGCAAGTCGGATCGCCGCAGTCGCATTCCTTGATCTTCCACTTGCCTTCGCTCGCTTCGACCAACTGTTCGATAACAGGTCGGCCAAATTGCGTGTAAAGGAAATTGGTCACGTGCGAATCAATGGCAAACTTCTCGTGTTTTGTCGCAGCAGCGAAGACCGCTTGGGCGACATCGTCGCGACGTTCTTCGGGAATCAGCTCGTCGGTTCGGCAGTGGCACTGCGCAAAAAAGGCGAGTTGGTCACGTTTGTTGGCCGAATCGGCCGACAAAGCACGAGCAGAGTTGATGAGAATCTCCCAACCGGGAGTCGACGGGGCAACATGTGCGGATGTTTCCATAGAATAAAATGTACTCCTCACCCTAATCTTTCAATTAGAAGTAGGCAAATTTTACTGGGTCTTGAGTAAGAAATCAATAAACAGGGCTATGAAAATATATCAAGACCCGCCGGTGAAGGCGGGTCAGTTACGGAGGCATTCGCCTCAAGGGGCAGGTTGTGGGGCGGGGAACTGGAACGTGAACTTGGGCAGGTCGATGTCGTGATCTTCGCAGAATTGCTCGACTTGATGCTGCACGTTAGCCCG
>CAYGDK010000044.1:0-5594 GCA_964348645.1 uncultured Candidatus Saccharibacteria bacterium | reverse complement strand
AGGGAAAAACGATCGTGGTGACCGAGGTTAAAACAAAGACCTCGGATTTTTTTGGTGCCGCCATCGAGATGATCACACCCGCTAAACAGCGCAAATTGGTGCTCCTAACTCACGAGCTTCAGGCAAAATACCAGACCAATAATGTCCGGATCGATGTTGTCGCGGTCGACAATGCCATGGGCGAACCGCAACTGAAACATTACAAGGGCGTCATTGAGTACCGAGGTTAGTTTCTTTGCCAACCTGAAAGCAGTACAATTCGATAACATGACAGACAATATTGTTCGGGTTCGGATAGCGCCTTCACCGACAGGAAAACTGCATATTGGTACGGCTCGAACGGCGCTATTCAATTACCTTTTTGCTAAAAAGAATGACGGTAAGTTTATCGTTCGCATGGAAGATACTGACCGTGAGCGATCGACTGACGACTTCGAGCGCGATATTCTTGATGGCTTGCTCTGGCTGGGGATGCCGTGGGACGAGGGTCCAGAAGTCGGTGGTCCAGCCGAACCATATCGTCAGCGCGAACGCGTTGGGCTGTACCAGCCGTTCATCGACCAACTGCTTGAAAGTAAGGCAGCGTATCGTTGCTTCTGCACACCGGAGGAACTTGAAGCCGAACGCAATGAGCAGCAAAAAAACAAACAAGCGCCTCGCTATTCAGGCAAGTGCCGCTCACTGAGTGCGGCTGCTATTACAGCCAACGAAAAAGCCAAGAAGCCGTACGTTGTTCGCTTTGCAACGCCAGTCGGCAAAGTAGAGTTTGAGGATCTGATCCGCGGTCACGTCGAATTTGAAGGGGAGTTGTTCGGCGATTTTGTGATCGTCCGATCGGACGGATCGCCGCTATTTCTGCTCACCAACGTTATCGATGACCACTTAATGGAAATTACCCATGTGTTGCGAGGTGAAGACCACCTTTCAAACACCGGCAAACAGCTGCTTCTCGCCACCGCGCTAAACCTATTCTCTCCGCAGTTTGGCCATTTCCCCCTAATACTTAACACCGACCGCAGCAAGATGAGTAAGCGCAAAAATCCGGTTTCAATTTCTGATGACTACAAGGCGAAGGGATTTTTGCCGGAGGCGTTAACCAATTTTATCGCGCTACTCGGTTGGTCAAGTGGAAATGACCGCGAGCTTTACACTATTAGCGAACTAATCGATGAGTTTCAGATTGAACGGGTTGGTCGCAGTCCGTCAATTTTTGATATCGAAAAACTAACTTGGATGAACGGGTACTACATTCGCCATCTGGCGATTGGGGACCTAGCGAGTCGCGCAGAGCCGTTTATTACCAATACTGCGATCAAGCAAGCGGCACTCAAGAACCCTGAGTATCATTTACAGGTCTTGGCGCTCGTTCAAGAACGCCTCAAGACCTTAAACGAAGTTGAGGGTTTGATTGATTATTTCTACGCCGAACCTGTGTACGAGAAAGAGTTGCTGATGGCAAAGAAATCAGATCTGACACGAACGCAAAAAGCTCTCACGGCAGCTATTGAAGCTGTAACGGGACTCAAGGATATAACGCTAGAACACACTGAGATCGCCTTACGTTCTGCTGCCCGCGACGTCGAGCTGTCTGACGGTGAACTTCTTTGGTCGGTCCGAGTAGCGTTATCGGGCCGTGAGGCCTCGCCAGGCGCCTTTGAGCTAATCGAAGTTTTTGGCAAAGACGAGACGCTCCGCCGGTTAAACACGGCTGTTAAAAAGCTAGCCTAAAACTGGTTGTGCGCCCTTTATCAGGTAATGCCCCTCTGATAAAATAGCCGAAGACCGTTATGGCGGGTTGTCTAGTGCGACCTGTGCATGGTTATTCCTAAATCGTTATAACGATTTAGGAAACGAGTGAGTGCGAATATTCCCGAGTCGTCTAGTGGTAGGACAGCAGATTCTGGCTCTGCTAACCGGGGTTCGAGTCCCTGCTCGGGAACCAATACGAAGGATAAGTGAGGGAGCGTAGAGACCGAGAAATGCTGGCGATTCGTTTTTCTTGTTGCGCCGCGCACATTCTTCCCAGGCAGCATTGTTTTATACAATTGGTACGATATGCAATATGAAGTGGATTCTTTTTGCTCTGCTGATCTCGATCTTGCCAGCCGCAGAACCTGCCGAGGCCAATCACCAAAAAACCCGAGTCGAAGTGAATGTTTGGCTGCACGGTGCGCCAGATATTCAGCCAATTAAAGATTTAGAGAGCCTAGTTGGTGCTAAGTTTAACGGCGCCAAATGGTACGAGAACTGGGATGACCCGTGGCGGCCGCATATTCCGAACGGCTATCATGCCAACGGCTATATTCCAGAAATGACCTGGCAGCCGATGCTCAAGCAGCCGGACGGTTCATTTAAGGGTGTGGCTAACGATGACATCGTGGCCGGCGCTTATGACAGCTATCTCGATACCATGTCGGCCCAAGTTAAGTCGTTGCCGTACCGTTTGCGGATTGCTTTTGCTGCCGAATTTAACGGCGGCTGGAATCCATGGGGGCTGGGCAAGGTTGGCAACACAACCGAAAATCATAAGACCTCGTGGCGGCATATAGTGAACCGGTTCAAGGCCAACGGCGTCACGAATGTTGATTGGATTTGGACTCCCAACGTCGACCCGTTCAACATGACGCCCAGTTACGCCTCGATGTATCCGGGGAACGAATACGTCACCTACTTTGGACTGGATGGCTATAACTTCAGTACGACCAACGGCCCGTACTGGATGAGCTTTGATCAAGTCTTTCAGTCTTCTTACAACCAGCTGCAGGCAATTGCGCAAAAAGATGTCTATTTGATCGAAGTCGGTTCCGTTGAAGTTGATGGCGATAAGGCGGCTTGGATTAAGGATATGTTTGAAAAATTGGAAACCGGGTACTCGCGAATCAAGGGCATAACTTGGTGGAACGTTGCTTACGCCCAGTACGATATGCGAATTCAATCGAGCGAGGCGTCTCGATTGCAGTTCGCTGCTTCAGTCAACGGTACACCGGCTGCGCCAGTTGCTCCGCCAGCCAGTAATCCCGGCGCTGCTCCGGGCAAAACAACCCAGAAGTCGACGCCGCCACCAATAACAGAGGATCCAGCAGTACCAACCGCACTACCAGACCCGGCCGATCAGGGATTTTCACTGCCAAGCATTGTTCGCCAACTAACTCCAGATCGAGGTACGACAGTTGTTGGTGCGGCGGCGCTAATACTTTTTGCGCTAACGGCTGTTTTGTACGTTGTCGTGCATACGGCTCTGCGTGAGCCGAAAAATACCCCACCAAAGCCTTAACCGAACTGGTGCAATCTGGTAAGATTATCCTCGCCCGTTGGAGAATCTATGGTAATCGTTCCGAACTTTTCACTTTCAAGTGGTCAGCAAGCAGTGCTGTCACTTCACGGCAAGCCCGAGGAATACGGGCAAATAATCAAGCAGGCTCGTGGCGGGCGAATTCATGGGAAGGCGCGTAAGCTGCTTCTCGATACTGTCTCGCGTACCGATCGTGTTGCCGACCTTGGGGTCGGAGACGGGTTTGTCGGTCGAGTACTGA
Source organism: uncultured Candidatus Saccharibacteria bacterium (assembly GCA_964348645.1). Taxonomy (GTDB): domain Bacteria; phylum Patescibacteriota; class UBA1384; order 2-12-FULL-50-11; family 2-12-FULL-50-11. The sequence goes on along the minus strand of CAYGDK010000044.1, from coordinate 2,061 downwards.
ACGAGCGTCAACATCTGGACATGGTTTTTGGCTGCGACATTTCTGAAGCGAACCTTCGGTACGTCAAAGGTCAGAGAACATACGACCAGGTATGGCTGGCGACAGCGCACGACTTCTGTCGACAGATGGCGTTGCAGGCAACGATCTTTGAGTGGGTAACCCTCATTAGCGTCGTCTACTACCTGAGCCCAGAAGAATTGGCGGAGCTACTTGCGCTCCTCGTGCCGATAACCCGCAAGGGTGTCATCCTGACAATCGATGCGATTCCCGCGTCACTGCGTCAGCGCTTGGAGGCAAGTGACCGTAATCCAGTTCAAACTTACAATCACATGGGAGCGTGGTCGCCGGACAAAAGCGGCTTTCACCGCTCCGAGTGTGTCTGGTCGGGAACAGGCTGGTCGCATTCAAGTGCCAAGACCAATGTCCCGGTCGAATTGTGGCTTCTTCGCAAGGAACCCGTCAGATTGAGCCTCAACCACTGAGTTGTTAGCATTCGCGCCTCCCGGAAACGGGAGGCGCTACTTTTTATGTTCGTATTCTACCCAAGAATTCGCTACCATTAGCACATGAACTTCGGTCAGATTATTGAGCGGTCACTCAAATTAGTCCGCAATCACACCGTTCTTTGGAAACTCGGTCTCTTAGCGCTTTTCACTGAAGGAATCACTGGTGGTTTTATGTCGTTACCGCCAACACCAGGCAGCTCTACTGATCCCAACGAAGAAGCCGAAATGATGCAACTCTTCGAGCGTGGCATGGACTGGGTGCGTGCAAACCAATCGCTGACGGCGGGTATAGTCGTGTTCTTTATCCTCCTAATACTTTTCGGCTGGTACGCGTCGCTGCGCGCCAAAGCCGGACTGATTACGGCGGTGGTGGATCTTGAAACTGACCGCAAGCCAGGTCGGTTCCTTGATGAGTACCGTCGCGGCGCCCCGTTTGTCTGGAAGCTAATTGGTCTTTATGTCACTTTTGGCTTGCTTCTTTCAGTCGTTCTTGGATTGCCGTCGGTTATTATTGCTGGCGTTGCCGCTACCCTTGGCGAGGATGTCCAGCTGGGACTCTTTCTCTTAATGATTCCGGTACTACTCGTTGTTGGTTTGTACGCAAACTTTATCACCAAGATAGCTGAGCGTGCTGTTGTGGTGGGTGGTGAGCGAGTTTGGTCAGCGCTTAGCTACGCCCATCGCGTACTGTTTGGCCGTCCCGGCCAATCGGCGCTAACAGCCCTTGTTGATCTGGGTATACAGTTGGTCTTTGGAATGTTGGTTCTGGCCGTTATCGTTATCGGTATTGGACTGGCCTCTGTACTCGCACTTCTGTTATCGACCTTCTTGCCGAGTACAATTCTGGCGGCAGTTTTTGGCGCAGTCGTTCTATTATTCGTGGCTGGCTTCTTCCTACTCGGGGGCTGGTTTAGCGCCTTTACAACTAGTTACTGGACTCTTGTTTATCGAGCGATTCATTTTATGAATAATCAGAAAGGAACATGATGGAAGAAACGACAACACCTGCAGTTAAAATTGAGACAGGAGCCGCGCCTGCGGCAGCACCAACTGGAGTGGCAACGAGTGCTGCGCCAGAATCCGTACTGCCAGCAGAGCTAAAAGGATGGAACTGGGGCGCATTCTTTCTGAGTTGGATCTGGGGTATCGGTCACCGCGTTTGGATCTCACTAGCAATCTTGGTAATCGCATTTATACCAGTTATCGGTGCGATAGCTGCCCTGGTTGGCTCGATACTCCTGGGTTTAAAGGGTAATGAGTTAGCCTGGAAAAATCGACATTTCGAATCAGTTGAGCAGTTCCGAAAGGTGCAAAAAGCTTGGGCAATCTGGGGTCTGGTTGTCTTTATTCTTGGCTTAGTTCTAATGCTGACGACGGGCGCAGCGTTATTTTCAGCGCTCAAAGACAGTAACATCTGATTCGCGCTATCAATTTATTGACAGAACCGGTATACTACGCGCATAGGTATCTGGTTTTGTTGTGGGTTGCGACCGCAAGGTGAAAGCGCTCGTCAATCAAAGTCAGAAGGTCGCACCTAACTAGATAAGTTACGAAA
>CAYGDK010000043.1:3682-5706 GCA_964348645.1 uncultured Candidatus Saccharibacteria bacterium | reverse complement strand
TAACTGGTATATTGGCTCTACATGTCAGACCAATATTCTGCTGCACAAATTACTGTTCTCGAGGGTCTTGAGCCGGTACGTAAGCGGCCCGGAATGTATATCGGTGGAACCGGTATCGACGGCCTACACCACTTAATCTGGGAGATACTCGACAACGCCATTGATGAAGCGATGGCCGGTCATGCCGACACGGCAATCATCGAACTCAACGAAGACGGTTCGGTCACAGTTGAAGATAACGGTCGCGGTATTCCTGTTGATGTTCACCCAGTCACCAAAGTTAGCGCGCTAGAGACGGTCTTCACCAAACTGCATGCTGGCGGAAAGTTTGGCGGCGGAGGCTACAAAGTTTCCGGTGGTTTGCACGGTGTTGGTGCGTCAGTGGTAAACGCGCTCAGTGTGACGACTAAGGCGACTGTCTATAAAGAGGGTAAGGAATACGTCCAAGAATACGACCGCGGCAAACCTCGCTATCAAGTTAAAGAGGTTGGCACAACCTCCAAAAAAGGTACCAAAGTCAGCTTTATGCCGGACGCTGAAATTTTTCAGTCGACAATTTTCTCGCGCAAAGTTGTGATCGAGCACATTCGTCAACAAGCCTACCTAACCAAAGGCATTCGAATTCGAATAATCGATCGTCGAAATGTGGAAGAAATTCCAAGCGAAGACAAATCGTACCCCGACGACTACACGTTCTTCTTTAAGGGTGGAATTGCGGCTTACGTTGGACACTTAACGAGAAGCAAGAAGTCACTTATTCCCGAACCAATTTATTTAGCGAAGACTATCGGCGATAACCAGATCGAGGTGGCTCTAACCTACGTCGATGATTACAACGAGCACGTTTTTAGTTTTGCTAACAACATTCATACGATCGAGGGCGGAACGCATCTGACGGGATTCCGCTCAGCGATTACCCGCGTTATTACTGACCACGCAAAGAAAATGGCTAGCAAAGACAGCGATGTTGTCCTGATTAGTGAAGATATCCGCGAGGGACTGACAGCGGTCATTTCAGTTAAACTACCGGACCCAGAATTTGAAGGTCAGACCAAAGCCAAACTTGGCACGCCCACAATGCGCGGACATGTTGAATCTGTCGTTAACGAAGGTTTGGGCCGTTGGTTCGAAGAGCATCCAAACGAGGCCAAGGGTCTGATCGAAAAGATCTCACTGTCTGCCAAAGCTCGTCTGGCCGCCAAGGCCGCCCGAGAAGCCGTTGTCCGCAAGGGTGCGCTCGAAGGTATGACGCTGCCGGGTAAGCTAGCTGACTGCTCCGAAAAAGATCCGGCCAAATCTGAACTATATATCGTTGAGGGAGACTCGGCTGGTGGTTCGGCTAAGCAGGGCAGAGAGCGAAAGTTTCAAGCGATATTGCCGCTCAAAGGTAAAATCCTGAACGTCGAGCGAGCCAGGCTGGATCGAATGTTGTCGAGCGATGAAATTAAGGCGTTGATTGTTGCCCTCGGTATCGGCATCGGTGAAGACACGAATTACGACAAGCTCCGCTATCACAGGGTTATTATTATGACCGATGCCGATGTTGACGGTGCTCACATTCGCACACTCTTGCTGACATTTTTCTTCCGTCACTATCCAAAGATTGTCGAGAAAGGTTACCTCTATATTGCTCAACCGCCGCTCTACGGCGTCCATTTCCGCAAAGATGTGACCTACGCCCATTCCGAGGAAGAACGCGACGAGATCTTGGAAAAATTGAAGGCAGCCAACAACGGCACGCTGCCGGGTCTGAACGTCCAACGCTACAAGGGTCTTGGTGAAATGAACCCAGAACAGCTATGGGAGACGACACTCAATCCTGAACACCGTGTCTTATTACGAGTTAATATAACCGACGCCGAAAAAGCGGATGAGATCTTTACGCAGTTAATGGGCGAAGACGTCCTGCCGCGCAAGCGTTTCATTCAGAACCGCGCTACTTCGGTGCAGAACCTAGATATCTAACCAATGAACGAAGAAGAAACAACCCACCCACTTGAAGATGCTGATTTAACACCGGACGA
>CAYGDK010000043.1:0-3582 GCA_964348645.1 uncultured Candidatus Saccharibacteria bacterium | reverse complement strand
GATGGCCTCAAGCCGGTTCACCGTCGAATTCTGTACGCCATGAGCGAAATGGGACTGACGCCCGGCGCCAAGCATCGCAAGAGCGCCAAAATCACCGGAGACGTTTTGGGTAACTATCACCCGCACGGTGAAATGGCGGTTTACGACGCAATGGTTCGAATGGCGCAGTGGTGGAGCATGCGCTTGCCGCTCGTTAACGGACAAGGAAACTTTGGCTCGATGGACGGCGACTCGCCAGCTGCACCGCGATACACCGAGGCGCGTCTTGCGCCACCGGCCGACGCACTGCTGGCTGATATCGAAAAAAACACCGTCGATTTGCGCGAGAACTATGACGGCACTAAGCAAGAGCCAACCGTTCTACCAACCCGTTTACCAAACCTACTGATTAACGGTTCGCAGGGTATTGCTGTTGGAATGGCTACCAATATTCCGCCGCACAACCTTAACGAAGTCTTCGATGCCCTGACGTTACTCATCGACAAGCCCGACGCCGAGCTCGATGAACTGCTCGACATTATTAAGGGACCAGACTTTCCAACTTCCGGCATTATTTACAACCAAAAAGACATCCGCGAAGCGCTGTCGACTGGTCGTGGCCGAATCATTATTCGCGGCCGGGCTGAAATCGTCGAAGAAAAAAAGCGCGATCAGATCGTAATTACTGAGCTGCCATACCAGGTTAACAAAGCATCATTTATTACTCATATCGCAGATCTAGTTAAGGTTAAGAAAATTGAGGGCATTAGCGATATCCGAGACGAGTCCGACCGCAAAGACGGCGTTCGGGTTGTTATCGATCTTAAGAACGGTGCTCACGGCAATAAGATCCTCAACCAGCTCTATAGCCTAACTGAGCTGCAGACGGTGATTCACTACAATATGGTCGCGTTGATCGATGGCATCCAGCCAAAATTGCTTAACGTCCACGAAGCACTCCAGGAATTTATCGCTCACCGTATTGTGGTTGTGACGCGCCGAACAGAATACGACCTCGGAGTAGCCAAAGACCGGGCTCACATCCTCGAAGGCTTAAAGATTGCGCTCGACCATTTAGATGAAATTATCTCCCTGATCCGCGCCTCGGCTGACCGAGACGCAGCGCGCAAGGGTTTGATGGATAAGTTCAAGTTGAGCGAGCGCCAAAGCAACGCCATTCTTGATATGCGACTTTCGCAGTTGGCTAACCTTGAGCGACAGCGCGTTTACGACGAGTACGACGCCATCATGAAGCTCATCGCTGACTTGGAAGATATTCTAGCCAACCCAGATCGAGTTCGAAGAATTGTTAAAGACGAGTTGCTCGAAATGCGTAAGAAGTACGACATGCCACGTCTCACAGAAATTCGACCAGAACCGCTCGGTCAGCTGGCAGCAATTGATTTGATTCCACAGGAAAACGTCCTGATTAGCTTAACGGTTGGTAACTACGTCAAGAGATTATCGCCAGACACCTATCGCTCTCAAATGCGGGGCGGTAAAGGCGTCATTGGTATGACGACTCGCGAAGACGACGCTGTCCAAGATATCGTATTCGCTACCAGTCACGACGACGTAATCTTCTTTACCGACTGGGGTCGCGCGTTCCGTATCAAGGCCTACGAAATTCCAGCCAGTAGCCGACAGGCCAAGGGTATCGCCCTGCCGAACATTATTCGTATTTCGCCTCAGGAAAAGGTGACAACGATGCTAACAGTAAAGGCCGACGATGACGGTCATTTCTTCTTCTTTGCCACTAAAGCTGGAACCGTTAAGCGCGTACCGGTTGAAGCGTTCAAGAACGTTCGCAAGAGCGGAATCGCCGCGATCAAACTTAACAAAGGCGATCAATTGCTCTGGGTGAAGCAAACATCAGGCGGTGACGAAGTGGCGCAAATGACTCGTGATGGCCAAGTCATTGTTTATAACGAATTAGAAGTTAGACAGATGGGACGCGGCGCCGCCGGCGTCCGCGGCATCAAGCTGAAAGGTAGCGACGAAGTCATCGAAACGACCATCCTCAATGACCAGTCGGTTTCAGTGGCGGTTATTAGTCGCAAAGGAATTGGCAAACAGGTTGACCTTTCCGAGTTCCGCAACCAGCATCGTGGCGGATCCGGCGTGCGTATCGCCAAGCTCAACGACAAGACTGGCCTTCTGGCTGATGGCGCTGTTGTAACCAAAGAAGACAAAGACTTCATTATCTCAACCACCTCCGGACAGGTAATTCGCATTGGTATCGCCTCAGTCAAACGCTTGAGTCGTCAGGCTTCAGGTGTCATTTTGATTCGCATGAACGGCGACGACCAAGTCAGTTCACTCACGCCGGTTGGCGAAGAAGAGATCGAAGTTCCATTGGAAAAAGTAGCGGCACCAGTCGCTAAACAGGCTGCGAACCCTTCTCCAAAACCTGAAACTAACGTAGAATTAGACACAACTGTTTCCGTGCCTGAGAGTGACGAAGCAGAGGAGAAGTAATATGTCTGAAACAAAACGGCTTCAATTACCCGAAACTATTTCGGTTCGCACACTAGCGAGCCTAATTGGCGTGGAGCCAACCGCCGTCATAACTAAACTGATTGCTAACGGCGTGATGGCGCACATCAATCAGAACTTAGACTTTGATACCGCCGCCCTGCTTGCGGACGAATTTGGTTTTACGGCTGAGGCGGAAGTCGTCAAGGCGACGCAAATCACCAAAAGTGTTGACACTAAGAACGCCGAAAGTCGGCCGCCGATTGTGACGATCATGGGCCACGTCGATCACGGTAAGACAAGCTTGCTCGATTACATTCGTTCGGCCAACGTTGCTGCCGGCGAGACTGGTGGAATCACTCAGAACATCTCGGCGTACCAAATTGATTTTACGTCGAGCGATAAACAAAAGCGCAAAATCACATTTATCGATACTCCAGGTCACGAGGCCTTTTCGGCGCTCCGAGCGCACGGCGCAAGTATTACCGACCTCGTTGTTTTGGTGGTAGCAGGCGATGACGGTGTTAAGCCACAAACGCTTGAAGCGCTTAATCACGCTAAAGCTTCCGGCGTGCCAATCATTGTGGCAATTAACAAAATTGATTTACCGAAAGCCAACATCGACCGCGTCAAGCAAGAGCTGGCTGAACACGAACTTGTCCCAGAAGAGTGGGGCGGTAAAACAGTGATGGTTCCTTTGAGCGCTAAGAGCGGCGAAGGTGTCGATTCACTCCTCGAACTAATTATCCTCACAACCGATCTTTTGGAACTAAAAGCCGACCCAACAGCTACACCAGAGGGCATTATTCTTGAGGCTAATCTTGATAAACAAGTCGGTCCAATTGCCACCACGCTGGTCTATAACGGGACACTTCGCCCGGGTCAGGTCGTTGTGGCCGGAAAGACTTACGGCCGCATCCGTTCCCTAGAAGACGACCGCGGCAATAAGTTAAACTCAGCCGGTCCGGCTCAGCCAGTAGTGATCTCTGGGTTGCGCGATGTGCCGACTTTCGGCGATCGTGTCGAATCGGTACCGAATGAAAAAGTGGCTAAGGCGATGACGCTTTCAACTGCTGGCGGCGATCACAAGAATTCCGGCGACAACGTTAACACTTTCCGCATCGTCCT
>CAYGDK010000042.1:0-5816 GCA_964348645.1 uncultured Candidatus Saccharibacteria bacterium | reverse complement strand
GCGAGTTAGATGCTGATAAGGTCCGGGCAAATCATTTCGATTTGCCTTGAGGCGGTAGAATAATTCGTTGAGTGCTAGTCCGTTATCGATGGCCACGATTTCCGGCCTTCCTGCGTTCAGTATCGGTCGACGATCGTCATCAACTTTGAGCATGTAATTATTCACATGCCTATCTGCATTCGCGGTTATCCAATCCAATGTATTTAGATGATGGACATCGGGCGAGCCAAGGAAGTCTGTGTAATCTTCCTCATCTAAGCCGTGCAGAGCTTCACTGCCGAGCTTGTAACGGTCATATGGCATAAACAATTGCAGCGAACCGATTTGTCCACCAATTTCTCTAAGAGTAGTTGGCGGCACAAGATCGAAGCCAAAGTGTTCGGAGACCAAATAAGTCGCCACCTCTCTTGGATAATCATGTCCCAAGCCATTTTGGCGGTAGAATTTTTCTGCCTCGCCCCGAACAGGCTTGAAGATACACTCCAAATGGTGCCCAACTTCATCGTCGATCGTCACAAATTCCGCAACATTTCGTGACCCACCCTGCTCCATCCGGACGTAGGCCATTTCCACAACGTTGCGATGCTCCGGAACTTCGTAAAAGTCTTCGACACGGCCCTTTATCTCCGCAGTTCCCTGCTCCATAACTGAAATTAACTCAGCCTTATCGCCAAATCTGGTTTCGGTTTCCGTAGGCTGGCTCTCGACTGATTGTTCAAAATTACTAATATTTTCCGACATATCTCTATTTCTACGTACTTGAGCCCTAATTACAATCCCGAGATTTTTCGGTATTTGTTTGGTAAAATTACCCGGTATATGGGTATTGGCGACAAAATCATCATCAAGGGCGCCCGCGAACACAATCTCAAGAATGTAGATCTCGAATTGCCGCGCGAAAAATTAATCGTCTTTACCGGGTTATCCGGCTCAGGCAAAAGCTCGCTCGCCTTCGACACAATTTACGCCGAGGGTCAGCGCCGCTACATGGAATCTCTCTCTAGCTACGCCCGGCAATTCCTTGGCCAAATGGAAAAACCCGATGTCGATTATATTGAAGGTTTATCGCCAGCCATCTCGATCGACCAGAAAACTACCAGCCACAACCCACGCTCAACCGTCGGTACAGTAACCGAAATTTACGACTACCTGCGACTGCTTTTTGCCCGGATCGGCACACCATATTGCCCAAAGTGCGGGCGCGTCATTAGCCGCCAAACCGTCGATCAAATGGTTGATTTAGTTGCTTCGCTCAAAGAAGAAACACGCATTCTGGTCCTTGCTCCAATCGTCCGTGGTCGTAAGGGCGAGTATCACCAGCTGCTTTACGACTTATATAAGGGTGGCTTTGCACGCGTTCGTGTTAACGGCGAAATGTTCGGCCTAACCGACACGATAAAGCTCGACCGCTACAAGGCGCACACGATCGAAGTTGTCGTCGATCGTCTGATTATCGGTCAGTCATCGCATCAGCGCCTGACCGAAGCTATGGAAACGGCGATAAAGCTTTCAAAAGGCATGGTCATTATTGCCCAGGAAGGCAGCGACGACGAACTAATGCTCTCGGAAGACTTAGCCTGTCCGTACGATGGTTTTAGTCTCGGCGAAATTTCACCGCGCTCATTTTCATTTAATAGCCCGTACGGCGCCTGCGTCGATTGTCACGGACTTGGCTACAAGAAAGAAGTTTCTGAGTTACTGATAATTCCCGACGACACAAAAACAATTACCGAGGGCGGTATTATGCCGTGGACTTTCTCGCCAACAAACTACTACGGAATCTTAATCAAAAATGCGGCTGAACATTTTGGGATGAATATCGACACCCCGATTAAAGATCTAGACAAGCAAGACTTGAACAAATTACTCCACGGTCTGGGCGCACCAATTAAGATGCGCTTGCGCTATTTCTCCGGTGGAACCGCTCAATATTTTAATGTTTGGTTTCGCGGTATTATTCCGCACCTCGAAGAGCGCTACAAAGAAACCGAATCCGATCGTGTCCGCGAAGAAGTCGAACGCTATATGCTGTCGGCCAAGTGCCAAACTTGCCAGGGCGCCCGACTCAAGCAAGACGCACTGATCGTTAAGGTAAATCAAAAAAACATCGCTGATTTGACCAGCTTAACGATCGATCAAGCCCACGAATTCTTCCATACAATCAAACTTAACACCCGCGAACAAACTATCGCCGGCAAAGTGTTGATCGAAATTCAAAGTCGGCTCGAATTCTTAAGTAAAGTTGGCCTAGATTACCTTACCCTTGATCGCTCCGCGACCACACTGGCTGGCGGCGAATCACAACGAATCCGCCTGGCCTCACAAATTGGCTCTGCCTTAGTTGGCATTTTGTATGTATTAGACGAACCAACCATCGGTCTTCACCCGACCGACAATTTAAAGTTAATCGAAACGCTTAAGCGCCTTCGCGACCTGGGCAACTCCGTTATTGTCGTTGAACACGACGAAGAGACGATGCGAGCGGCTGACTACATTGTTGATATCGGTCCTGGTGCTGGCGAACACGGCGGTCAGATTGTGGCCGCAGGCACTCCTGAGGAAGTACTCGCCAATCCAAATTCTATAACCGCACCGTACCTAACTGGCGCCAAAACTATTCCCCTACCGACTCGTCGACCAGTCGATAAAAAACATCCGTATATTATCGTCCACGGCGCCAAAGAGAATAACCTACAGAACGTTTCGGCCAGTTTTCCGCTCGCACGCCTGACGGTCGTCACCGGGGTATCAGGATCAGGCAAATCGACATTAGTGACCGAAATTTTAAGTAAAGGCATTCATGCCAAACTCGGCTTGCGCGGAGACGTCCCCGGTAAACATGACGGCATCACCGGCACGGAAGTCATCGACAAAATAATTGAAATCGATCAGTCGCCGATCGGCCGGACGCCACGCAGCAACCCCGCCACTTACACCAAAGCCTTCGACCCGATCCGTCAGCTCTTTGCCGCCACGCCCGCTGCTCGTAGTCGCGGTTATCAGCCGGGTAGATTTAGCTTTAACGTCACCGGCGGTCGCTGCGAAAATTGCCAGGGCGACGGCATGATCAAAATCGAAATGAACTTTTTGCCCGACGTCTACATTACTTGCGACGTCTGCAAGGGCACCCGCTACAACCGCGAAACTCTGGAAGTTACCTGGAAGGGTAAAAATATTTCGCAGGTTTTAAATATGACTGTCGACGAAGCTGTCGAGTTCTTTGAGAATATTGGCACAATTTCTGATAAATTCCGCACCCTTCAACAAGTGGGCCTTGGTTACATTCGCCTTGGCCAGCCAGCTACCACTCTTTCTGGCGGCGAAGCCCAGCGCATCAAATTAGCTGCCGAACTCACCCGTCGCGATACTGGTAAAACCGTTTACATCCTAGACGAACCAACGACTGGTTTGCACTTCGCCGACGTCGAACGCTTACTGCACGTCCTGCAGAAACTGGTCGATCGCGGTAACACGATTGTTGTTATCGAACACAACCTCGACGTCATTAAATCGGCTGACTGGATTCTTGATTTGGGTCCAGGCGGTGGATCAAAGGGCGGAATGATCATCGCCAAGGGTACGCCCGAAGACGTGGCACTAACCAAAGAATCATTGACCGGCCAAGTTCTCGAGCCCACACTATTTGGCTCTAAGAAATAAGTGAGGCCCGAGCGGATGCTCGGGCCAAATGGATTGCGGTATCAGTTGCTCAGGCAACAACCGAGTTGCGAACCTTGCCGCGCATACTGGATGCCAGCATGTGGAGCAATCGGCGGAACTGCTTGTGAGTTGCTTGTGGACGGAACCTTCCGAGTTTCTTCATCTTTTGAACCCCATAACCACGTATTAGTCCCACGTAGTTAGTCAAAATGTTATTCCTCACATGGGTAACTGGCAAGGGGTATGAAGAAGCGCCGGGGTTTTACTCCCGGCGCCATTTAGTCGATCCCATAGACCACCATTTTCCAGAGACCTCTGATTGCGACCAGCAGCACAACCGCTGTCACAAGCCAGAGTAGCCAATCACGCCTAAGGTTCTTCAACTTGCTTCCTCCTTAGTAGCTGGCCGAGCGAATCAAGCCGATTACGCCGCCGACCATAGCCGCCAGACTTAGTCCGGCAGCCCACCAAAACCACGAAAACATTACGTAGTACGGTAAGACCACAAGAAGTGCCAGTGTGAGAAATCCACCCACAATCATGATGAAACAGGCCCACATTCCTTTTTGATTCACTATCACCTACCTCCCCGCTTCGAACCGCAGTTCAAAACGAGAGGGGGTGCGCCGAGATGTTTCGCTCGGCGCTTTGAAGAGTCACTGTTGCGAGACCTCCTCTTTCTGACCTTCACTGCTGGTATTGGGTCCAATCATATCTGCGAAGAATGAGTAGACAATACAGACCACTCCACCAACGAATAGCGCCGGAAAGAATAGAAATGTCGAGAAGAGCGCCAGTACCTTGATGGCGTACCAGGTGATCTTCGATTTTTGGGGATACTCTTTATCCCACTTCTCCACAAACTCCTGAAGCCAGAAGCTTATGAAGGTGCCAACGACAACGTAGAGAACTACGCCAATCGCGACTAAGACAACGACATATGTTTCCATTTACACCTACCTCCTCACTTCGAATCGCTTCGAAATGAGAGGGGGTGGGCGCTCAAGGTGGACCTCAAGCGCCGGAATCAGGACGACGGTGCCTTGCGCTCTCTTATGACACTCAGCAGAAGGTAGCAAATGAAAGTAACGGCTAAGCCTGGCATAGCCAGTATCCCCAGGGGGAAGATAACGAGAAAAAGTAACAACCACGAAACCCAGGCCGGGTAAGGGAGTGTACCTAAGTCCCATCTCTGGCAGAAGGCGTGAGTCATGTTTGAACACAGACACGCTGCGATCACGTAAACGACAACTATGAGACAACAGAAGGACCAGTGCATTCCACTCTCCTCCCCGCTCGAGCTTGTTGCTCAAGACGGGAGGAAGTGGGCGCACTGACTTGAGATCAGTGCGCCTAGTCAGAGTGATCATTGTGATCACAAGATTCAGTTCGGGGACGAAACCAGCAGACAAGAATCGCCACTACGAGAGCGACGGTGCAGAGCCCAGCCAGCCAGGTCGCTAACGCGTCAAAGCGTGTGAACTCAGCCAGAATCCTGCATCCAAGCAAGCCCATCAGGCTTGCCATAAACAAGCGGCCGTCCCAGCCCATCGGTTCTTTCGAACCCTTCCCGCCACAGCACGAACAGCTCATAGTTCCTCCTCCGCCTTATCCAGGCGAACCCACTCCGGCGGTAGTGCAACGGCAGATTTCGCAGCAATCAAATGATTGCCGGATACCGTCGCTTCCGGAGTGGATGCGCCCAGACAAAACCCTCAGGACCTTTAACCATGGCTAAAGGTCCAGTTGGGTGGCTGACGGTTGGTGCCGTCAGCCGTAGAAACGCGGTCTCCGAGCTGGTAGCTCAATAGAAACCGGTTGGTGGTCGCGGGTAAACGGCAAGCGATCCCACAGCACTAAGGCAGTCGCCGTTCGGAACAAATCCCGTGCTTTGTCGAGCGTGTACTCGCCAACACGAAAATAGTTGATTCCTTCGGCGGCCTCGCCGTAAAGCTGGGCGTCATCCGCGGACGCAAAACACAGCCAGGCCTGATTTCCATTAAGTGAGGTTACCGGCCAGTAAATGCCCGAACGGCCACACCACAACACCCAAAATTCATCAGGAAAGAGTGCGACCGGGCAATCAGGAACGGCTTCCAAGTTTTTCCTCCACCTGTTGGGTAGTTTTGACTGCCAGTCCGTAGACGAGCATTCCA
>CAYGDK010000041.1:3879-5865 GCA_964348645.1 uncultured Candidatus Saccharibacteria bacterium | reverse complement strand
CCTTCACGAAACGCCACAACCGCTTCAACAAAACCTTCGTCGTTCTTTATTTCACCAGTTGTGCCGCTTGTATCGTAGATCTTCGGCGCATCAACACCGAAAAAGCCGGTCACGAACGAAACGATCGAGTAGGCCAGGGTCGCCACAATCACGCCGATAATGGCATGTAGGAGCGTATTCTTAGCCGAAGCGTACTTACTCTCGTTGCCAAAGGCGGTCGCCATCTGGATGCCGGCAAAAATGATATAGAAAAAGGCAACGATACCGACCAAGATAAATAGAATCTCAATATAGTAGCTGATCGATCCCAAGACGCAGTCGTTAAACTTAACGGTTGCGCCGCCATCGGCGTTACGCAAACAGGGAGGAATTAGGTTGAACTTTTCAGCGAACGTCATCAGATCGACCCTCCAAGCTTAAAGGCAAAGCTGGTGATCGTGTAGGCCAACAGCGCTACCATCAAACCAAGAATTGACCATAAAAGGTTTGCTCGTCCCTTAGCGGCCTTACTGGTATCACCGCCAGCTGTGATAATCATGAACCCCGAGTAAACGATCCCAGCAAAAGCGGCGACAGCAACGATCGCTTCAACAAAGCCAACGACTTTGGTGAAAAATTCATCAAGCGTCATTTTAGGCAGAACCGTTCCGTCGAGATTGAGCTGACCTGTAGGTGCCTGTGCCAGCGCTGTGCCGATCGGCAACAAAGTCTGTCCGCCAATATTGAGCGTCGGCACAATTAGTCGAACCAGAAAGAGCAGTATGAGTCCCGTCAGCGCCCCGGCGATAAGTTCCTTGGCGTGTGCGACTTTACTGGCCTCGCCCTGGCTTTGAGCGTACATAATGCCGGCGTAAACGATGACTAAAACCGAAACTAGCACCGCAATCACCACGGCAAAATTTATCAGGTCAACAAAGTACTCGTTAAACGATGTGTACTTTACCTTATCGCCGAACGGTAAGCCGAGTTCAAATTGTGCGTAGGCGGTACCAATTAGGTACGACCACATCACTGCGCGTCCTTCAGTTGCTGAGCGGCAGTATCAACAGCAGCCTGAACCGACAGTAGACCAGCCTGCGCAGAGCGGATCATCGACTGGATCGTCTGATCGACAAACTGCCACTCGGGCTTAAGGATCGCTTGGGCATTGAGTACCTGTCGCGGAAATACACTCGACTCCCCCATGCCTGTCTCGTCAATCGCCGCCGGTTCCCCTTGATTGACGTCGAAGTAGGGTGACTTGAGAGTTTTTTCGGCATACAAACGTTGGTTATCCCCACCAATCAGTGAGTAAACATAATCCCAAGCTAGCTGTTGATTCTGACTCGTTTTGGGGACAACGTGCGTCCAGTATGCCGCGAAATCGGTCCGCTCATCGGTCGGCAAGACTATCTTGCTACGCTGTGGCAGCGGAACGATTGTAACTTGAGAGATCTCGCTATCCAGTCGAAGCATTTGGCTCTCGAGTGTCGAGTAGCCAATCAGCATCGGTAACTCCCCAGACACAAACTTCTTAACCGGGTCACCCATGGTTTCGTTCCAGGTGTAATTAGGGTGCGATGCTGTACTAAATGATGTGTAAAGCGCTAGTGCTTGTGAGGCGGGAATCGAACCATCGCCGAGCGCTAAGTGGAGCGCGACCTCCGTTGGTGTGTTGTAAATATTGCCACCGAACTGCGCCAACATCGCGTTATAAACGTCAGTAGCAGCGTAGGTGTTACTCAGTGTTCCTAGTGCAATTGCCGGCTGGGTAATAGCCGTTTTATTTTTTCGGGTAATGGCGCGAACCCAGGCCTCGAGATCCGACCAAGTTTTCGGGTACTCATCTAAAACATCAGCGGCCGGATTATCGGCATCATTTAGCTCCTTCTGAATTCGCTCAATAGCGTTGTCATTGACATAAAGAGCTAGACTATCGACGGCCAGCGGGAAGCCGTAGATAGCACCCTGAAAACTATTCTGGTCGATAATTGCCTTTGAGAAAAT
>CAYGDK010000041.1:0-3779 GCA_964348645.1 uncultured Candidatus Saccharibacteria bacterium | reverse complement strand
ACCCCTCGCTTCATGTACATTCAGCGTCTCGCACTTAACGGCGAGATTCAAGTCGGCAGCCCTAAGACTAACCGGCCTGGACTTTGAGAACGCGAGTTTTGGTTTTTTCTTGCTTAGGAATAACGATCGTTAAGATTCCGTCACGGAGTCTGGCTTCTGCCTTACCGGCATCAACGCTGACTGGCAGAATATACGAACGCATAAACGAGCCCCAGTAGCATTCTTGGACGAAGTAATTTTCACGCGCGAGCTCGGTGTCATTTTTGCGTGTTCCTTTGACGCTGACAATTTCGTCAGTAATTGATATCTCGAGGTCGTCAATATTAACGCCAGCGATCGGCGCCTTAATGAAAATCGAGTCCTCGTCCTGGTAGGCGTCGATAGCGAGTTGACCCTCTTCTTCTTCAAGCCACTCGTCACCTTGGAGCTGTACTTCGTGTTTTGCCATCGTGAATTCATTATGTCGGCGTAAGATGGGTGAGTCAATGTCAAAAGCTTTCGAGCGCCAGTATCGACACCGGTCAGGCAACGGCTTGCTGGCCAGACTCTTCCTGCCAATTGAGTGTCTTGGCTGTGGTAAGGAAACGGATTGGATCTGTGCGGACTGTCAGCGAGACCTAGTAATCACCCGCTCTACCATTTGTGTCATCTGTGGCAAGGCCGGACTAGATGGCTTATGTGATCGGTGCCGGACGGAAACTGGGCTAGCTGGCGTCGTTAGTTTACTTCCCTACCACTACCCGCCAGTTCAACGACTTGTTCGGGCCGTTAAGTTTGCCGGGCAATTTGACGGACTACTCTTCTTCACAGAAACATTCGGGCGCAAATTACTCAAAAGGATACCCGACGACTCGTGGACCCTGGCGCCAATTCCGCTCTCCAAAGAACGCCAGCGACAACGCGGCTTTAATCAGGCTCAACTACTTGCTGAGCATTTAAGCAAGAATTGCCAGTGGCCGATCTGGCGGGGATTAAAGCGAACTCGCCACACTGCGGCGCAAGCAGAACTGAATGCAAAAGAACGCGCCAAGAATATGCGCGGCGCATTTATAGTTGAAGGGGGAACGGCACCCGAGCTGGTCATTCTAGTAGATGACGTTATCACAACCGGATCAACGATTTGTGCCGCAACCCGGGCGCTCAAAAAGGCGGGTAGTAAAACTATTTGGGCGATAACAATTGCTCATGGTTAGCTAGTATTCGGTAAGATTTAACCTGCCACAGCAGTCGCGGTGACCCTTGAGCTCAAGTACTAAATTATAGGCAAGAAAAATACCGCCATGAAGGCGGCATATTTCTTGTGCGCTCGAGAGGACTTGAACCTCTGACCCCCAGCACCGCAAGCTGATGCTCTATCCACTGAGCTACGAGCGCATATAATCAAACGGCAAATTACTGACTAACGCCAGTAGATCAGGGGACGGAACGACTTGGTCGGACGATCCACTGAGCTACGAGCGCAAATATTTTGGAGCTACCCTACCGTCCGGAGCATCTGACGATGCGGCGGGGGCGGAAGGATGACGGCAAGCCTAAATCCTGCCCCTCCTGGCATCTAAACGATGCTGCGGAGGCGGAAGGATTCGAACCTACGCGGGCTTGCGCCCAACGGTTTTCAAGACCGTCGCCATAAACCACTCGGCCACGCCTCCAATGATTCAGATTGTACCTGAAAAGTTCCGAGAAGTCTGCCCCGAGCTTACTTCTTTTTGTTGCGAACGGTGACGGTAACTTTCTCGGCTGGCAGCTTGAAGATTTTAAAGATGTACCACTGCTGTCCAAACTGAAAGACCGTCGAAGTAATCCAGTAGATTGAGAGGCCAGCAGGGAAACTCCGAGCAAAGAAAAACGTCATCAGGGGAAACAGATAAATCATCTGCTTGTTCATCATGGCGGTTGTATCATCCTTGCTGATCGGGCCCTTAGGCTGAGTTAAGCTGGCGTAGTGTTTGCTTTGAATAAACTGAGTAACGGCAGCGATCAGCGGCAGAATCCAAACTTCGGGTTTCGACAAATCGAGGCCAAAGAACATTGTATTAAGCGTTTCGACGTGCGGCGTGAAGGGGTAAATAAGGTCGAGCCGAGATTCGTTTAATCCAGCAATAAACACTCGGTACAGAATATAGATAACTGGCAGCTGGATAAGCGCTGGTAAGCAGCCGGAGAACGGACTAATGCCTTTAGACTTATAGAATGCCAACACGGCCTGGCCTTGGGCGGCGCGATCGTCCTTATGCTTCTCCTGGATTTCTTTTAGCTCGTCCTGATGAGCCCGCATCTGCAGCGGCGCCATCAGCGCCTTGGTTTGCAGCTTCCAAAGAAGAGCTTTAACTAGGATCGTTAGAAGAATAATTGCCCAGCCAATACTGTGGCCTGGCACCAACCACGCAAAAAATGCCAGCAGGTTAAAAAGTGGTTTGTAGAGAATGATTTTGAAGAATTCTTTGACCATTTTATGGAACTGGATCGTGACCTACGGGCGTGAATGGGTGGCAGCGGCCGATCCGCTTCAACCCAAGCCAGCTTCCCTTGGTTACGCCGTACTTTAGGATAGCTTCTTTAGTGTACTCGGAGCAAGTCGGGGTAAACCGGCAAGCGCCGCCAACCAAATAACGGAGTAGCCCGTGATCGGGCGACAACGTCCGCTGGTAAAGCGTAATTAAGAAGACGGCAACTTTTTTCGCCATTCTTCGATATCTTTTTCCAGAGCGGCAAAAACCGTCTTACTGGGTAGACGCGAGACGCTGACAACGACATCAAAACCGTCCAGTTCATTGAAAACGTGCATAAATAAGTGAGCGACCACGCGCCTAACCCGGTTGCGATCAACTGCCTTCTTAGAGGCCTTCCGGCCAACCATAACACCTAAGCGCGGATGATCTCCTGTTCGCGGTGCAGCGGCAATCAGTAAAAACTGGCCGCGCGATCGGCGACCTTCTTTTAATATTCGGGAAAACTCGGCCTGACCTTTGAGGCGGTTTTCCGCTTTTAACATCGCTTAGCGGGCGAGAACGTGGCGGCCCTTGGCGCGGCGACTTTTAATCACTGGTGTGCCAAATTTTGCCATCCGTGCTCGAAAGCCGTGGGTTTTTTTCGCGTGCCGTTTGTTCGGCTGGTATGTCCGTCTCATAGTTACGGTAATTCTAGCGAGTTTCGGTGGAAAAAGCCAGTCCGGCAGTACCCCTCTCCAGATTGCTTCCTGTGGAAAACTCCGGTACATTCGCCTGGAAGATGCAGACGGGCGTATGGAAAGACATTCAGGTCAGTCTCGAATCGCGCTACAGCCGCCCGAATTTCGTGACCTGGATCAAGCCTGCCGAGCTAGCCGAAGAGGGGGACGGACTCCTCACCATCACCGTCCCAAACGAATACGCTAAGAGCTGGATCGAGCGAAACGCGCTTAAAGATATCCGCGAGCTTCTCAATCCGCATTACCCTGTTATTAACGACTTGCGGGTGGTGGTTGCTAGGGCTAATGAGTCCGAAGAAGAGCTACCACTCCTTCAGGCCAACGAGGAAGAAGAGGAACAGTCGGCGCAGGAAACTGTCATACCTCGACCAAAGGAAAAACGTTTCAACCCTAATTACACCTTTGAGACATTCATCGTCGGCAACAACAACCGACTCGCGTTTGCTGCGGCGCAAGTAGTGGCCGAGAGACCAGGTGAAGCCTATAACCCACTATTTATTTACGGCGGTGTCGGCCTGGGGAAAACTCACTTAATGCAGGCTGTCGCCAACGAAGTCCTCAAGAGAGACCCGGCCAAGAAAATCGCCTA
>CAYGDK010000040.1:0-6004 GCA_964348645.1 uncultured Candidatus Saccharibacteria bacterium | reverse complement strand
CTGTCGCCTCAAGTGTGCGCTTGGCCTGACCGAAGTAGCCTGTCGAGACGATCTTAGTTGTAAGTGAGTCAAACGTTGGCCCGCCGTCAACTCCGTTGTTACTGAGCGTTGTATTTGCCGCAAACTGTACCGGACAGTGGTAGGCGCGCATTCGAACAACACTCGAAAGCCCAGTAGTTCGCGTTATAAGCAGGTTTGAGCTAGTCGCGCGCGACTGGTAGGTGTTACCGCTTACCGGCATTCTAACGATCGTTTGACCGAGAAGCGAGTCACCTGTCGAAGCGGGTGTATTTATCTGCTGAATTTGAACAAACGCATCCTTGGCCCGACATCCAGCCTCGTCTTGCCACCGAAAAGCGTAGCGCAAAAAGTAACTAGGCACTTCATTTGAAAATCCCGTCAGCTCAATCTCCTGATCTTGATTCATTACCGGTGGTGTGCCTGAAAAGTTGAATTCACCAATTCGCTCAGTCTTAAAGTTGATAGCCAGATCGTAGTATTGATCAGTTGGCGAATAATCGGTGGCTTGGCTAATAAGGGTGTCCTTACTTATCTCACCAGCCGTCACACCGTCAGTAACGTTAAGTCGGTGAACTTTATTGGTTGAAGTTTCAACATCACGCTCATGACGAAAACGCAGCAAACCGTCCTCAATGCCCGCTTTTGCGGCGTAAAAAGCGTAAGTATTATCTTCCTCGCGCGTCGCCTGATTAAACTGAACCAGCGAGAGGCGCTGTGTGCCGATAGTCACAGTTACGATTCCTGCGATGATAATTAAAACAAATACTAGCGCGCTTCCTCGTCGCTTAACGGTCATTAGTTAATTCCTCCTGCGGTTAAAATGGTTTCAACTTTATAGCATGCCCCATCTGGAACGCTACTGGCGCTGCAATAGGCCGCCTCGTACTCAGCGGGTTTAATATTTAGTGCGAGTTTCAAAAATCCGGTTCGAAGCGGATTGGCGTCCGGCTCAAGTCCACTGAAAACCGTTCGATCATCAAGTAAATAGCCTTCGGGTAAAACTGATTGGTTCGTAACAGAGTTGAAGCGGCAAGCCGAAGTGGTGGTAGTCAAGAAGAGATTGCCGTTGGCGTCGACGCTACAATCACGAAACTCACGAATATTAAAGGTTCGGCTTCGGCTTGCGACACCCGTCCTTTCGGTTGAATAGCGCTTATAAACGAACTGGCCATCGCCTTTGTTTGGATATTTAAGAAGCATCACAACATCATTGCTGCCTGTAGAATTGTCAATATAGTAACCCTTGAATACTCTGCCGTTATCACCCGGATCGCCTAACGTAACAGCCTTGTCCATATAGAGATACTGAAAATCGTTCTTTATTCGCGACATCGCCGATCTGGCAACCTCTGACTTCTCGCGTAAAACGTTAACTCGCGCTTGCGAACTGGCTGTCCGGACAAAGATCGACAAAATTAGAATCACTAGTCCTGAAAATATGGCGACAGAAATTAGCATTTCAAGGAGAGTGAATCCGGGCTTGGTCATTACTGCCCGACGCTCCGCCAGTTAGTTAACATCGTGGCAATCTCTGAGGTTTGATAACCATACTGATTCTGCCAAACCAAGACCGCCCGAACTTTAACGGCACTTCCGGCAGGAGTGAAGACTGTTCGAGAGTTGTTTCGATTTAAACTGTCTTTCGTCATTAAGCAGTAAACGTCAGTCGTGCGGCAGTCGGTAGTTATCTGACGCAACCCGTCGTTGAATCTTCCGTCAGTAATCCTGTCCATATTACAGCGAAGGCGATCAGAGTCGCCGTCGACGTTAATGCTCGGAACACCTACTGCCTCAATACAGATAAGTCGTCTTGCCGACAGACCTTCGCTTGTGAGCAAGTTAGTGTTGTCGGCTTCGAAAGCTTGTTGCTTCGTAATATTCAGTATTGTCTGCGAACCGTTGATAGTCGCCTTTGTTAGTACGGCTTGTGATCCATTAAGTGACACTGTGTACCACCCATACTCAGTGTATGCCCGAACTTGTTCGAGCCAAGGCTGACTAGCGTCGTCTTTCAGACGATCATCACGATTTTTCGCCACCAACTCCAATCCTTCCGCGGCCCACAGATTGGTAACTGTCGCATCAGCCGTGCCAATCGTACCCTTTATTAAGGTATTCGATAGAGACAATATTGCCGAGCCAATGATAAAGAGAACACCGACCGCGATTAGGACCTCAAGAAGCGTAAACCCTTTTTGTCGTTGCACAGTCCCCTCCATTAGTTATATGTCACAGCAGTTTTGGCTGTGTACGGATCTACAGTTATGGTTGCTTTTTTGCCGTTGAAAGTCAATTCAAGGATTGGGCCAGTATGATTCCAGATTCGTTCCAAAAAGGGTTGTCCCACTCCTGGCGTGGATACCTCGTGAAACTGACCTGCGGGGGCACTAAACGCAAGAAAGTAATTCCGGTCACCGGACTCGCAGACAACACATTTCAGATCCACGCCCTTGCTCATTTCAATTCTTTCAACGAAACAGTCACCAGACATTAGCCACGCCTGTTGTTGCACATCGTTTGGCTTGCAGGGAATTGCAGCGCTCGTTCCGTTAACTGGGTAGGATAACCTCACGACATCGTAATGCTGTAAACCGTTACCACCGTTGTAGTCATCCTTATGTAGCCAAATAGCGTAATAGCCAACTTCGTCGTATGTCAGAGTCCCCGTGTGCGTACTTGTCGAAGACTCGTCTTCGTTCCGCGTTGAACCGGCCAACAGTCGGATTTCTTCAAGTTTCGATCGGAATACTTCAGCATCATTGGCAATTCGGTTACCGCCAAGCGATCGATCGAGAAGAGGCACGAGTAAACCAAACATTAACCCCATAATGGCAATCGCCACTAGTAGTTCGGTCAAAGTAAATCCGGGTTTAGTACGCATAGCCAAGCATCTCCATATACCAGCTTATCATGTGCGAGCCCCAGAAAAGGGCGATCAGCCCTGCGATGATCAAAAACGGCGCAAACGGAACGGCCGTTTTCATCTTGGCCTGGCCAAGGAGCATTAGAATTGCACCGAAAACGCCGCCGATAACAAACGAACCGATCAAGAAGACCAAGACTGCGGGCCAACCAACCAATAGCCCTAGCGTTGCGGCAATTTTGACGTCGCCTTCCCCCATCCACACGCCCTTGGTCGGATAAACAAGTAGAGCAATAGGAATAACGGCTACCAAACCGCCGTACAGTGTTGCCTGCCAATCTTGGTAGAAAAAGAGCGAAAACAGCGCAGCGGCAATGAGGGCGATGTAGGACAACAATTCTGGCACCAACATCTCATATAAATCATGGAAAAAGATGGCGACCAACGCACCTAGGGTAATAACATAGGCTGCCATAGACAATATTCCGCTCGTAAGCGTCAAATCGTTCAGAAGGAAAATAAAGTAGTAACCAGCCGCAACCAATGCGGCAGTCGATAACTCAACGAGTGGATATTGGTACGAGATTGGCTTCTGGCAGCTGCGGCATCGGCCACGGAGCATGACGAAGCTAAAGAGTGGAAAAAGGTCGTACCAGGCGATTTTCGCCTTGCATTTGGGGCAGTGTGAGCGGTCCTTAAGGATAGACAGCCAATCATCAAAGCGGACAATCACAACGTTTAGGAACGAGCCCCAAATTAAACCAAAAATAAATGCAATTAACACCCCACCCATATATCTATAGTACCTATCTCGTTACTAAAGAAAAACCCCTTGCGGGGTTCTCCTTTTGTTCTTCTTTATTAGAGAAGACTACTGCGGACCGTAGGTGACGAATGCACGGTTAGTGCTTGTGGCACCAATCCCAGTCATGGTGATGTTTGTTGAAGTTGGAATCAACACGTTACCAGCGGTTCCCGCTGTGGTACAAGTTGTTTCCGATACACCATTAGTACAAAAGATGCCGTTGCCTGATGTAACAGCTACTTCCGTACCCGAACCCAAAAGCCATGCCTGACCATAATATGCTCCGCCGGCTGGGCTGAAGTACTTATGGGCCAGAGTCGAGTCAGCATATTGCGTTCCTGTAATATATGCCGACATTCCCGAAGGAACACTCGTTGTAATAGCGGTTCCGCCTCCTGTGGCGTGAGCTGGGTAAGTGCTATTATTATCGAGGTAGTATTGCGCGAGCGCAGTATCAAGCGATCGGGCATTGTTTTTACGCTGTGTGTCCTGTGCTTTGGCTCGAGCGTTTCCAAGTGAAACGATAACGAGCGCTGCCAAGATACCGATGATCGCGATAACGACCAAGAGTTCAATAAGTGTAAAACCTTTTTTATTCATTTTCCCCCTATCTTTTTAGTAACAGCCGTTTTATGGCTGAATATTCAAGCCACAAACTAGCTGTATGCTCCGCCTAGCGTTACCGCCAAACGAAACACCCCGACTCCCGTCGACCACACAATTAAGATGAGTGAAAGTCATATCTATACTATGTGGCCAATTATAAATACGTGTCAAGAAACACTATGAGGTCCTTACTGCGGGCCGTAGACAACAAACACACGAAGTCCGTCATCGCTGACTTCAAATGACCCTGTACCGAAATTGGTTGCATTTGGAAGAACGACTGCACCAGGGTCTGTTGTTAGGTATATTCCGTTCCCAGTATCTCCATTCGCTGTAACTTTTGCCTTCTCGGTTTGATTGTCGAGCTGCCAGCCGATTGAGTAATTGTGACGTTGCGAAATAACCCTTGTTCGATACCTGTGTCGGTTTGGACTAGAATTGTCAGGGTCAAGACACGCCTGATCAGTCTTGAGATACCGACTAACAACCTGGTACAGGACTCCAGTTGTACCGCATTCAGATTGGATATCTATTCCCGTACTACCAGTTGCGGCTGGATATGTATTATTATTATCGACGTAGAACTGAGCCAAGGCCGTGTCCAAGCTGCGAGCATTTTGCTTCCGATGGGTGTCCCCTGCTTTTTTACGGGCACTGCCGAGCGAGACGATAACAAGCGCGGCTAGAATCCCGATAATGGCAATCACAACCAGCAGTTCGATAAGTGTAAATGCCTTCTTATTCATCAGCTCAACTCTATTGAATAACGTTAGCTAGGTTATAAATTGGCACAATTATCGAGAATACTAAGAACGCCACACCCAGGCCAACGATGACAAAGACAACTGGCTCAGTCAGGGCGGAGATATTCTTAATGCTTTGGTCGGTTTGCGACTCGAAGTAGTCTGACAAGCGATACAGGACTTGCTCGAGCTTTCCGGACTCTTCGCCAACCGCCACCATTTGGGTGATCGTTGCGGGGAAGACATCGTGCTTACTGAGACTCTGAGCAATCGGTGAACCCCGTTCAACGTTTCGCGCTACCTGCATCAGCGCGTCTTGATAAACTTCGTTATCCAGAACGCGGGCAACAGATTCGATAGCGTGGATGATCGGCACACCCGATTGAACCATCAGGGCAAATATCCCAGTGAAACGAGTCATCTCGAGGTTTTGAATAAGAACGCCAAAGACCGGGATACGCAGCAAGAAGGCGTTGAATGCTCGACGACCGGTATCCGATCGCAGCCAATTCGTCACAAAAAAGGCAAGGACACCGATAGCGACAAAGTACAGCCACCAGTAATCAATCAGGCTATTAGTGATCCCGATCACAACTTGGGTCATCCAGGGCAAGTCAACGTTTGCTTCTTGGAATACAGATTCGAGTGCCGGAACGATTCGGGTAACCATAATAATTGCAACAATAATCATGGCGCCGATAATGAAACCCGGATAAAGAAGTGCGCCAATGACTCGGCCGCGGAAACGCGAATCGCGCTCCTGTTCGGTTGCGAGTAGTTCCAAGGCGGTGTCGAGCTTACCCGTCGCTTCACCAGCCGCCACCACCGAGACAAAGACCTGGTTGAAAATCTTCGGGTGTTTTTTGACGGCATCTGAAAACTTATAACCGTTCTCTAGATCCTGAAGGATCGTGCGGAGTGATTCTTCGACGAACGGATTTTTGGTTTGCTCAATTAACGAACGAA
>CAYGDK010000039.1:2569-6099 GCA_964348645.1 uncultured Candidatus Saccharibacteria bacterium | reverse complement strand
GCAAGAATTTCCAACTAAACGAATCGGTTTTAAGTTCGAATTTAATAACGCCGTGCTCGGTATTATTGCGCGCTACGCTACCCGTTTTGATTTGCTCAAACTCGTACAGATCCTTACCGCCAGTTCCGGCAACAAAGTAGCGTAATCCGCGCGCCGAATCGACTGTTCCGTCAGGCGCCAGCGGTGAAAATCGTTCGTAAGTATGATCGTGACCGCTAAGGACAATATCCACTCTTTCCTGATAAAGCGCGTCCCAGAGCGGCTGAACCTCGTCATCATTTCCGTGCTTACCTGAACTGATACGTGGATGGTGCATGTAAGCTAGCACGCATTTGTCGTCGTTTATCTTATTCAAATCGTTCTTGAGCCATACTTCCTGCTCGGAACCGACCGCACAGGCGGTAATGCTGCAGTTACTGTCTAGGGCGATAAAGTGCCAGTTGCCGCGATTAAACGAGTAGTACGACGGCTTCGAGCGTTCAAAGTAAGAGAAGTAATCATCGCCGCCCGCGGTGCCGTAATCGTGATTGCCTATCGACGGGTAGGTTCGATCCTTGTGCCGTCCCCAAGTTGGTTCGTAACAGTTTAGATACTCGGAGATCTTTCCTGAATCGTAAACGTTATCGCCAAGCGTCAGGATGAGCGAGTCTGGGTACTGATCAAGAATTTTTGCAGTCGCTTCATCAAACTCGTTCTGACAGGTAGCGATATCACCGGCAGCGAGCAGTGTTAAGCCAGTTTGGGGTGTTGTATTGGCGACGGGTGTTGGCTCTGGCTGAGTTCTGACGATGTTAATTACTGTTAGACTAACAGTAATGGCGACAAATAGACCAAGAGCCCAGAAGAGTGAATGTTTTTGGTGCATAAATACATCCTACATTGTATGCGAGGGACTGTTGACAGCGGTTCGGCGAGGCCAGTAGAGTAAATAAGTAAAGCAAAAAGAGGAGGGGATTTTGGACCAGCAAGATCGCAAAAAACAGGAAGAAATCGCAGCGGTCGAGCCGCACAAGAGTCCATTCGACACCTTTGGTGTTGCTATATTCTTAGTCGTTGTCGTTCAACTAGTTGTTATGGTTGGTCTTAACATCTACCAAAAGGGACGATCCCAGAACCTCAACGACCAACTTTTGGCGCATCAGACTACACTTGCCTCTGATCAGTACAGCACGCTCAACAGCCAGCTTGAAGAAGTTCTAGCCGGCCAGTCGCTCTTGCAGTCCGCACTTGCCGACAAAGTGCAGTGGGCGAAGTTCTATACGCTGCTAAATAACGTTACGCCCAAGAATGTTCGGGTAACATCGGCTCAAATCAGTACGAACGGTAGCTACCGTATCGACGGCCAGACACCAACCATGACTACGCTCGCTCAGCTTTTAGTGGCCTGGCAAAAGGGTACCGAAGCTGCTCCAACACCGTTTTCGACAGTCGAGCTCGCCAGCAACTCATTTGGTACCGAAGGAAGTAATCGCACCGTCAACTTCTCGATCACTGGCACTATCAATCTAGGGAGGTTGCAGTAATGTTCGCTACCACTCACTTTTTAGCTTCAGGAGGAACCTCAAAATGAACCGTTCTAATCGAGGTATGATTCTACTGCTGATCGCAGTACTAGGCTGGTTCTTCGTTGTTCGTCCACAGATTGATCTGTTTGGTCAGCGTTCACTGGACGCCAAGGCCAAGCAAGACGAGGTTGTTTCCTATGACCAGCGGATTAAGGATATCGATTTCATTCGCGAAAAAGGTGCTGATTTCCAGAAAGTGCTGACAGCCCAATACTTGGCCATGCCCCAATCAGCCCAGATCCCAGAAGTCTTGGTTATGATTGAATCGCTGGCAGCCTCAAGCGGTGTTGCCCTTGGCAGTGCCACGGTTGGTAATCCTGATTCAAATGAAGTCCCGGTATCCATTAGCTTTACTGGTAGCCTTGGCTCGGTGTCATCATTCCTTAATACGCTTAACGCCAACATTCGAACCGTACTAATCAAAGACCAAACCATGACGGCTGATGTGAGTGGTAATCTGACCGTAACAATGCAGCTGGGATTAGTTTACCAAGGAGGCACGCTATGAATTCGGCAAATCGTCTACAGACGTTCGTTGGTTTGGCACTGTTAATAATTTCCGTGCTTGGCTTTATCGTTTCACTTGTTGCTAACCTACCTAAAGACGACGAGGTTGCTGCCGTGGCTGCGCCGCTCGAAGTCTTGCCTCGTGACTTTTTCTCTGGCAACGCCACTACCGAAGCAGTCCGAAAGCTTTCTGTCCCTAACGGAGTGCCAGTTAACTTAGACGCAAATAATCTTGGCCGATCTAATGTGTTTGAGCGATTTTAGCGTTGATGTATGTCGCCTCACGTCCTACCGCAAGCCGTTACTAGCACTAAGCATTTTCTCCAGCTCCTAATTAAGAAGGACATCCTTAAGCCGGGATTTCTACAGGTTTTGGGTGGAAAATATTTAGATGAAGTTGACAGCTACCTTCTTAATCACCACCTAGTCGACGAAGAGTTGCTCGCCAGGTCTTACAGCGAATTTTACGGATTGCCATTGGTAGAGCTTGTTGATCGTCCGATTAAGCCGGAGGTCGCGAGACTTTTACCGGAGGAAGTTGCTCGTAAGCATTCGATCATCGTTTATGATTTAGCCGGAACCTTTTTGCGGGTTGCAATCGGTGACCCGACGCGTCTACAACGCAATGCGCCTGACGTGCTAATCCGTTTACGTAAACAAAAAGGAATGCATATCCAGTTAGCCATCGCATCAAGAAGTGAAGTGGCGGCTGCCATCAAGAAGGTCTACGCCCTGCCGGATTCGCCAAAACCCGTTATCTCGTCACCTTCCCAGGTAGACAATCAGCCAGCTCGACCAATAGTTCAATCCGAGACCGGTTTCGAAGAGCAAAAGCGATCTGAAAGCAGCTTGCCGCACGTTGAGCGCGAGGATAAATCCGAGCCAGCACATGGCCTACCGCGTCCGAGCGAAGAGTCGTTCAAGCCCGCTGTTGCCGCAATCCCAGCAGTAGCACCAGTTCAGGCAAGACCACACGACGACAAACCGAAGGACGACGCGCCTGAGCCCGCTCCAGTCTCGTCCCATCGGCCAGTAGTTATTGAGGCCAAAGAAGTCGCCCCGCCTCAGCCAACACCTGAACCTGCCAAGGCAGTTTCAGCGCCAAATACGCTCGTCAAAGCAGTTGAGGAACGGATTAAAACTGTCGATCTAACTAAACTAACGATTCCTGAGGCAGTTCTGACAAAGATCCCAAAGAATGTCGCGGAAAAATACCAAATCATTGTCTTTGCCGAAGAGGCTTCGAAAAGTAAATTTGAACCAGCACTGATTAAAGTTGCTGCTGTTCAGCCTGAGGACATTAAGGTTAGGGAGATACTGAGTTTTATCGAGCAGAAGAATAAAGTTCTCGTTGATCGTTACCAGACAGATGAAAATTCTTTTGCCAAAGCCTTAGCTTTGTTCCCTGCGCCTAAAGCGCCAGAAGCTCAGATCGTCAGTGAGCGTGACGACAAAAAG
>CAYGDK010000039.1:0-2469 GCA_964348645.1 uncultured Candidatus Saccharibacteria bacterium | reverse complement strand
CTTTTCTTGGCGATTCGCATGAAGGCCAGTGACGTTCACGTTGAGGCCGAACAGGAAATGGTTCGTGTCCGTTTTCGTGTTGACGGCATCTTGCATGACGTCATTCGGGCTCCGCACTTCTTACACGCTCCACTCATTTCGCGAATAAAGATTCTGTCCAAGATGAAAATCGATGAGCAGCGTGTCCCGCAGGATGGTCGCTTCGATGTTGTTATCGATAATCGCCAGGTGGACTTGCGTGTCTCAACGCTGCCAACAGTTCACGGTGAAAAGATCGTTATGCGTTTGCTCGACAAGTCCGAGGGCGTTTTGACGCTCGAACAGCTGGGTGTCACGGGCACAAACTTTGATCGTTTAATTGAGAATATTAATAAACCATACGGAATTATCCTGTCGACTGGACCAACCGGCTCAGGTAAGTCGACAACACTTTACGCCGTACTGACAAGAATAAGTAAGCCGGGCGTTAACATTATTACGCTTGAGGATCCGGTTGAGTACGAGTTGCCTGGCATAAACCAAGCGCAAGTTAAACCTGGAATCGGCTTTACCTTTGCTGAAGGTCTACGGTCAGTTCTGCGTCAAGATCCTAACGTCATCATGGTTGGTGAGGTGCGCGACTTAGAAACTGCCGCCATGGCCACCCACGCGGCATTAACTGGTCACTTGGTTCTGTCAACGCTGCACACAAACGATTCTGCTGGTGCTCTGCCGCGACTAATTAACATGGGCGTCGAGCCGTTCCTGATCACTTCGTCAGTAAACGCCGTTGTCGGTCAACGACTTGTTCGAAAGATTTGCGACAACTGCAAAAAGAAAACCGAGATTCCACCGGCGGTCTTGCGTCATGTTAAAAAAGATCTTGAGGCGCTACCAACGGGTAAGCTCAAAAACATCGATCTGGAATCGCTGATATTCTATAAAGGTGCTGGTTGCTCTCAGTGTACAGACGGCTATCGCGGCCGAATCGGCATCTACGAGGTTCTAACAATGAGTGAGAAAATCGAAGCTCTGGCCGTTGCTAAGGCGCCAGCCTCGGAGATTAAAAAGACAGCAATTGAGGGCGGGATGATAACGATGTCGCAGGATGGTTTAATAAAAGCACTCAAGGGAATTACGACAATTGATGAAGTGTTGCGGGTAACCACTACACAAATCAAAGAGTTACCTGTTTAATAAAAGTACTATGAAGAGGGGGATTTAGAGATGGCAGAAGCAATGACCGCTCAGATGAAGCAGTTGCTCGACGTCGCAATTGAAAAAGGCGCGTCGGACTTACATATAACGGTCGGCGTTCCGCCAACCATTCGTATCGACGGAAAATTAATTCCGCTGACCGAACACGGCGCCGTTACGCCTGAAGCAGCCGAACGGTTGCTGATGAGTATTATGGTTGCCGATCAGATCGAGCGCCTACACCAGCGCCGAGAGATCGACTTTTCGTTTGGCTACGGCAAGACTCGCTTCCGAACCAACGCCTTCTACCAAAAAGGGGCGCTCTCGGCTGCATTACGTCTTATTCCAATGGCGATCAAGGGCATCGAAGAGCTGGGTATCCCACCGATCCTTGAACGATTTACCGAACCAAGCCAAGGTTTCGTCATCATCACCGGTCCGACCGGCCACGGTAAATCAACAACACTCGCCGCGCTCATCGAATCGATTAACCAAAAGCGAGCGGAACACATCATTACCATCGAAGATCCAATCGAGTACGTTTTCGAACACAAGAAATCGATTATTGTTCAGCGTGAAATCGGCACCGACTCCAACTCATTCAGCCGAGCACTTCGCAGTGCCCTACGTGAAGATCCAAACGTCGTCCTAGTTGGTGAAATGCGCGACTTAGAGACAATTGAAGCTGCACTGACCCTGGCCGAAACTGGACACTTAGTATTTACGACGCTCCACACTAACTCCGCCGCTCAGACCGCCGACCGTATTATCGACGTTTTCCCGCCACACCAGCAGCAACAGGTACGCATGCAGTTGGCCAACGTTCTGCTCGGTGTCGTTTCGCAGCGCCTTCTACCACGTGTACAGGGTGGTCGAGTACTGGCTACTGAAATCATGGTTGCCAACTCCGCTGTCCGTAACACCATCCGCGAAGGTAAGACGCACCAACTACCAAACATTATTCAAACTTCAGCTTCCGAAGGTATGATCGCGCTCGACAAGGTTCTAGCCGAACTCGTTAGCCGTGGCGAGATCACGATCGACACTGCCTTGGCCTGGGCGCTTGATCCAAAAGCGTTTAAGATGATGGTGTACTAAAAGAGGGAGAGGAATGGCGACAAAACGCGGCTACGACATTACAGCACTTCTGACCAATCGGGTAAGCCTAACCGACCGCACGTTCATTGCCCGTCAAATGGCAGTGATGATCGAATCCGGTCTACCTATTACACAGGCCATTCGTTCGTTAATTGAGCAAACCAAAAATCCGTTCGTCGAAGAATCACTCCGCAC
>CAYGDK010000038.1:3819-6208 GCA_964348645.1 uncultured Candidatus Saccharibacteria bacterium | reverse complement strand
TAGTCATGAACGACGCCCGCCGAGCCAAGAAAGTAATTGTCCCAAGTCAATCGAGCTATAACGATATGGTGCGGATGCTAAATTTTTCAGCAGAAAAGCTGGCAATTACACTCGAGGGCAGTGAGGCGCGTTTTCAGCCGCATTCGGCCAGTCAAGTCGCGGCCATTAAGGCTAAGTTCAAGCTGCCAGATCGTTTCCTGATTTTTGTCTCCCGCTGGGAAAAGTACAAAGGTATTTTTGCCCTTATTGAAGCATATAAGCAGCTGGTGGCTACCAATCCAGATTTGGGCCTAGTTATCTGCGGCAAACCGGATAAGCAAAACCCTGAAGTTGCCCAGTTCGTGGCCGAGCATCAAAAGCGCTTTCCAAATATCATCACCCCGGGGTTTGTTAGCAATGATGACTTGGCCGTCCTTTACTCGGCGGCAACGGTTTACGTTCACCCAAGCTGGTACGAGGGATTTGGCATTATGATCCTTGAGGCGTTCGGTGCTGGCACGCCAGTGGTGACGAGTAACGTCTCCAGTCTGCCCGAGGTTGTTGGCGACGCCGGCTTACTCGCTAATCCTCATGATTCTGGAGATGTGGCGGACAAGATAAAAATGATTCTGGACGACCCGGTGTTGGCTGAATCATTGCGTCGAAAAGGCTACGAGCAAGTCAAAAAATTCTCCTGGGCAAAAATGGCCAAAGAAACCCTGTCCATCTATCGAGAAGTTCTGAGCTAGGCAACGACTGCTCTGGCCGCTATATTAGGAGAAATGGGGAGGGAGAATTCACTTGGATCAAGCGGCGCAGAAGGTTTTCGCGTGCCGATCATCAAAGAAGCGAGCGTTAACGAACGCCCCAGTGTTTCGGAAGTAACCCGCAAACCCGATGCATATGAAGGAATGGCGGCTTTAGGAGAGATGCTCCATCGGACGGCCAAGCCTACGATCGAGCGAGTATTTAAGGGTTTGAACCGAGAGCGAATGCGCGGAATTGTCGATCTTGGCCATCGAGACCCAGAAAAAATTAATATGGCGCTAGTTGAAGACGTTGATGCCGGAGTGGTTGAGGGCTTGGAAGGCATCGCCGAGCTCGAAGGGCACGCCGATATTTTGGAACAGCGCGTCGATGGCCGTAACGCCATTATCGCCGAACTGGAAGAGATGGGACGAGATGAGTAAAGAAGATCTGATCGAGGCCATTAAGGCGGCTGATGTTGGCCCGTTCCGCGAGGTTCGGCTTGTGACACTCGTTCATCACCAGGGGGTAACGCCGCAAGTTGTTCATCAGGTTGTTGACGAGCTCAAGCAAGTTAACGACGAAGAGGGGCACGAACTGGCCGAACTTAAAAAGACATTGCGCGATCTTGAACCTGATGTCGCCGCCCTCAAAGAGCTGAAAACCGTTGTTACCAAAATCAAAAAAGCTGCTGCTTCCGTCTAGCGTCTGATTGCTTGTCTCTCGAGGACCAACCCGTTACAATACGGGTACATATTTCAGTAAATTTAAGGAGAAAAAGCATGTCTATCGAACAAACAGTTCTCTACAGTGCCACTGCAATTGGTGCTTTAAGCGTTATTTACGCGCTTGGTTTGGTTAAGTGGATCGTTGGTCGCCCAGCAGGGGATGCGCGAATGCAGGAAATCGCCGCCGCAATTTTACAGGGTGCGCAAGCCTACCTGAACCGCCAGTATCGTACCGTTGCGGTCGTGGCCGTTCTTGCCTTCTTACTACTTGGTTTCCTACTGAACTGGACCGTGGCAGCTGGCTTCTTAGTCGGCGCGGTTCTCTCGGCCATTTCTGGCTATATCGGCATGAATATCTCCGTTCGTGCCAATGTTCGTACGGCTGAAGCCGCCAAGTCTGGCATGGTACCAGCTCTGAATCTCGCGTTCCGCGGCGGTGCTGTCACTGGACTGATGGTTGTTGGCCTAGGCTTGCTCGGTACGACTATTTTCTACTGGGTAACCAAAGATGTGGCTGCCCTCGTTGGGCTGGCCTTCGGTGGTTCGTTAATCTCAATCTTTGCCCGACTTGGTGGCGGAATCTACACGAAAGCCGCAGACGTCGGCGCTGACTTGGTTGGTAAGGTTGAAGCCGGTATTCCCGAAGATGATCCTCGTAATCCAGCCGTGATCGCCGATAACGTCGGTGATAACGTCGGCGACTGCGCCGGTATGGCCGCTGACTTGTTTGAAACGTATGTCGTTACTGCTGTTTCAGCGATGTTGCTTGGTCACATTCTTTTCCCAGATATAAATAACGTCGTTCTCTATCCGCTCGCGCTCGGCGCCGTTTCGATCCTAGCTTCAATTATCGGTACCTGGTTTGTCCGTTTGGGTAAAAGCCAGAACATTATGGGTGCTATGTACAAGGGCTTGGCGGCAACAATTGTTCTGTC
>CAYGDK010000038.1:0-3719 GCA_964348645.1 uncultured Candidatus Saccharibacteria bacterium | reverse complement strand
GTTGGCGCCTTCGAGCTGGCTGGCCTGTACGGTGTTGCCGTGGCCGCGTTCTCGATGCTCTCCCTGACCGGAATGATTGTCGCGATCGACGCCTTCGGACCAATCACGGATAACGCCGGCGGTATCGCTGAAATGTCCGATCTACCAGAATCTGTCCGAACCGTGACCGACGAACTCGATGCGGTTGGTAATACCACTAAAGCGGTGACTAAGGGCTACGCCATTGCCTCAGCCGGTTTGGCAGCGTTGGTTCTGTTTGCTTCTTACACCGAAGAGCTAGTCGCCCGTGGCGAAACGGTCGTTTACAGCCTGTCTGACCCGTATGTTATCGTTGGCCTCTTTATCGGTGGCTTATTGCCTTACCTGTTTGCCGCCATGTCGATGGAAGCCGTCGGCCGCGCCGCTGGCGCTGTTGTCGATGAGGTTCGCCGTCAGTTCAAAGAGCGACGCGGAATTCTCGAAGGGAAAGTTAAGCCTGATTATGCTCGTGCCGTCTCGATCGTGACTGGTGCTGCCTTAAAAGAAATGATCGTTCCGGCTCTACTACCTGTTGCCGCTCCGATTCTAGTCGGCCTATTACTTGGCCCAGCAGCGCTCGGTGGCTTACTGATCGGTTCAATCGTGACCGGCCTGTTCGTTGGCTTGTCGATGACAACCGGCGGCGCCGCTTGGGATAACGCCAAAAAGTACATCGAAGAAGGTAATCACGGCGGCAAGGGCTCGGAAGCCCACAAAGCAGCCGTTACCGGTGACACGGTTGGTGACCCATACAAAGACACGGCTGGTCCAGCCATTAACCCAATGATTAAGATCGTTAACATCGTGGCAATTCTGATAATTGCCTTGATCGTCCGCTAACAAGATTGCCATGAAGAATCGACAACCCTTCTCTCTGGTTGTCGACCGCTTCGAGAACGGGAGTGCCGTCCTGACATCAGTGGGCGGCACTCTTATTGTTCCGCGCGACCTTTTGCCCGACAAATGTCAGGAGGGGGACGTGCTTGGCGTCGACCTGTTCTACCAGAAAGACGAAAAACTGCGACGGGAGAATATTGCCCGGGCGCTCCTCTCGGAAATACTGGGCCCAAAAAATAACGGAAGCGGCGCTTGAAGCCCACTCCAGAGAAACGTAGGCTAAAAAGAACTAATGGCAAAAAACAAACCAGAAAAGATAATCCCCGCTGCCTGGCTCGACCAGCTTTTTAAGGGCGCTAGCCGAACCAAAAAGGCATCAATCCTAACTGCGGGCGGGGTTGGTTTACTCGCTCTTCTCTACCTCGTCTATGCGATGCTGTTCCTTGGCCGGGTTTACCCAAATGTTTTTGTTGGCAGTAGCCAATACAGTGGCCTGAAGGAGAGTGAAGTGACTGCTCGGTTGACTAAAGCTGTCGAGGCAACACTGGCGCAACCGCTCAACCTAACTTTTGAAGATAAGACCTATACAATATCCGCCAAGGACGCCAACTGGGAGGCAGACCTAAACGCCACCGTCACGGCAGTCATGGGTATGGGACGGGATCGCGACTGGTACTGGAATATCTATGATCGAATTACGGCCCCAGTTTACAATCGCGCCCTAACCATTACAGCTAAACAGGATGACAACTACCTAACGACAACGATCGCGACGATCGCCGAGGCAGTTGATACACCAGCGGTTGATGCGACTGCCACGTTCGACGAGGGCAAGTTGGTCGTAACTCACCAAAAAGACGGCCAGGTGATTAACCAAGAAGAACTGTCACGAGATATCCTTAACCGCTGGTCGAGCGGTAGCACCCATCCGATCGAGCTAAAACGCCAAACGGCCAAGCCAGCTATCGTCGTTGACGACGAAGAAATCCTACGTGCTAAAGCCGAGGAACTAGCTGCTGGTAAGCTGAGTTTAGTTTGGCCAACTGGCAAGAAAGAACTCACAACTGACGAAATGCGCTCACTTGTCGATTTTATCGGGACCAAGAAACCAGGAGTTTTAGGCAATACCCAAATTCTGACCGCCGCTTTTACGGAGAATCGGTCCAAATCGTTCCTGCAGGAGCTAGCTAACGCATCGATCAACGAACCGGCCAAAGAGCCAAAATTGGGCATAAAAGAGGGCAAGGTGACGATTCTGGAAGCCGCCGGCCAAGGTAAGGTTGTCGATATTGAAACTTCGGCTGCGGCAGTTCTAGCCGCGTTGCAGGCAACTTCAGTTGAACCAGTAACCCTGACCTTTAAGACAGCCGAGCCTACGATTACGGCTGAGAACCTCGACAGCCTAGGTATTAAAGAAATCATTGGGCGCGGCGAAACCAACTTTACAGGTTCGCCGACTAATCGCCGCATCAATATTATTAACGGGGTGCGCTTGCTGCAGAGTACGCTCGTTAAGCCTGGCGACGAGTTCTCCACGGTTAAAACGCTCGGCGCTGTCGACGGAACAACCGGTTTCTTGCCAGAGTTGGTCATAAAAGAAAACAAAACCACGCCCGAATACGGCGGTGGCTTGTGTCAGGTCTCGACGACGCTTTTTCGGTCGGTGCTGGCTGCCGGGCTCAGGGTAACTGAGCGGCAGAATCACTCGTACCGCGTTTCGTACTACGAGCCGCCGATCGGTTTGGACGCCACCATTTACTTGCCCAAGCCCGACTTCAAGTTCCACAACGACACTGGTAACCATATCTTGGTGCAAGGGCAGGTGATTGGTAACCGCGTCATTTTCGAACTCTGGGGGACGAAAGACGGACGTACTTCAGCAGTCAGCGATCCGATTGTGACAAATATTTTGCCGCCACCGCCAGAGGTGCGAGTTGAAACAGATACACTCTTTCGAGGTGAAGTTAAGCAAACCGAGAAACCGCACGAAGGCGCAACCGCTGTGGCTTACTACACCGTTATGAAAGACGGCAAGGTTTTGCATAAACAAACGTTCAAGTCAGTCTACAAGCCCTGGGCGGCTAAATTCTTAGTCGGCACCAAAGAACCTCCCGCACCCCCACCAGCGCCGTAAGCAGTTATAATACGTCTACATCTTGATTTTCTTGGTTAGATCTGCTAAGATCCGGCCAGAACGTCTCGCTCTTTCAAGGAAAATTATGGCTTTCGCATACATGACTCTGCACGCTTTCTATGCGGGTAACACAACCCTCATGGAGTTGATATTCAACGACATGGAGCGAGAGACGGCGGCTGCCTATTTCGCTCGCGGACAAGAACCGCACGACTTTAAGGCTAGACTGCTAGCCATTGCCGACAAATTCAAGAAGCCGGAGAAGGCCGCGATGAGCAGCTTTCTTTCAGCCAGAGAAAAGGTCGAGCAACGCTACCGGCTGCGCCAGGATCTCAACCTCTTTGAGAAGGATCTTGATTCGATCGGCTATCTGCCGATTTCGCGAACTGAGGTGATTCGAACGCTCTTCAAGCTTGGCTACCAGCGACTTGAGCAGCTTCGGACCGCTGATGACCGAACTCTTTTGGCCATTTCCGGTATCGGGCCGGTTGTCCTCAGGGAGATTCGCGAAGCGATCGAGGTTCACGACCGAGATATCGCACCTCGCCCCGTCCCGCCCAAAGTCGTTAAGCCGCGCAAGCCGCGCTTAACTCAGTCGATCCTCACCGGCTCACGCCGGACGAAGAAGGCTGAGAAAGCCGGCCAGCTGGTCCTCGTGACCGACGGCTAGCACGTCTTCCTGACCCTCGTCACTGGCCGCCCGCATCTCGTATGCGTGGCGGCCTTTTCT
>CAYGDK010000037.1:0-6678 GCA_964348645.1 uncultured Candidatus Saccharibacteria bacterium | reverse complement strand
AAGTGGAAGCAATCGAAAAGCACCTCGGCTGTCGAACTTGCTTCCGGGTCGTGGACAGACTTATCCGTCAGGCGACGTAAGTCGAATTTCTTGTGGTGATCGAACGCTACAATTGTCGCGTTTTGCTTCTTTTTGTTTTTTAGCACTTCTTCGATACCAGTCCGATGCAGCTGGGCGCAATCGAGTAAAACGATAAAGCTGGCAGTGGGGGCCTGAACGGTAGGTATTTTTCCTGTAATTTTTTCGAAAACCGTTGGGATCGGACTCATCGACACTACCTCAACTTTTTTAGTGTCACGGAAGTGGAAATAGAGCGCTGCAGCGCTGCCAATCGCGTCCCCATCGGGACGTTCATGGATCACAAGACTGATAGAGTCGGCGCGCTGAAGGTCGTCACAGACGGCCTGGGTCATCCGACCAACCGGTAATGTTCTCGCCCCTCCGTTGGTAGTACTGCTTCGTTTAGCTTCAGCACGTCTCGATCCTCTATTTTGATTGCACTTTGAATTTCGGAAATATCTACAGCCGCACTAAACACAACGACGCTTGGGTCGTAGGTCTCGAGCAACTCCGTCACTTTTTGTTTATCGAGTTTAGTGGTCGCGCCATCGATGATTAGGATGTTGCAAGGCGCAAACTGACCCTTCTCGAATGCCGTAGGTTTTTCTGTCGAGAATGTGACGACTGTTTGGAGTTTTTCCCAAACAATCAGAGCCGCCCCCGAGCCGTATACCACTTCTACTCCCTCAACTTCATACTCGCCAGGTGTGGAGAACTGGCTATCGGCTAGGCGGATTACTCCGTTTTCAATTGTGAGACTTTTGTCTCGGTCTGTTAGTTCGACTACCCCGCCTGTTTTTGGTCGAATTTGCAGCATTCAATTACTTTTTAGCTTTTTTCGTTTTGGCTTCGGCAAGTTTGAGAGAGATTTTGCGCAGTTCTGGTTCGATCGAAATAACTTCGAAAGTGTATTTTTCGCCAGCGGTGACAAGCTCTTCTGGTTTCTGGTTGTTCATCTGAGAAACGTGGAACAGACCTTCGAGGCTATCGGAAAGCTTAACGAACGCGCCGTACGGCGTGACCTGCGTCACAGTTCCTTCGGTGTTACCACCAACGGAAAGATTCTTAACCTCTGTTTGCCAAGGATCGGCGAGAAGTTTCTTCATGGATAGCGAGACGCGACCGGCGTCGATGTTCACGACCTCTGCTTCGATCTCATCACCGACGGTGAAGTGATCTTTCAGGTTGGCGATCCGCTGCCAGGAGACTTGAGAAATATGAACCAAGCCTTCGAGGTCACCGATGTCGACAAAAAGACCGAAGTCGACGATGCCGGTAATGTTGCCCTTGACGCGCTGACCGATCTCAAACTTTTGCGCCTTCTCTTCGAGATCGGAATCAACAACGGCTTTTTCAGAGAAGATGATTTTCTTGGCGGCTTTGTCGTAGCTGATGATCTTGACGGGCAAGTTGGTGCCGATCAACTCCATCAGTTTCTTTTTAATTTTAAGCTTATCGCCACCAACGCGTGGGTAATTTTTTGCGGAGAGTTGTGAGACGGGGATGAATCCCTGCATATTATTGTACTCGCCGACGAGCCCACCTTTGTTGGCTTGGACGATTCGGACGTTGATAATCTCACCTTCGTTATTGCGCTGCTCGAGCATATTCCAGAGGCGTTCACGCTCGGCTTTCTTCATCGAGAGGATAACGTAACCGTTGTCGTTTTCGGTTGTAACGACGTAGGCCTGGATCTTATCGCCTGGATTGACCTTTGTCATCGAGGTTGAAAATTCTTTTTCCGGAATAATTCCGGTTGCTAAACCTGCGACGTCCACCATGATGTTGTCCTTTGAAGTTGAGAGAACCGTCACCTCAACAACGTCGCCCTGATCGAACGGAATGAGCGCATCGCCCATAAGCTCGACGAGCTCGGCCATAGTTTGCGGACCAGCAGAAGTTTTTGACATTATTATTTCTTATTTCCTTTCTTGCGCGTCTGAACAGAGTCGGAGGCGCTGTTAGTAGGAAGATACCTGAAAAACCGCTCTTTTTCAAGGTAGGAACGGCGCTGCAACGGGAGGCGGCGCTTCAGGATAACGACAATCCAAATCAGCCAACCGATCGCGATTAATGCTGTTAGTCCCATGACGAGGCGACTAGAGAGGTAGCTAATTTGCTGAACCCGGAAGAACCAATATGTCGGCACCATAAGGAGTAGGAAATAGAAGAGGTTGGATATTTGAACGAGCGGTGTGCCGTAGATCGGTGTTGCTTGATGGAGTTTTTTAAGTCGCCGCCGCCAAACCTCCAACGCAATGAGCGCGACGATTAGGCTGGCAAAGCCAAATGCGTAATACGGAGTAAAGCTACTGATATTGCCTTCGGTCCAATATGACCAAGAAAAAATCTTGAGCCAGTCACGGGTTGGGAAATCTTGGGTCGCTAAAAATGTCTGAATAGTAGCTAGGCGTGAAGTAAATAATTCGGTCATGGATTTAGTTCCGCTCGGCAGAAGTGCTGGTCAGAATCATCAGCTTCGCTCGTGTTCTGACCTTCGTCACTTCGCCGCAATGCGGCTCTGTGCCGAAGGTCAGAATCGAACTGACGACACCACGCTCTTCAGGCGCGTGCTCTACCACTGAGCTACTTCGGCTTATTGCTACTGTTACGTACTGACGTATTTTAGCGAAATTAAGAGATAAGAAAAAGCGGTGGACGACTCAAGGTCATCCACCGCTCGCTTCCGGGCAAGATTCAGTCGGAACCAGCCTGCTTTTCAGGGCAGACGATCTCGACATAGACCGGGTGCTTCCGGCAGATCGGCAGGATCTCTTCTCCTCTTCGTCGCAGGATTGTGACGTTCATGTGAACGTAACGATTCCAGCTACGTGTTTGATCGAAGGTTTCCTCTATCGAAATGCCCAGAAAGTCACCTGGACAAATGCAGCGACTGAGCTTAACATTGCTCAGCTCGTGCGCCACCGTGTCTTCTCCGTAGATCGATGTCAGCATGCCGCCGACAAGGCCGAGGATCTGCGCTCCGGGTGCGACGATACCAGTTGCGTCTTCGCCAAACTTTCGCTTGGCGGCCGATTGGCAGCTGTGGAGTGGGTTGCTGTCGCGGAAATTCGCGGCTGCAACCAGAATATCGGATGCAGTGACGGGCTCTGTAAGCCACGTAACCGACGATGAAGGGTTTTCTGTTTCTGTAGCCATAGATGTAGTGTTCGACTCGAACGTGTGCGAATTCTGCCTTATTCTATCTTGAAAATCAATCGTTTAGGGGCAAGTTTTAGCCCGGCTTGTTAGGCCGGGCTGGTGGTCGAAGGTGGCAGGTTATCCCTGGGGAACATACTGCTGCCGCATTCGACAGTCTTCACAGGCTGCAAGATGCTCTTGGATCCTGGGATCCCTGAGGTGGCCTCCGGCATTCTGCCAAAGTTCCTCATCGGTTAGGCACCTGCTGGGATCATAAGGGACGAATGGGGTAGCTGTCTTGCCACCCGCGGACGCGAGGTTTTGGCTTTCCATGTGTGCTCCTAAACGCGAACTATGGGGATACTATACTCCTGTTT
The DNA here is from genome assembly GCA_964348645.1 of uncultured Candidatus Saccharibacteria bacterium. Classification (GTDB taxonomy): domain Bacteria; phylum Patescibacteriota; class UBA1384; order 2-12-FULL-50-11; family 2-12-FULL-50-11. Next base: position 3,100 of record CAYGDK010000037.1, on the reverse strand, counting down.
TAGCGAAATTTGGCTATTTTTTAGCCCGGCTGGTTAAGCCGGGCTGGTTGTGGACTGGATGGCGTTGGCCGTTGTCTGGCCAGGCGGCACCCAGCTGACTGGGACTTCATCGAAGAAAACGACGCGATTCCGGCCCTGATCCTTGGCGTAATACAACGCCCGATCGGCTTCGGACACTCTTCGAGTCGAATCGTTGCCGCTTTGGTAGAGCGTGATTCCGACCGAAACAGTCAGCGGCTCTCTAATCTCATCGAACGTCAATTGCTCGACCCCGGCACGAATTGCTTCGGCACGAGAGCGGGCAACGGCCCGACTGAACTCGGTGTTGTCGATCAAGCCCTCCATTCGGATGGCCAGCTCTTCGCCACCGTAGCGATACGATCGGTCTTCGGCTCGAGTGTTCTTGGCGATCACTTGGCCTACAGCAGATAGGACTGTGTCCCCTGCTTCGTGGCCGTAATGGTCGTTGAATCTCTTGAAGTGATCGATATCGATCAGAAGAAGAGCAGTTAGGCTCGTCCTGGCGAGGTGGTGAGACAGATCCTGAAGGAACTGGCGTTTGTTGGCCAATCCGGTCAGGACGTCGGTTGACGCCTCCAGTCTTAGTCGCCCAAGCTCCGTTGAGCAGACGACTAAGACCTGATCCGTTCTTTCAACGTGAACGGATTTCCAGATCGCCGGCTTATCGCCGAGCTGACCCTCAACGGTCTGCGACCCTCTTTGGATGCATCGACGCAGGACGCCGATGCCACCTTTGGGAAAAATCGAGTCGAGGCGCTGGAGAGCGTCCAAGGCGGCTGGGTTGCAGCTGCCGCGAACAATCCCTTGCGCGTTTACTGCAAAGACGAGATCTTCGGTTTGATTGAAGAGCTCTAAGGCGGTCGACGCCTTCCGAGGTCGGAGAAGTTTCATGGTGTTTCCTTGACTGTAAGATTCGTGTTAGTCGCATCCGTGCGACAAACTCGCGTCCAGTCTAGCTGGCTCGTTTGTAATAATCAACGGATACAGGGCCTATTTTTGTGCCGGAGAGAGGACTTGAACCTCCACACCCTTACGGGCGCCAGCTCCTAAAGCTGGTGCGTCTGCCATTTCGCCACTCCGGCAATTGATGCACCGGAGTAAGAAACGCGCAAACATGCGTGATTTCGCCACTCCGGCTAATACACCTGTGAATTTTACCAAATACTGAGCAATAATGCAGCGCTATAGCGTGAGCTGGGCACGCATTTGCTCTAACGTCTTTGGCCCGATGCCGCTAACGTTGAGCAGATCTTCGATCCGGACGAACGGCCCATTTTGCGTCCGGTAGTCGATAATGGCTTGCGCTTTGGCTGGACCGATCCCGGCGAGGGTATCGAGTTCCGCCAGGGTGGCTGAATTAATATTAACTAAGCCAGTTCCGGAATCGGTTATGTCGGGTGAGGATTCAACTTGCTCGCCAGCCGAAAGCGCCTGCTGTATTTCCTGAATCGCCGGCGCCGTACTGACCGGAATGCTCTGTGAATTGTTTTCCGTCGTCGGTTGATTCTTTGGCTGATACGACTGGCCGATTAGGAATGCAGAGCCAGCGACTAAAGCGAGTGTGATCGCCCAGCCGAATCTGTGCGTAAATTCCTGCTCAAGTTGCGGCAAGTCCATCTTTTGTTAGACGCCGAACGGCGCGTTCAAGATTAGGATACGCTGCGATTTTCTCCTTGCCAACAAACTTTTCTGCCTGCCGATAAACTTCTCTGACCAGCTTGGCGTTACCAAGATCGGCGTAGCGGACCCCAGGCAAGCCGCTTTGGTCGTGACCAGCAATATCACCCGGCCCACGGAGGGCCAGGTCTAGCTCGGCAATCTCAAGCCCGCTCTTAGCGCCAACCAGGGCGTTAAGACGCTCGGTGGCACGTTCGGTTGAAAGTGAGTTGTGTAGGAAGCAGACAGATGGTCGGTCGCCCCGACCAACTCGTCCGCGAAGTTGATGAAGCTGCGACAGGCCAAACCGATCAGCTTCTTCAACGAGGATCCAAGTTGCATTTGGGTTATCGATACCAACTTCGACAACGCTGGTGGCGACAAGGACATCAAGGGCGCCTGTGTGGAACTGTGTCATTGCTTGCTCCTTTTCCGGGGCAGATAATTTTCCATGAATTAACCCAACCCGCGCGGATGGAAATACTTTTTTGATTCGTTTGTATTCGCTCATGACAGCTTTGCGTTCTTGCTCGAAAATAGTTCCGTCGTTCGTCGTCTGCTCTTCGATCAACGGGCAGATGACAAAGCCGGGCTGACCAGCTGCGATGCGTTTCTGAATATGCTCTTCAACTTTGGTACGACCCATTTCGCGAAATATCCGCGTTACAATCGGCTGTTGATGGCCCGGTTTTTCGGTGAGGTAGCTTATTTCTAAGTGACCAAACAGTGTATGGGCGAGCGTGCGTGGTATCGGTGTGGCGCTGAGCATTAGTAAGTGGGTGCCGGGGTAGCGATCAAGTAGACTGTTACGCTGTTCGACGCCAAAACGCTGTTGCTCGTCAATTATTACTAGACCCACGTTGCCGATAGTTTTTGTATGAAGCAGTGCGTGAGTGCCAATAATAATATTGGCACTGTCTGGATTTTGTTTAGTGGCTGAGGTGACTAGGGCTGTCTTCAGGCCAAGATTCGAAGCAAATTCGGAAGTTATTGCTCCTTGTTGATTGGCGAGTGTTACTGTTGGAGAGAGCCATAGAACTTTCATTTTTTGCGCAGCAACGAGCGCTGAGGCAACAAGGCCAACGGCCGTTTTACCGCTGCCCACCTCTCCGTAGAGTAGGCGGTTCATCGGAAAAGGCTTGCTTAGGTCTTCGGCGATTTCAGTTATTGCGCCTTTTTGGCTGGCAGTGAGCGGATAGGAGAAGTAGTTTATGGTTTGTTCTAAGTTTGTACGGCTCAATATCTGGACGTTCGCGTGCTGTTGCTGACGCATTCTTTTTGCCTTTAGCGCCGCCAAACAAACAATAAATAGTTCCTCGTAGCCGAGTAGTTGTATCGCAGCGGCAACCGCTTCTTCGGTCGGCGCAAAATGAGCGGCTCGCAGGGCGAGGGACCGATTCGGCAGTTGCGCCTGCGCGAGCAC
>CAYGDK010000036.1:4657-6719 GCA_964348645.1 uncultured Candidatus Saccharibacteria bacterium | reverse complement strand
TTTGCTTTATCGGGCCACTGAAAGTCCGGCAGTTTATTGCTAGTAAATTGCGACCCACTCCAGGTGAAGCCATCTTAAAAGACGGCAGGGTTATCGGTCAGCATCAGGGCGTGCAGCTGTACACTATCGGTCAGAGGTTGGGCGCCGGGGTTGTTGATTGGACTGGCGACGTACCGCCACTGTTTGTTCTGGCTAAAGACATCAAGAATAACCGACTAATCGTCGGTACTGACGCCGAAACTTATAGCGACAAACTAGTGGCAACCTCGCCAAACTGGCTTGCTCAAGTTGAGTTACCGATTCAGCTTTCAGTTAAGACGCGCTATCGACAGAGTGATGTTGGTGCCACTGTCGCTCCTGGAGCCGACGGCTCGCTAGAAGTGCGGCTAAGTGAGCCTGTCCGGGCTCTAACGGCTGGTCAATCAATTGTCTTTTATCAAGGAGAAACACTTCTTGGTGGAGCAGTCATCGAGACTGTTCCCGCCGAGCAATTACTGATAGAAATGACTAATGGAGATAAAAAAGACGGAGGAGTCGAGCGTTCGTAGCCGTCGGACTGGTCGTCGGTTTTTCTTAATACTCTGTTTGGTCCTGGTTTTCGCAGCCGGTTTTGTTTCCGGCGCTGGTTATCAGCTTAGTCGTGTTGAGTTGAACCTCAACGAGTTTTGGCAGGTTTACTCCTTAATTGACCAAGAGCATGTTGGCACGATCGACAAGAAGAAAGCCGTGGAAGGGGCGACTCGGGGGTTGGTTGAGAGCCTTGGCGATCCATTCAGCGGGTATCTGACCAAAGAAGAGCGGAGCAACCTGACACAAGAACTCAGCGGTGAGTTCGAAGGAATCGGCGCGCGGCTTGAGGACAAAAACGGTAACGTCACGGTTGTTTCGCCGTTGACAGATTCGCCGGCGGAGCGCGCTGGCCTAAAGCCGAACGATATCATTATTAAAATCAACGGCGAGTCTACTGAAAACATGAGTCTCGATCAGGCAGTGGACAAGATTCGGGGTAAAGAGGGAACGGAAGTCGAATTGACGGTCTACCGTACCAGTGTCAGTGACCCCATCGTGATGAAAATCACTAGGAGCGCAATTTTGGTTCCGAGCGTTACCTGGAAGATGATCGGCACGGTTGGCTATATCGAAGTTAGCCAGTTTGGCGATGATACCGTTGCCCTCTTTGCGGCAGCGGTGGCGGGCCTTAAAGAAAAATCACCGACGGCAATTGTGCTTGATCTGCGCAACAACCCCGGTGGTTACCTGAACGACGTCGCCCCATTGGCCGCTGCGTTCTTGCCGCCGGCGTCGGTAGTGACGATCCAGAAGTTTAAAACCAAACCGCAGGAAGAGATTAAGACCGAAGGTGTCCCAGTTTTCCCTGAGACAAAGCTCTTTGTCCTCACAAACGCCGGATCGGCATCGGCATCGGAAATACTGGCGGGGGCATTGAAGGATTACGGTCGGGCCAAGATAATCGGCCAAAAGTCTTACGGCAAAGGTTCGGTTCAGGACATCATCCCGCTTGGTGGCGGCGCGGCTTTGCGATTAACGATTGCTGAATGGCTGACGCCCAAGGGTAATGTAGTAAACAAAGTCGGAATTGAGCCAGATACTAAAGTTGACGGTGAGCGTACCGAGACGGCTGATCCGATCCTCGACAAAGCCCTCGAGCTGGCTCGATAAGAACACCTTACTGACACATAAAAATTGCGGCATAATAGGCTTATGTTCGTATTCACTCACTTTTTCGCAGCTGGGGGCTGCTCAAAATGGACACACAGGGGGCGTTAATTACTGTGGCGGAAGCCGAAGAAGTCATTCAGGCCAAAACTGGCCCACTGAGCGTTTTGCGCACCCCAATGCTGATTTTACTCGGACTGGCTGCCGTGGGAATCCTGACGCTACTAATCATGCTTATCATGTCGCTTCGCGGCTCACGGACGGGGATAGAGGCGGCTGTACCATTCTTGGATAAAAAAACCATTGAAACCTTGCAGACTCCCTAACGGGCAAGGTAAAGTTAAGCCATCATGACAACAACACTTTGGATCGTTATTGGAGTAAT
>CAYGDK010000036.1:0-4557 GCA_964348645.1 uncultured Candidatus Saccharibacteria bacterium | reverse complement strand
GCAGAGAATATGCTGAGCGACACACTCAAGAGCTTATTTGCTGTCACGGAAGCTTATCCCGACCTCAAGTCTTCGGCCAACTTTGCTCAATTACAAACTGAGCTAACGGATACAGAAGACAAGATTCAAGCATCCAGGCGGTTCTATAACACGAACGTCCGCGACCTCAATATAAAGATTGAAACCTTCCCAACCAATATGATCGCCGGCATGGTGGGTGCCCAGAAGCGCGAATTCTTCGAAGCTGCTGAGTCTGAAAAACAAAACGTCAAAGTCGCCTTTTAAGTGGGTGGCCAGCTAGGGTTAGATCGCCTAATATACGCTTATGTATAAGGAAATAGCGGCTAACAAACGTCGAACGTTTTATATGTTCTTTATTTTCTCGATCTTGATGATCGGGATCGGTTGGGCGCTCTCCTACCTCTATAACGACACAACTATTCTCTACATAGCGGTTGGCATTGCCGTTGTTCAAAGTTGGGTCAGCTACTACTTCGCGGACTCAATCGCGCTTGCTACAGCCCATGCTAAAGAAGCATCGAAAGCGGAGTACGGAGATTTACATCGATTAGTTGAAAACCTGGCTATCACCGCCGGCTTACCAAAGCCCCGACTTTACGTGATCAATGACCCTTCTCCGAACGCATTCGCGACTGGCCGAGATCCAAACCACGCTGCGATTGCGGTGACGACCGGCTTACTCGAGATACTCGAGAAGCGTGAGCTTGAAGGCGTGCTAGCGCACGAATTGGCTCACGTCGGCAACCGAGACATATTGGTAATGACCGTGGCGGTTACCCTTGTTGGCGCAATTGTGCTGGTGAGTGACATGCTGATGCGTTCCTGGTTTTGGCGGAGTCGAGATGATAATGACAATAAATCGAGCGGTGTGGTGATGCTGATCGCGATTGCGTTTGCCATTTTGGCGCCGCTCTTCGCGCAACTAATTCAGCTAGCTATCTCCAGAAAACGTGAATACTTAGCTGACGCTACCGGCTCAATGCTGACGCGTTTTCCCGAGGGACTGGCTGCTGCTCTGGAAAAAATTGAACACTACGAACGACCAATGAACGGCGCGAACCGGGCAACGGCGCACTTATTTATCAACGAGCCATTCGGAGTTAAGGAAAACCGGTCACGTTCTTGGCTGGCAACCGTTTTCTCGACCCATCCGCCAATACCCGATCGTGTCAGTAAATTGCGCGGAATGCTCTAAATGGCCGTCGGTGTGCCAACTGACCGAATCAAGAAGCTTGAACAATTGATCGAACGGCTAAGGGCCGAATACTACGACCAAGACACGCCAAGCGTAACTGACGCTGTTTATGACTCGCTAGTTGATGAATTGAGGCGTTTGGCTAAGGAGTTTCCTGGCCAAGTTGACCCAGCACTGGTTAACGAGCGTGTTGGTGGGACGGTATCTGCAAAGTTCGCCAAAGTAACTCACAACGAGGCGATGCTGTCGCTTGCTGACGTTAAAACGGCGCCGGACTTTTTAGCTTGGGCGGAGCGAATTTCGAAGTTGCTCGGTGAACCGCTCGGGCAGTTTTTCACGGAACTAAAAGTCGACGGTCTGGCTATCTCACTGCACTACCACGACGGTGTACTAATTCGGGCGGCCACGCGCGGCGACGGACAAGTTGGCGAAGATGTTACTCGTAACGCCCTGACGATCAAATCTATACCCGTGCAAATTCCAATCTTAAAAGAACTACCGCGTGAGTTGGAGGTCAGGGGAGAAATTTACATGCCGTTGGCAGAATTTGCGGCGATGAACGCCGAGCGTCAAGCGTCTGGTCTGCCGCTATTTGCTAATCCGCGTAACGCTTCGGCCGGTGCAGTGCGTCAGTTGGACCCAAATCTAACCGCTGCTAGGCCACTGGCATTTATGGCTTACGGCATGAGGGGTGTTCAGACTGATACGCACAGCCAAGAGCACACGCTACTCGATCGGCTTGGGTTTGTGACTGACGAACGGGCTAAGACAGTGGCCACAGCTGAAGCGGTCATTTCCAGGTGGGAAGAGTTGCTTCGTGATCGACAGAGCTTGCCGTTTCAGGTTGACGGCGTGGTGGTCACAGTAAATAGCCGACCAAAATTTGATCGCCTCGGCACGGTTGGTAACGCGCCGCGCGCGGCGCTAGCCTTTAAGTGGGCGGCCGAAGAAGCAACAACCAAGCTCAAGGACATCACAATTCAGGTTGGCCGAACAGGAACATTAACACCAGTCGCCGAACTTGAGCCGGTACTGCTCGCTGGCACTACCGTTAAACGCGCTACATTGCACAATGAGGATGAAATTAAGCGTAAAGGCATATTGATCGGCGATACGATCATAGTTCGTAAGGCGGGCGATATTATTCCCGAGGTTGTTGGCCCAGTAGTAGAGCTGCGGACGGGCAAGGAGAAGCGGTTTCACTTTCCACGTACCTGTCCCATCTGCGGGTCGCCGGTTGCCCGTCAGGCGGATGAGGCGGCGTATCGTTGCACCAACAAAGAGTGCTACGGTTCGCACCTGTTACAATTGCGGCACTTCACCAGTCGAGCGGCACTAGATGTTAACGGCGTCGGTCCAAAAGTAATTGACGCATTTTATGACGCCGGGCTTATCCGAACGCAAGCGGACCTCTTTCGACTAAAGGAAGAGAACATTATCGGCCTCGAACGATTTGGCGAGCTTTCAGCCAAGAACATCGTCGCTGCCATTAACGCTCGTCGCCAGGTGGCGCTTTCGCGATTCATTTACGCGCTCGGCATAAGGCACGTTGGTGTAGAAACGGCTGAAGCACTGGCAAGCCACTTTGGCTCCTTTGAGCGTGTTGAGGGCGCGTCAGGGGAGGAACTAACGAGTGTTCCGGATGTCGGTCCCGTTGTTGCCAAGGCAATTGTAGAGTATTTTGCCCTGCCAGCTCACCAGCAATTATTATCCGAATTAAAAAAAGAATTATCGATCGTCGCCCCTCTGAAAAAAAGCGGCAAACTATCAGGTCGATCGATTGTCTTCACTGGCACGCTCGAAACGATGACGCGCCAAGAGGCTCAGGAGCTAGCTCGAAATAACGGCGCTGATGTTAACGACTCAGTCTCGAAAAATACTAGCCTAGTTGTGGTTGGCGCTAACGCCGGCTCAAAAGCAGATAAGGCTCGTACTCTTGGAGTGACGATTGTCAGCGAGGCAGATTTCCGGAAAATGATCTCTGGTTGAGTGACGGTGGTCGGATTGGTATACTCACACCAGATATGACTGACTTTTCCGAAGCCGACATTGATCACCTTGCTGCTTTGGCGCGCTTAAGTCTTTCGGCCAAAGAAAAGGAAAAGTTCTCTCACGAGCTACCGGTCATTCTTCAGTTTGTTGAAGAACTGCAATCTGTCCGACTAGACGCACAAGTACCAACAAAACAGGTGGTGGCTCTGAACGACTTGCGAGACGATGTGCCGTCAAGTGAGAATCTATCACTTGATCAGATTAAGGCGCTCGCTCCAGAATTTCGTGACGATCAGGTAGTTGTTCCAGCCGTGTTCGGGGAGGCTGAAAATGCGTGACACGCTTAATGCTTTCTTGCACCCGGATTTAGCACAGATCGATAACGGTTCAGGCGCTCTAGATGCCTTACAATTGGCAATTAAAGATAATATTTCAGTTAAAGATTGGCCGGTCACCGCTGCTTCAAAAATACTCGAAGGCTATATTGCGCCGTATGATGCGACCGTTATTAAACGACTCCGTGAGAGTGGTATCAAATTTGTTGGCAAAACCAACCTTGACGATGCCGCCATGGGCTCCAGTACGGAGAACTCGGCCTTTGGCGTAACCAAAAACCCGTGGGATCAATCACGAGTGGCTGGTGGCTCGTCGGGCGGCTCAGCCGCCGCCGTTGCTGCTGGGTTGTGTGATGTGGCGCTTGGTAGTGATACCGGCGGTTCAATCCGTCAGCCAGCCGCGTTCTGCGGCGTAACAGGGTTCAAGCCGACGTACGGATCTGTTTCTCGTTATGGTCTTGTCGCGCTCGCTTCGTCTTTTGACGTTATCGGACCGATCGGCCGCTCGGCCGAGGACGTCGAAAAAGTTTTTTCAGTTATTTCTGGCCAAGATCCGCTCGACCAGACAACGATTTCCTATCAGTACGAGCCGACCGAGATTGATTTTGGCAAACTTCGAGTCGGTTTACCGAAAGAATTATGGGAGTTAGAAATTGACCATGAAGTAAAGAAGGCTAACCAGTCGTTCGTTGATTGGCTACAGGCCAAAGGCGCGACCGTTACTGATGTTTCGATGCCGACTTCTCCTCATGCGCTTAACGCCTACTGCATTATCTTGCCCGCCGAAGCGTCGGCCAACCTGGCTCGAAATGATGGAATTCGTTTTCGGCGGAGCGAGTCAGCGGAAAATCTTCTGGATCGTTACCGAAATACCCGGGCCTTCTTTGGCCCAGAGGTAAAGCGTCGGATTCTGATCGGTACGTTTGCGTTGTCGGTTGGGCATTACGATGCCTATTATCAGTTAGCGGTGAAGGTTCAGGGTCAAGTAATGAAGGAGTTCGAAGACGTTTTCCG
>CAYGDK010000035.1:0-6749 GCA_964348645.1 uncultured Candidatus Saccharibacteria bacterium | reverse complement strand
ATGGCCCAAAGAACTTGGTTATGTCGGTCTCGCGTTCCAAGCTCGAAAACTTGGTTGGTGACCTCATTAAGAAAACTATTCCGATCTGCGAAGCCGCGATCAAAGACGCCAAGCTCGACAAGAACGCCATCGACGAAGTAATTCTGGTTGGTGGTATGACTCGCATGCCGATGATTCAGCAGCTGGTCAAAGACGTGTTCGGCAAAGAGCCGTCCAAGGGTGTTAACCCCGACGAAGCCGTCGCGCTAGGCGCGGCGCTCCAGGGCGGAGTCCTGTCTGGTGACGTCAAAGATATTCTCTTGCTCGACGTTACCCCGCTTTCGCTCGGACTCGAAACTATGGGTGGCGTGTTTGATATTGTGATCGAACGCAACACCACCATTCCGAAAAAAGCGACCAAAGTGTACTCGACCGCGGCCGATAATCAGCCGTCCGTTGAAATTCACGTCCTCCAGGGCGAGCGACCAATGGCCGCCGACAACCGCTCGATCGGTACCTTCCACTTGGATGGCATTCCGCCAGCACCGGCACGTGTGCCCCAGATTGAAGTCTCGTTTGATATCGACGCCAACGGCATCCTGAGCGTTTCCGCCAAGGACAAAGCGACCGGCAAAGAGCAAAATATCACCATCACCGACTCGTCCGGCTTATCTAAAGAAGAAGTCGAGCGCATGCGCGCCGAAGCCGAAGCCCACGCGGCCGACGACGCCAAGAAGAAAGAGCTTGTCGAAGAGCGCAACAAAGCCGAAAATATGGTTCACTTAGCCGACAAAACCATGACCGATGCTGGTGACAAGGTGAAGCCAGAAGATAAACGCGAAGTCGAAGACGCCGTTACGGCCCTAAAAGCTGTGATGCACGGCGACGACAAAGACAAAATCAAAGCCGAATCCGACAAGTTGAGCGAACTGCTCCAAAAGATCGGTGCGGCGATGTACGAACAAGCTGCTCCTGCCGAAGAATCAAAGACAGAGGAAGCACCGCCTGCTGAAGAAAAAAAGGAAGAGTAAGAAATTGAGCCGCGAAAGTGGCTCTTTTCTTTATGCAATTCCAAGTGTATCTCATTGACTTTACAGGTTCGGCGTGGTACAATCCGGCCTGTTTCGGAGGTTAGTTTTTGAGCAATAACGTATTTTGGATGATCGTATCCGGCACCACCGGATTTACGTGCTTCGTCCTGATTCACTTCACAAAATGGCTGCGCAATCCCGTCAAAGCGGCGTACCTACAGATCTCGGCTAACACCTTTGTGTTTCTGAGCTGGGGCAGCGCGTTCCTGGCGATGGAAGGATTGGCAAAGGCCTTCGCACTTTGCGGAACAATCGTGCCGGTCATCATGGCCAGCATAACGACCTACCGCGTCTTCGTGCGAAAGTCATACGAAACCGGGAGCGGGCAGTGAGAAATCACCGCCCGCTTTTCATTTACCTTAAGTTTTGTCACGCTGACTCTATCGATGAAAGTTCTCAAATGGTTCGGTCTGGTTGTTGGGGCTGTGGTATTACTACTGGCACTCTTTTTGTTCCAGCCGTGGGCGTACTTACCGCATGACCACATCGAAATTTCATTACCGTTTCCACCGGAATCAGACTCGACAGTTCGTCTTATACCAATGGGTGAGAAGATCGAACACACGGCCGAAAATGGTAATCCCAACGGTCACCCAGGCATCGACTTTGGCTTTATGGGAGTAACGCCGATTATCGCTTCGGCCGACGGCTGGATTTTTATGGCCGGAAAAACGGAAGCTGGGTCGATCGATGTCACAACCTATTCAGGATTCTACAAGATTGAATATAAGGAACTGAACACGATCGAGCCTGGTATAAAGCGCTTTGCCAAAATCAAAAAAGGCCAGCTTCTCGGCTACACCGGTCGGAAGGAGCTACTCATGGGTGCGCCGACCAAAGAAGACGGCTCTGGCCAGATTCACTGGGAGCTAGCTTCGGCGTCGCTCTTAATCGACCGACTCTGTCCGATGGGCTACTTTGACGCCGAATCAAGGCGCCGCATTGAAGCGATTTGGGCGAGCGTCCCCGCCGATAGCGAGTTCAAGAAAGACTACCCGGATATTTGCAGCGGCGTTTTTAAAGACAGAGAAGACTAGTTAGATAGCAAAAGAGGGCGCGGATTGGATCCGGCCCTCAGTTGGGAAGTGCTTGAACATGCTGACGCCACGATTCTCGCGGCCGGTTAATCGGGTCGATACCCTCCCGGCCGCTGCACATCAGGACGAGCTTCCATAGGTTGCTTTCGTCGAAGTGATCGAGCTCATCTTCTTCGAATTCTGCCGTGGGCAGCGTTAGAAGATAAACGGGCTTGCCGATCTTGCGTGCGTAGGCGACTTCTTCCTTGCATCCCGATGACTGTTCCCAGCCTGGTGCGGCAAGCACTTGGCGGCAGCGTCGAATCAGGCCGTTGTAGAAGACGGCAAACTTCGTCTGAAAGTCTCGCGGATCGTCCTCGAGCAGTCGAGCGAAGTACGGCACTTGGTGGATACACCTCGTGTCAGTAAACGCTGTCATGTAATCGAGAATTGTCGAAAGACGGGCAATGTTGCGTCGCTCAGTGGCGAAGTCGGGACCGGAGAGTGGGTGACAAACGAACGATAGCGGTCGATAGTCATTGCTGCATCGGTCCAGCTGCATCAGAGCGTGTTCAAGGAGGTTGTGATAGTACGCGGTGGAGTCACCGCGATATTTTGGTATCGGGGCGATAAGTTCCACAGCTTTGAGAGCTTACCACTCGATCAGCTGAGGATCAATGACTTGGAGGCAGCTAATTGGCGCCTAGAAACTTGAAAAGGTCGTAGACCATATAGGCTGGCCACACCAGAGCTTTCAGGAATCCAACGACGTATTCGCCAAAGCCAGCTGCACTCTGCCAGTAATACACAACGGCGCCGATAAAACCGACAAACCAGAGCCAGTTGCCGCCGTTTTCGGCATATTTATTAATGACGATCGCTTTCTTGGGGACGTTTATGTTTATTTCTTTTACTTCGTTCATCTGCCTCCTTATTCAACAATTACGGCTGTGCCGTAGCACAACACTTCTGTTACACCTTGCATCACATCGTTGGCGTCGTATTTGACGGCGATAATACCGTTGGCGCCAAGTTCCTCGGCGTGGCGTACCATAATCTCGTAAGCTTCTTGCCGTGTTTTTTCGCACAGCTCGGTAAACAGACTAATATTGCCGCCGAGAATCGTCTGCAATGATCCACCGAGCGTGCCAAAGACCGATCGTGACCGAACGGTGACGCCGCGGACCATGCCAAGATTATCCTTAATCTTTTTGCCGGGTAGTTCGAACGCAGTGGTGATATTTGTGTGATCCATTAACCATATTATACTACTTTACTTATCTGTAGCGATCTGGCTTGATTAATGAAATGAGAGGGGTACTGGACTGGTTTAGTGGTGAGTTCAATTTGCTGCGATGGCGAATGCGCAACTTTTTCGCCTCACGTCGAAGGACAACAGTGTCTACTATTGTCGTTCTGGCTGCTGTCGGTGGCCTTTTCCTTTGGCAACAAGGTCGGGACTTTCGTGCAATTGACGATAGCACTGAAGAAGCTGGTTTAGGCTATGTCGAGCACGTGACCATGGAACGGTTCTATCAAGCGATCGAAGCGATCCCTTTTTCCGAAGTTTCTGACCAAGAAGCGTTGTCTCTCCTCACCGAGCTGGCGGGCAACGGCTACTTTCGGTTGCTCACGGTCGCGGCTCGACAGGAATTTCTTTTCGCATGGACGGCCGAACAGCGGCTTAAGGATCTCGTTGAGCGGATTGAAATGGGTCCCGAGGGAGCTTGGACGTGGCTGGAATGGGTCGAGCCCTACTGTGAGGACGGGGGCGATGATAAGTCTGGATTTTTTGGCACTAAGACAGCCCATGCACAAATCAGTAATCTTTGCCTCGAGCTGGCGCTGAGCGAAAAGAAGCCTAAAGACCAACCCAAGAAGTGGGTGAGAATCACGTCAATAGAGCAGTACGCTATCACTTGGGGAGTCTTTATTCAGAAGGCTTTCGACAAATGTCACAGTAATCCGTCGTATAGCGAGCACGGCGCAGAAATTATTTACTTCAAATCGTGCTGGTCGGCTCAGCAGCTAGATACGCTTTACGATCAGTTCTGGCCGGATATCAAACAGCGCCGATCCAGCAATCTCTTTAATAAGCTGGAAAGGGAGCGCATTCGTTCTGCGAGTAAGGTCTACATTGAGTGGAGGGGAAGGGAAAACGCAGAGATTAATGCTCCGATCAACAGAGCGGTTCTTGAAGCTGCCCTCATTGTCTCGCCGATTGGTCCTGAAACTATTGCCATGAAGATCGGCGCCGGTGCGATAACTAAACTTGCGGCAACTCGGGTGGCTCGTCCATTAGCGCTCGGATTCGTGATTCAGAAAACGAGAATTGGGACGCAGATTGCAACATTAGTTACGCCGTTGTTTAGAAGGGAAGTGAGGATCGATTTGACCGCGATGTTCTCTCGGGCACGAATTTTTTCCAACTCAAATACTGCCCGAATCTTGGGCGGAATGAACGGCAAGGCGTGGGTTGAGTTGGCATTGCATGAAGCAACGGAAGGAGCGGCCGATATTCTAACGGGTACAACTATCCGGGGAAGCGCAAGAGAGGTAATGGAAAGCCGTATTTATGCCGCAATCAGCGACCTAGATGTAGTAAGTGCAAAAGATATGGGGCAGATGATAACTATTTTGAGTGGCAGCTTCAGGTTCGCTGATACCAAGACTTTTGGGCTTGCTGTCCCCGATATTCGTTCTGGGGTGAACACAACTGCCTTAAACGAAGATGCGATTTATGTGTTTGCTCGGAGAAACCATCTCACTCAAGCAGAGATTCAGAATATAGTTCGGCATACATGGATTCACGAGTTTAACCACCACCTTATGCAGAATTCGTTTACAAAGTTTAGTGGCAGTAAGAAGCTGGGGCAGAAAGTCCTCGAAGAAGGATTCGGTGAGTATATGGCACGTAAGTTTGTGCCTACTTCCAAGATCGTAGCCTATACCGCCGAACAGAAGATTGCCGTCAGGTATCGCGAAATGCTTGTTCGAAAGTACGTTAAGGAAAACAGATTTGATCCGGTCCGGGCTGGTATCGAAGCGGATAAGAAGATTGAGTCCCTCCTCTACGAAGTCGTCGAGCGCGAACCTGGAGCGCAGGGTGGGTTGGTTTATACACAATTTGAGACAACAATTTTGGGCGGATTAGCCAAAGACCACGAAATCCGACTCGGCGGACAGAACTCGGTAATTAAGTGGATTGTCGGACAGGCGGAAGCAAACGATTTTGACAGGATCTACAGACTAATAGATTCGGCGTATTAACTATGAAAACAACCCAACAATTTGTAATAAGAGTAGCGGCTGCTTTATTGGTTTGTAGCGGTCTTCTAAGTCTTACAACCAACTCTGCGCTGTCTCAGGCCGGCCAGGGTGCCAACGAGATCCCTACCCCAATAGTCGAAGTGGATTTTCGAGCAGGCGAAGCAGGTGAAGAGCCCGAAGATGGCGTCAAGGCGTCTATAATCGCAACTATACCTTTCGAAGATCGCTGTGCGTGCGGTGCTCGCTTCGAGGCCAAGCTAAAGAACTCTGAAGAGTGGGTTGTCTTGGGACTTTTTGCACCTGATGGTTCAGGTGACGAGGTTGAACAGTACTCTTGGTCGATGGTAAGTAACCTCTTCCAAAGGGAGATGGAATACGATATCCGTGTTTTGATCTTTGACCGCGTCGGTGGTGAGTCCGCGTACGGAGCCATACCTGTTGCTCTCACACCTTACCAAGAGCCCGATTGTACGGAGGGGAATTTTGCGAACATACAAAAAGATGCTGAGGGCGAAGAGCGGGAAGCGCTCATATTCTTTAGCTGGGATAAGGTGTGCAAAAACGGCGTTGAAGCAAATCGGTACAAAATCTTTAAGAATGGGCAGTATCTGCGCGACAGCGACGAAGGTGCCAATGGTATTGTTCTGGCCGGTGAACCGGCCGGCTCAACTTGGAAAATTGAGGCTTATGGCGACGAGCTACCCAATACAAACCCAGCGATTATTCGTAATTGTAGCGAGATGGTAACCAAGATGAACGCCCGACTTAATGACGTCTTCCCATTAACAGTACCTCCTACACTTAGAGTTGATAGGACGCTTCAGTGTCAGGTGGTGGGTATGATGTTAAGGGCAATAATAGAGTGGACACCCTATACACATTGTTCGGCAACGAATAGTTGTGTCGGTAGCCCACAGTACGGCATGAATGTCATTAATAACCTAAGCCCTAACGACTTCATGCATTACTCGGCTTGGACGTATGAATACTTTGGTCCTTCAACTTGGCACCCACTTTTTAATTATCCTGTTGGGTCATTTCAATTTAACCATCCACAACATCCGATACAGCCAAATAACACCGAATATCAGAAGTACGCTTGGAGCTGTGCTGGACAGTCCTCGTCAACTGGACCTTATGGGATCAACACAGATCCGATGAACCAATTACCTTGGGTTTGCCCAGGTACAGAGGGTGGTAGCGGTAGTAGCCCGTTAACACCAAACAGAGTTTTCCGTCATTGGGTCAACTTTGATCTTTCTTCTAGCGGCGGAAGCAGCGCCTGGCCGGTTGTCACCGAATTCACCTACTAACGTAAAGCAAGCTTTACAATTTTGAGGTAAAATAGGAGAGCCCCGGTTAAGGGGCTCGATGGGGTGCATGGGACCTGGAA
>CAYGDK010000034.1:0-7540 GCA_964348645.1 uncultured Candidatus Saccharibacteria bacterium | reverse complement strand
GGCCTCACCTTCAATGATTTCCACACATTGTGTGATGCACCAATTTGGTGCATGTGGCATTTTGCCCCGTTTCCAATGTGGAAAGAGTCACTTTTACTCGAATTTAGTGCTTGACACGTGCATTCTGCACGTTTCCCGGAGCAAAACAGATGAATGCAGCATACACGGACATGATTCGGCACCTTGACGAGCTAGATGTCGTGCTCGTCAAGAAGGGATTCCCGCCCACGTCGCCCTGGTGGAGAGAAACCTTCCGCCGATGGTACGCGTCGGGCCGTCGACAGCTCACCGTGCGAGCTGGGCGTCGCGGCGGCAAGTCCTCATCGCTCTGTCGGCTCGCCGTCATCGAGGCGCTCTACGGTGAGCACGACGTTCCGCCCGGCGACGTCGGCGTCGTCGCCGTCGTGTCGACTCGCCGCAACGAAGCGCTCGAACGGCTGCGCACCATCCGCGCGATCCTCGATGCGCTCGGCGAGAAGTACACGGCGAAGGTGGAGAGCATCGAGCTTCACGACCACCCCGTCGTCTTCACCGTTTTCACCGCGAGCATCGCAGGCGTGTCGGGATTCACCGCCATTTTCGTGCTCTGCGATGAGGTTTCTAAGTGGCGCGACGCGTCGAGCGGCGTGAACCCGGCGAACGAAGTCATCGGCTCGATCCGTCCGACACTTCTCACGCAGCGCAACGCGAAGATCGTGCTTTCGAGCTCGCCCATGGGAAAGAAGGATGCGCACGCGCTCGAATACGCGCAGGGGGAAACGTCACTCCAGATCGTTGCGTACGCGCCGTCGTGGATCGCGAACCCGAGCGTCACCGAAGAGGACACGCACGTTCTCGAGCCGAACCCGCTCGTGTGGGCCCGTGAGTACGCAGCGATCCCGCAGGATGAGGACGAGGACTCGATCATCTCCGGCGCGATGCTCGATCGCCAGACGCGCGCAACGGGATGCCTCGTTCCCGACGAGCGGCACCACTACACGGCACACCTCGACTTCCGCAGCGACGAATGGGTGCTCGCCATCGGGAGCCTGACCGATGGTGGTGTGCGGCGCGTCGACCGCGTGCACGCGTGGGGAGGAGCGTTTCCAAAATGGAAACACGTCGCGCGCGCCCTGAAACCATACGGAATCAAACACGTTTTCTGCCCCGACTTCGCCGAGGCCTCGATGCGCGAAGCCGCGCGCGAGGCCGAGGTCGGGCTCGCGTCCTCTGATTGGACGACGGCGATCCTCGCGAGCGCGTACGAAGAGCTGCGCACGCTCGCGCGCGGGACGCTCCTCGATCTTACCGCCGACGAGGACGTGCGCACCGCGCTCCTCGGGATCCGCGCGCACGGCACCGGCTACGACGTCGAGTCTCCGATCGCCCCGTGCGTCGCGATGCTCATCTCCGCGCTGCGTGCGCCTCCGAAGCCGCTCCCGCTCACGCCCGCGCAGGAGGACGAATCGTTCAAGGTGCAGTATCTCGCCGACCGCGAGAAGGCCCGGAAGCGGCTCGAACGGCTCCAGCCGAAGATCCTGCGCTTTCGACGTTGACCTCGCGTGTAGCTGGCGCTACACGTCGTGTATGGCAGCGCCTCGGCCGCAGTTGCACGTGAAGCTGAGCACGAGGGAGGCCGCCGACCTCCGTAAGCTCGCACGTGTCTACGGGTGGACGCTGAGTACTACGGTTCGCGACCTCATTCGCCGGGCTGTCGCAGAAATGAGGCTCAAGTGAGGCCGCTCCGCGAATCGGCGAAGGGCGCGCACGTCGATGCGAACCTTCACCGCGTGACGACGCGCCTCGACGGTCTGGTCGTCGACGAGAGCGACGACGCGCCGCGAGCGCTTCGCGCCATCGGCAATCACATTTACATCCAGCGGCTGCGCGTCGCCGAGTCGAAGGGCGGGATCATCTTCCCTGCGACGTTCTCTCTCTCGAAGAAGTTCAGCGCGCGCGAGCGGCTCAACTCCGTGCCCGAGTTGTTTCACGCCATCGTCCTCTCGTGCGGGCCCCGCGTGCGGGAGCTGTCGCAGGGCGACGAGATCATCGTCTACTCGTTCGCGCGCGACGAGTCGCTCTACACTGGCGTCTCCGTCGGCGAGAAGGATCGCATGTTCATCGAGCCCGATGATGTCGTATGTGCGGTGGAACGTGATTGACGCCGTCGACATCAGCATCATGGTCGCCCTCGCGTGGCTCGCGTTCGCCCTCTTCGTGCGCCTCGTGGGCGCATCGAAGGCGCCGCGTCACGTGTGGGGCGAGTTGAACAGCGCGCAGATCGTTCGCATGCGACGGAGGCCTGACCGGCGATGATCTGCGGACGCTACGAACATCCCGCGGCAGCGTGCTTCGACGAGCTCGACGTCGCCATCCGCCAGATGACCGACAAGGTCGTGGCGCTGAATGCGCACGCCTTCGCCGCACCGAAGGGGAGCATCGTCTACAACACCGAGAACCTCCCGCTCCAAGTCCCCGACTGGAAAGAGCGCTGGGAGGGGCACGAGCTTTGGGACATCAGCGCGGAGAACTGCGCGCTCACCGGGGCGAAGCACGTTCCGCTCGGCTGGCACGCGAGCATGGAGCGCTTCAAGCCGCGCCCCGTGCCCGACATCGACATCGTTTTCACGGGCTGCATGAACGAGCGGCGCTCGAAGATCCTCGATGCGCTTCGCCTGCGGCGTCTCCACGTCGTGCACATCGACGCGGGCACGCTCTACGGGGCCGACCGCGACGAGATCTTGGCGCGCTCGAAGCTCGCCCTCAACATCCGTTTCCGCGACGACATGATGTTTCCACTCCTCCGCT
The DNA here is from genome assembly GCA_964348645.1 of uncultured Candidatus Saccharibacteria bacterium. Taxonomy (GTDB): domain Bacteria; phylum Patescibacteriota; class UBA1384; order 2-12-FULL-50-11; family 2-12-FULL-50-11. The sequence continues at coordinate 4,753 of CAYGDK010000034.1, read as the reverse complement.
CCGCGCACCTCATCGCGAACCGCATCCCGGTTCTGAGCGAAGACTGTCCCGGCGTGCGCGGCTTCTCGATTCCGTACGACGGCCTCGTCGAGCTTGCCGCACAACTCGTCTGCCGGCGCGAGGGGCGCCTGAAGATCGCCGACGAGTGCTACCAGATGTTCCGGTCTCGACCCATGGTGCTGCCGTCATGACCGCCCGCGCCGACTGGCCGGCCTACACGAAGGCGAATCAGTGGAGCCGCTACGATAGGGGCCTCTGCCGCGCGTGCCCGCGCAAGCGCAGCCCGAAGTTCCTTCACTGCCTGCCGTGCCGCAAGAAGAACGCCGCGCGCGAGCGTGCGAGGAATGCCGCATGATTGTCTTTGGAACGGTCTGCGGCTTCCCCGAGAAGCTGGCGACGCAGTGCGCGCCCGGCATCGCGCGCTCGATGAATGGGGAGCCGTACGCGCACCTCGTCGCGAAGAGTAACGGAAGGGAGATCTTTACTCCCTACCAGGAGATCATCAACGAGGCATCTCGACTCCTCGGGGCCGGCGACGTCGAGCGCGGCAACGCGCTCGTGCTCCTCCATGACGACCTAGAGTTCCGGGACCTCGGGCTCGGCGCGAAGATCCGCAAGGTCGTGCGCGACGAAAGCGTCGCCGTCGCGGGACTCATCGGCTCGATTGGTGCGCGCACGCTCGCGTGGTGGGAGGGCACCCGTTACGGCCGCGTCGAAGACGAGGGCTACGGCCTTCACTCCTTTCACGGTTTCGGGCTCAACGTCGACTCGCTCGACGGCATGTGTCTCATCCTTTCGCCATGGGCCTGCAACACGTTGCGGCTGCGCGACACGGGGTACGAGGGGTTCCACGGCTACGCCGACGAGCTTTGCTATCAGGCGCGCCAGCGTGGCAAGCGAACGATCGTCACGGACATTACAGCCTTCCATCACTCGAAGGGCGGCTACGCCGGAGGCGTCGAGTCATGGACTGCGGCGAACGAGAATTTCAGGAAGAGGTGGCTCACGTGACGCGAGAGGCTCTCATCGAACGTATTCGCTCCGCGGGCACCGACAGCCTTGCCGAGTTCGGCAACGGCTACACGCACGAGGGCGGGCTCGGTCTCCAGCAGAACCCGGAGGAGCTCGCGGACTTCATCCTTCTCCTGAAGGGGCGCGCGCCGTCTACGTACCTGGAGATCGGTTCCGCGTCGGGCGGCATGGCGCACTTCCTCGGCGAGCAACTCCCCGACCTGAAGGTCGCCAGCATCGACGACGGGAAGCACCCTCGACACGGCGAGCGGCCCATCGCCGATCAGCTCGTCGCCGACAGCCACTCGGCCTATGCGAAGCATTGGATCAAGAATCGCACGTTCGATGTGACACTTATCGACGGCGACCACTCCTACGAGGGGGTGAAGCAAGACATCGATCTCGCGCTCGGCTGCTCGAGGCTCATCGCCGTGCACGACACGATCGCGTGTCCCGAGGTCGCGCAAGCGTGGGCGGAGATCCTGGCGACCGGCAAGGTGCGGGAGATCGCTCGCTTCGCCGGCAAGGAGAAGCCGCTCGGCATCGCCGTCGGCGAGGTCCGCGAGCCGTGGGCTCCCGTCCACAAGCCTCCGCCCTGGGATGTGGAGGCAATGTATCGCGAGTTCCGCAACGGCCCCGTGAGCGCGCAGCCGTACGTGATGCTCGCGACGCCCGCGTACAACCCTCCTCCGCTCGAGTTCATCAACATCCGCGAGCACGTCGCGCGCGATCTCCAGACGCACGCCATCGCGTGCACCACCATCACCTCGCCTGGCGACTCCCTCGTGATGCGCGGACGCCACGCGCTCATGGCCGAGTTCCTCAAGAGCGACTGCACGCACCTCCTTTTCTGGGACGTCGACATCGAGCCGAAGGATCCGAGCATCGTCCGGCAGATGCTCGCCACGGGGCACGATATCGTGGGCGGCGCGTGCCCCTTCCGTAGCGAAGGCGGCGGCGTCGTCTGCAACATTCGCCAGGTCGATAAGGACCGCCAGCGGATCGACACGGACGACTTCCAGTGTGTCGAGGTCTCCGAGGTCGGCACCGGGTTCCTCCTCATGTCGCGCAAGGCGATCGTGAAGATGTGCGAGGCGTACCCGGAGCTTCAGTACTTCTCCGACACGCCGAACAGCTACGGCGAACCGATGTGGTCGCTCTTCGATACCGTCATCGTCGACCGTCGCTTTCTCAGCGAAGACTACTTCTTCTGCAAGCTCTGGCGCGAGCTCGGCGGCACCGTCCACGTCTACGTGCCCTTCGAGGCGCGCCACTGGGGGCGCAAAGGCTTCGAGGCCTCGTTCATCGCTGCGATGGGGATGCGGCCCTCGACGTGAAACCTCCGGTCAAGATCCGCGACGCCGACGGGCTCGACGATCTCGCGTTCATCCGCAAGGCGTGGCGCGAGACGTTCCAGTACGGAAGCCTCGCCGTCGACGGCGCGGACAAGCCCCACTACTTCGACGAGATGACGCGGCTCTTCGCGGCGATCCTCCCGACGGCGAGCGCGCGCATCGCCTGCGATCCCTCCGACGACGACAACCGCATCGGCTTCGCGTGCTGGACAGACGACGTCCTCCACTTCGTCTACGTGATGCGCGACTTCCGAGGGCACGGGCTCGCCCCCTCACTGCTTGAGGATTTGCCCATCAAAGCGTACAGTTTCACCACACTCCAGTGCGTGAAGCGACTGAAGCCGCGAGAGCGCGGGTGGGCCTTCAAGCCCCGATTCACCTACGGAAGCTGAGGACACGATGGCGAAAGACGAGCGGACGGAAATCGAGTGGGTGACGTTCAACACCGACGTGCGCCTCAACCCGCAGGCTCAGCTCATGCGGGCCATCGTGAAGAACGCCACGGTCAGGCTCTCTTTCGGCCTCATCCTCGGCCAGCCCTTCCTCGTCGTCGAGGAGACGATGAGCGGCGGACGGGTCCTTACCTACACACCGCCGTGGCACTCGGTCGCGAGCGTCGGGTGGGTCACGCCTCCGACGATCGAGGGCGCGACGCCGAAGGAAAAGGTCCTGAAGTGAAATACTGCGAAGCATGCAAGACGCACAACGGCAAGCACGCCGTCGGGTGCAAGGTCGCGTTCCCGCCGACCGACGAGGTTGCGATGCTTCGCGCAAAGGTCGCCGCCATGCGCGAGCTGGGCGTGACCGAGGCCGACGGAATCAAGCTCGGCCCTCCTCCCGCGCCCCCAAAGAAAGAGGAGACTGAGGAGGAGATGAAGAAGCGTCTCGGCCGCGAACGCCAGCGTCAGCATGACATCCTCTTCGCCGCGAGCGGCACCCGTCCCGTTCTGAGGGTCGCGAAGTGAGCGATCTCGAAGTCCTCCGGAAGAAGAAGCGGAAGAGCGCCGAGGGGAAGAGCAATCTTCAGTTCTGGCTCGCCGAGAAGCCCGAGGTCGCCGTCTTCGCGAACGCGAACGCGCTCGCCGGCTACAACAACGCCCGGCGTGATCAGGCGTTCTTCTACGCGTCGCTCTACGACGACTCCGAGCTCGCGACGATGCTCCAGGGCTCGATGGCGCTCGAGATGGGGATCCCCCAGACGATGACGTCGAACATCGTCCGTCGCCAGGTGGACACGTACGTCAACAAGATCGCAAAGAACCGCCCGCTCCCGATGGCGCTCACCACGGGCGCGAAGTTCGGTGCGCAGCGACGCGCCGAGGCGATCACGAAGTTCGCCGAGGGTGTGCTCGACACCGTCGAGTACTGGGACACGCGCAAGCTTCGCATTCGCGACGCCGCGATCTTCGGCAGCGGCATCGCGAGCAACTACCGCATCGGTCGCAAGCTCTATCACCGGCGCAGGCTGCCCGGCGAGATCATGTACGACCCGCGCGACGCCTACTACGGCCGTCCTCGCACCATCATCATCCGCGAGCACATCGATCGGCACGAGTTGATCGCGGAGCATCCGAAATTCGAGAAGGAAATCCTCGCAGCCGACGACCGGCTCGCCGACGACGATCTTTGGATCTCGTGGGACAACAAATCGACCTCTGACGTCGTTGTCGTGCTCAAGCAGATCCACCTTCCGAGTCGCTGCGCGGGCGATGACGAGGAGGGCACCGACGACGGCGCGTACGTCAAGTGCATCTCCAACGCCACGCTCGTCAATGACGAGTACTGCCGCGACTACCACTCGCTCTCCAAGAACGACTTCCAGAAGCCGATCGTGGGGTGGATGGGCGAGGGCATGGTCCGCCAGCTCGTCGGCCTCCAGTTCGAGGTCAACCTCGTCGGTCTTCGGCTCCAAGAGCAGGGCTTCATGACCGGCACGTACGTCTGGTCGCAGGACGGGACGGGTATGGCCGTCGACGTCCTCGACAACGGCTCACTGAGCGTCATCCGCTCGCTCACCAAACCGGAGTTCTTTCAGCCCGCCCCGTGGCACCCGCAGTTTATGCAGTACCACGAGGCGCTCCTCACGCGCCGCGCGGGCGAGATCACCGGGCTCCCCACGTTCGCGACGCGCGGCGAGCTCCCGCCCGGCCTCGAGGGGGGCAGCGGCATCGCCATCCAGCACGCGCGCGACGAGGGCAACGAGGCACTTTGGCTCCAGGGCGACGAGGATGGCAGCGATGCCGTCAAGACGACGTGGCAGCTCTTCGACCTCATGGAGGAGATCTTCGAGGAGTCGAAAGACGCCAAGGGCGCGAAGAAGAAGTACATCGTTCGCGTCGAGAAGCGCGCGGACGGGCGCAGCGCGATCGAGGATATGGATTACGCCG
>CAYGDK010000033.1:0-7934 GCA_964348645.1 uncultured Candidatus Saccharibacteria bacterium | reverse complement strand
TCTGCGGGAAGTACCACAACGGGAGACTGAAATAATGCCCACCACAATCGACGTAAATCTTAAAAAGGAGAGTGAAATGAATAAAAACATAGCAGCCTTTACAGCGACAAATAAGTTTTACCCTGAATATATTTCCATCAACAGACTAGACCATGGGTATGTAGAAATAACGATCAGGGGCGCGGCAATGGAAGGAATGGAAGGGGACGTTGTATCAATTACGCTTTCATCCACCGAGTTTAATGCCCTTATCGGGGAAATGCTGATCAGCAAATAGCCATGCCCGTAACAATCGACGTTCACGCCACCGTCGTCAGTATGCTCGTTTTGCCGCAGCTTTCTTGTGTTGGCGAATCATGCAGGGACGAATCAGGGCTTTGCTACATCGTACCGGACGGCGGGAACGTCGAGGACTTACAGCCTGTAAAATGCCCGGAATGATTTGAATACTATTCGCTTGCTATTCAAACCGATTCTTTGTAGCCTCTAAATAACGAAACCCTAACCGAGAGAATCACAATGGAAATCATCAAGATAGAATCGAAGTCTCTGGAATTGCGAATCGACAAGCCGGGGATATACGAAATGACAAAGGAACAGTACCACGCTGATCCTTGCATAACCCCGTCCCTGTCCCGTGGCCTGATCGTCACGATGCTGGACAAGTCGCCGCTCCACATGGCTACAGAACACCCCCGCCTTTCCGTCACGGGCGTAAACGACGATGAGGGCGACGATGAGGGCCAGACGGTTGACCCGAAAGAGTCCACCGCCATGCTGATCGGGGATTATGTCGATCATCTTTTAATGGGCGGCGAGAAACGCTTTGCCGTCTTGCCGTTCGACAAATGGACGACAAAAGAAGCCAAGGCGGCGCGGGACGCTGCGAAGGCCATGGGTGAAACACCGATAAAGCAAAAGCACCACGACACCGCCGCCGCCATGATTAAGGCTTTCCGCGAACGCTTCACGCTCGAACGCTTCCCAGAAATGCAAGAGGGCTTCCCGTCCGGGGGCTTCCAGCGCGTGATTTTGTGGGAAGAAGATGGCGTGTGGATGCGGGCAATGCTGGACGCGCTGGGAAAACACATATGGGATTATAAGAGCACCGCCGCCGACGCAAAGCCGGATAATTGGATAAAGAATAACCTTTTCGGCAAGAGCCTTGAAATGCAAGCGGCCTTTTATGCGCGGGGTTATAAGGCGGTCACGGGCGAGAGCAAACATTTTCTTTTCGCCGTGCAGGAACAGAAGAAGCCTTTTGACTCCTATCCCGTCGTAGTCGATCAGGTTGACATTGCCGACGCGAATGCAAAAATAACATGGGCGCGGGGGGTGTTCAAAAGCGGCCTTGAAACAGGGCATTGGGACGGGTATCTTACACGCATTGCAACGGCTTCCGCTCCGCCGTGGGTTAGAACGCAATGGGAAGATTTCATGGAGCAACAAAAAACTCTTGCGAAAATTAAGGCCGACGAATCAGTTGACCTTCGGGCCGCAGGATAAGGGGTTAAAAAAATGGCATTCACGTATTCGCTTGAAAACTTCAAAGAGGCAAAGCCAGTCAATACCTTCGTCAAGATGGCCTTGGCAGGGCCGCAGAATAGCGGCAAGACCGTATCGGCTTTGCGGATAGCCGCAGGGCTTGGCGGTGAAACGGCGATCATCGACTCCGAAAACAAACGGGCATTGAAGTACGCGGGTGATTTCAAATTCAGGCACCTTGAACTTGATCCGCCGTTTTCGTCTGAAAATTATGAGGCCGCGATTGCTGCGGCGGTGAAGGCAGGATTCAATAATGTGATCGTGGACTCCATGAGCCATGAGCACGAAGGCCCCGGCGGGATGCTGGAACAGGTTGAGCAATACCTTTCCAAAAAGACCGCCGACATTGAAGATGAGAGGGCGCGTGACAAGAAGCGCGAGGCCCTGAAAATGTCGGCATTCATCGGCCCGAAGGCTGCGCGGAACCGCCTGATTCAATTCGGTATCCAGCGCATAAATGCCAACGTGATCTTATGCTTCCGCGCCAAAAACAAAATGGCAATGAAAAAAGAAAAATGGCATAACGAAGTTTCCGGCAAGTCTGGGGAGAAAACCGTTGTCGAGTCGGCGGGCCTTCAACCTATAGGCGGTGAGGAATTTTGGTACGAAATGGATGTTGTCGCCATGATGCAGGAAGGCGCACGGGGGAAACCGTCATGGGATGAGCAGGCCAGCCGCATAAACGACATGGGAGGGGCTTTGACGAAGTACCTTCACAGCGTCGAGCAATTCAGCGAGGACGTGGGCCGCAGGCTGAAAGAATTTAATACACCCGTACCCATTGGGGCCTTTGTCCTGAAAACATCGAAGGCTTCCGCGAACTATGCCACGGCGGGGGAATGGATCGTTGAAGCGAATAAGATTGTCGCCCGCCTCACGATGGAAGCGCATTTTAGCGCGTTCATGGCGGCGAACGGCGGCGGGCTTCTCGCCGTGAAGGAAGCCGACGAATCTCTGTACGATACTTTCATGACAGACTTTCAGGCGCGGAAAGATTCTTTGAGTAACCAAGCCCACCACCCCAACCCGTCTACCCCGGCGGGCAGCTTGGTTTAACCCGTGGGGCGGCGTTTAACCCGCGCCGCCCCACACCCTACAAGGAGAGAGAAAATGTTCGAGCAGATGAAATTCAAAGACGCAAGCGGCCACACGTTGACGCTTCTTGGAGTCGACAACGGGCAGGCCGTTCTTCGTGACGATACCGCGAAATTCCCCACCGTCGTAAAGTGCGCGGCCAATGCGGAATTTTTGGAGTACGCGGCATGAGCCGGGGAGAATTTCAAGAAAGAGACATTGCAGCGTTGTTCTTTTTTGTCCTGCTTTGCATAGCAGTTTTGACAGCCGTTTCCGTTTTTGCAAACAGAGAATTGGAAAAGATGAACCTTGAAAACCTTTCCCTGAAATCAAGAGTTGAGGCCCTTGAAAGCCCGCCCTGCGAATGGAGCAGGGCCTTGGAAACGATCCCACACAAAAGCAAGGAGACAAAATAATGTATTCACAATCCGCAGGATACGCCAAAGGAAGCGATACCAGCAGGGCGGCGGCGGAAACGCTATATGATAGGGACGGGCTGCAATTCTTTGTTCTGGCCTTCCTCTATATGCACTCGCAGGGCCTTGTGGTCGATGATGTGAAGAAGGCCGCGCAAACGAGATTTAAGCGGGACTATGACAGATCCACAATCGCCGCGAGATTCACAGAGTTGGAAGCGGCGGAAATGATCCGCGCCACGGATGAGCGCGGCAAGTCGGCACGTGGGAAGTCGGCCACGATCTACAAAATCACCCGCAAGGGCATGGACTACATCATCAATAATTGAACAGGGAAATAAAATGAAGAAAAATCCTAAAATTGAGGACTGGCTTTCAGCGAAACGCGCAACGCCGTGCGAGGCAAAGATTTATCGCATTATTATGCGCGTGACTCGCGGCGAAAAGTCGCCAGTCAAAAACTCCGACATTTGCGAACGGTATGTAAGCGCAGAGTCGAAAGAAACCACATGCCGCACGAATATCACAATCCACCTTCGGAACATGGTGAAAAAGGGTATCCTGAAAAAGTACTCTGTGAAGTTTTACACCCCCGTCATGGCTTAACCCACAACGTACAGGAGTCGAAATGTCCAAAGAAGCAAAAGCAGAGATCGGCCACAATAGCGGCGAGGTATCAGGCGCGAAGCTGAAAGCCTTCATCGAGCGCGTCGAGCGCCTTGAAGAAGAAAAGAAGGCGGCTGCGGAAGATATAAAGGAAGTTTACAGCGAGGCCAGTGGCGCGGGATTTGAACCGAAGATCATGAAGAAAATCGTTTCTCTCCGTAAAGCGAACCTCGAAAAGCGCCGTGAAGAAGCGGAACTGACACGCCTTTATGCTGCGGCTATCGGCCAAGCTGATCTGTTTGACTGAAAATGAATACAGGAAAATGCAAAACCCCAGATGTTATAATTGGTAACTGTTGCCTGTACCACGGTGACGCTCTCAAATTACTGCCAGATTTTTATCTGTCTGATTGCATCGTCACCGATCCGCCGTACCTACTTGAGTCAGGGGGCTGCACAGAAGGCGGGCTGCATGAACGCTTCGGCGGCGGCGGAGTGTACGGCAATAGCGGAGAGATCGTGCCGTGCGACATTGACTGGAAAGACTTCATGAGGCCATGCTTCAGCGCCTTGCGCGATCCTGCACAAGCTTATTTCATGTCGAATAACCGCAACGTGCAGGCCATGTTAAACGCTGCGGAAGAAGCGGGATTCCACTTTCACAATCTTCTTGTATGGGACAAAATTTCAGCGACACCGAATCGCTGGTATATGAAGAACTGCGAATTTGTCGGCTTCTTCTCGAAGGGCAACGCCTTTCAAATAAAAGACTGCAGCGCAAAGCAGCTTATCAAGTGTCCACAGGTTGACGAGTCCAAACATCCGACGGAAAAACCTGTCTCCCTCATGGAGTCCTACATCAAGAACAGCACACTGGAAGGCGAAACAGTCCTTGACCCATTCATGGGGAGCGGGACAACCGGAGTCGCCGCGCTGCGCTCTGGTCGCAAATTTGTCGGCATCGAGAAAGACGAAAAGTTTTTCAACATGGCCGTCGAGCGCATACGGAACGCGCACGAAAATCTTCAGGGCGTTTTGATTTGATTCGCGGGCTTCCTAACCAGATCAAGGCCGGATAGCGCCGTTTCTATCTGATCAATTTTTTCGTCAACCTCAAAAATTTTTTCATCGTCAAGAACGATGCGGGATTTTCCGCCCGCCTTCACTTCTTCCATGTAACTGATATTGATAAGCGGAATCAGAATCTTTTTTCTAAGGCATGTCAGGGAAAGGATGATCGGCGTTGTCATTTTCTCGCCCTTAAATACGTCAGGTAATCCGCACCCTCTTTCACGTCGGCAAAGCAGCGCACGAAATTCAAGGCGCTTGCCTTCGGGTCGATCACCGTAACGATGGAAGAACCGTGCGCCTGATTTCCGAAACCGTTTGTCACGGCGTAGTCGTCAATATGCTTGTAACCCCGCGCCCGCGCAAGGTGGTACACCCGCCCCGTTTCGGGACATTCATTCTGGGCCAGCGCCCAATTATGCCGATGGCCTGCGATATACAGGTCTGCTATACCGCCCATGGTAGAAGCCCTCTGTTGACCGTGCAGGGCATTCCATTGTGAATGGCCCTTGTGGTCATGGGCGGCATCAATAAGGCACTCCCTGCCCCCTTTAAAGACCAATTTGAACTGCGCCCGCCAGTCCACCATAGGGCAGATATTCGCGGCGATCTGGCCCATGCTTTCCTTGCCGAAATTCCAGCTATCATGATTGCCCATAAGCATGATAAGCCAGCGCACACCGGACTTTTTGAACAGCCATTCGATCAGCTTGAAAGCCGTTTGCCGCGACGTGTCCTGATTCGCGTACTCCTTGACCAGCCGCCCGACCCAGTTGTTATGGGTGTCCCCGATGTTCGCGCCGTACAGACCCGGCGTGTTCTTGCAGATTTCGATATGCTCTTTCAGGAGCGGCCAGTTGCAGCCGTTGTCGTCGATATGAGGATCACCGAACCAGCAGATTCCTATCGGCTGATCGGTATCGACGGCAAATTTCATCCATTTTTTTGCATCTTCGTGCGCGACTCTTTTCTCGAAACGCTTGCACATTGTCGAGATTATTTCTTCCGTCGGCATGTCGTCGTCTGGCAGGATCGGCGCGGTGACTTCCTTCAATGCCTCGCCCTGCGCCATGGCTGCGAAAAGCCTGTTGCGGTATGTGTGACGGTTGAGGCCGAGGGCGGCGGCGGCGGCGGTTTGATTATTGCCGTGTTTGATAAAGGCATCCAGAGCCTCTTGCATCTGTTCCCGCGTAAGATTTACTGCGCTCATGCTTTCTCCCCTGTGAAGTACATGAGGCCGGAACCGCGCAGCAGGACACAAGCCCGTTGCTGATTGTCGACTCCTATGATGATGAAATCCCCATTGTGCGTGTCTACCATCATTATCAAGGCTCCATCATTATCAAGGCTCCCCGACATGAAAAGAGCGTAGCCGCCCTGCAAGTGAGTGCGGAGAATATCGGTGTAATCTCCGCATGGATATTTTGCCGCCGCCGGGTACGCATGCACCGCAAAAAGCAAGACGGCCATCAAGGAAAAGGCCCTGATAGCCGTCTTGAGTGACATAGGAGGCAGCATCTTCATACGGCGGCAAACTCCAAAACCCTGCCACAAGTATATTAAGATTCGGCTAAGACGCGGAAAAAATATTTGTGGATAACTTTCCGCAAGTGATTGAAAAAAAATAGGTTTTAAGCTATAATTTTCACGATTTCAAATAGCCTATAGCCTTTAGAATTTCTTCGATGGAACACGCAACCGCGATCTGCCCGCGCCATTCCGCATGAAAATCTGTTTCGTCGTCGGTCAGCCTGCGGGCGCTCTTTACTTTTTTCCCGTCCTTCAATTCAAAGAAAAAGTTTTTCCCGCCAATGCCGACGGCGAGATCAGGCGCACCTTTTCCGATTTGGTGAAGGCACAAAACAGAGCAGCCGAATCTCCGCAGCGCGGCGACGACTTCCGCCTGATTGTCGTCAACCCTTGCCTTGCGCCTCATTGAGGGAGTTGTGCGTTGCACGACTCAAGCGCAGATTGCAGGCGGGCCAGCAGGCGGGCCACATCTTTCTGAGTCGCCGTTTCTGGATTCGGGATTTCAGGGAGCGGGATTTGTGAGCCTGCGGGGGCTATCTTTAGGTTTAGCGCCGAGCATCCGGGCAAGCTGATCGCGCAGAACGCGAGACAAAGGCCCGTCATGATCTTTCGGCGCAGCGTTAATTTCATCTTCGACGCTCTGTAATTTTTTTGTGGCATTAAGAATCTCCCTCTGTGATTTTTTCAAAGCTTCCGCCGTCGCGGCATTCACCGCAGCAGCACATTCCGCCTTGCCCGCGTTGTGGCCTTTGTTGTAAGCGATATTGTAGGATGCGGCCACGGCCAGCAGCAGCACGACGGAAAGAACGGCGAGGCCGACGATCAGATAAAGCTTGGGTATGACTGGCATTCAATCGCCCTCCATGGGCATTTTATCGGCGGTATGACAAGCGAGTCCATATGCCCCCATTGGGCCGACGGTGAGGACTCCGAAGTATGTAAGAAGATTTCCGGCGAGTGTGTCAGGAAGGCCGAAGCAAAGAGTCAGCACGATCAGAGCAAGCGGCATGAGGAAAAAAGAATACAGGCCAGTGAGCAGCGCGAGATTGCGGCGCACCTTTAGAGGATCGTCTTTATCAGGCGTGAAAGATTTTTTCATGCAGCACCTTTAAAAGTGCCTCCGGCTTGCGGGGGGCGGCGCAGGGATTTCAGAATTGACGCTCTAAAAAAAGAGGAAAATAATGGAAACCCCTTTTTGCCCCCGCGCCACAACATCCTAAATCTTGCGAGTCCCGTCGCATTGAGAGAAGGGGGCTGTCCACAAAAATCATATCACGAAACGAAGCCGCCAGTTATTTCTATCTCTGTATTGCCCGCGCATTTTTCTGAAAGGCACAGCAGATATTTTATATAATATGCGCCGGAGTGATTGAACGCGCCGACCACGCCGAAGCCCGCTTCTTCCGATCCGCATATCCTGCAACAGATATACGTATCACCTTCATGCGCCTTTTTTGCGTTGAGTTTTTCGGAGAGGTCTAGAATCTTTCCGTCGCTCATATGGAAGCCGCTTGAAAGTGTTGTGCGTCACCTGTTCGCCAGCTTCCGCCCCAAGTCCAGCCCTGCGCCTGAAAAGCCTTGATCGCTTTTTGAGGCATCATATTCGGATGCGACCCGTATTCCCTCCCCATCGGATTCAGTTCCGGCGCGAGATCGACGGCGGCACCCCATGAATGAATCGAAAGCGTATTGCCC
>CAYGDK010000032.1:4797-8114 GCA_964348645.1 uncultured Candidatus Saccharibacteria bacterium | reverse complement strand
GCGAAGTGAGCAAAGGCGCGGTTTGATTCGGCCATCTTGTGCATATCTTCGCGGATTTTCATAACAGCCCCGGTGTTTTCGAGGATGTTTTTCATTTCGGTGTAAAGCGCGTCGCTCATCGGTATACCCTTTTTATTACGAGCGGTGGTCACGATCCAGCGCAAAACAAGAATGACTTTGCGAGCTGGGCGGACCTCAACCGGAACCTGGTAGTTAGCACCACCTACACGGCGGGAACGAACTTCGAGGATCGGGGCGGCTTTTTCAAGAATCTCACGCCAGAGGGCGGGAACTTCTTTGCTGGTTTCTTTGGCGAGTTTTTCGATAGCGTCGTAAACGAGACGTTCGGCGGTTTCTTTTTTACCGTCGAGCATGACGCGGTTAACGAATTTAGTGATTAACGGATCGTTGTATTTGCTGTCGAGCACCAAGACTGGTCGTTTGATTTTATTTCGTCCACGCATGGTTACTTACTCTTTTTAGCTCCGTATTTACTGCGACCCTGCTTGCGGCCTTCGACGCCTTCAGCGTTTAGGACACCGCGAACAATGTGGTACTTAACACCTGGCAGATCTTTAACGCGACCACCACGGACAAGTACCAAGGAGTGTTCCTGGAGATTGTGCTTGATGCCTGGAATGTAAGCTGTGACTTCCTGGCCGCTGGTTAGTCGGACACGAGCGATCTTGCGCAAAGCCGAGTTTGGCTTTTTTGGTGTCATAGTGGTGACTTTAGTGCAGACACCACGCAGCTGCGGCCGACCGCCGACGAATTCGACAGGTCGGTTCTTTAATGAGTTGAAGCCACGGTGAAGCGCCGGAGACTTGGATTTGCTCCGGACGCTCTTGCGACCACGGCGAACGAGTTGGTTAATCGTTGGCATTACAAGTCAGTTTACTCGGTTTGAGCCTCAGGGTCAACCGCCAGAATTTCTTCCGGCGCGACCTGGGCGTTAAAGCCTGTTCCGGCTGGAATGAGCTTACCGATAATGACGTTTTCCTTTAGACCGTTGAGCGGATCGACGGCGCCACGGATGGCAGCCTTAATCAGCACGCTGGTGGTTTCTTGGAAGCTGGCCGCTGACAAGAAGCTGTTGGTGTTGAGCGAGGCGCGGGTAATACCGAGAACGATCTGCTCAAACTGGACCGGGCGCTTGTTGTTCTTAACGAGGCGGTCGTTGATGCGAGCCAGGTTAAGTCGGTCAACCACACCACCGGTAAGCAGCGTCGAGTCGCCACCTTCAAGCACGCGAGCTTTACTAAACATGGCTCGGGCGATGATTTCGATGTGCTTCTCGTTAACATCAGCGCCGTGACCGGAGTAGATGTTCTGGACTTCACGGATGATATAGTTCTGCGCTTCACGCAAACCACGTAGCTCGAGGGCGGTGCTGAGGTCAAGGTGACCTTCGGTCAGCATGTCACCCTTCTTGACGTCCATACCAGACTTGACGCGGAGCGTGCCGTCGCCAGGAACTGTGTAGGTAACCTTGAGCGGTTCGCCCGAACGGATGATGATCTTGCCCTTTTCGAGCTTGATCTTACCGCCGATGGCGGCGCGAATGGCTTTTTTGTCAGGAGCGGTGGCGATAGCTTGTTTTGGCTTGACGATATCTTTGTCCTTAACGGTTGGCTCGTAGCCTTCTTCAAGCTCATAGATTTCTTCTGGAATCTCGGTCGACAACACTTCAACGTACTGCGTGTCTTTTTCTTCGTAGATCGAGACGCGGCCATCGACTTCGGTAACGATAGCTGGGTTGTGTGGCGGTCGGGCTTCGAAGATTTCTTCGACACGAGGTAGACCGCTGGTCACGTCGCCGCCATGAGCAACACCACCGGAGTGGAACGTTTTCATGGTTAGCTGCGTGCCTGGTTCACCGATCGCCTGGGCGGCCATAATACCAACGGCGGTACCCAACTCGACCTTGCGGCCGGTAGCTAGATCGCGACCGTAGCAGTTTTGGCAGACACCCCACTCGGCCTGACAGAACAGGATCGAACGGACGCCTACTTCTTTAATGTCGTTATCAAGGATGAGGTGAATATTGTCTTCAGTGATCTCAGTGGCGGCCTTCATGGCAGTCTTACCGTCTTTGCCCTTGATGGCTTCGAGAGTAATGCGGCCGAGCAAACGGTCGGCGTACGATTGACCGTACTGATCCGAAGTTGCCTCTGTAATCGTTAAGCCTTCTTTGGTGCCGCAGTCTTCGGTTGTAACAACCAGATCTTGCGCCACATCAACGAGACGACGAGTGAGGTAACCGGCATCAGCTGTCTTCAGCGAGGTGTCGGACTTACCCTTTCGCGAACCGTGAGTCGAGATGAAGTATTCAAGTACCGACAGACCTTCGCGGTAGTTGGAGCGGATTGGGATGTCGATAATGTCACCACCTGGGTTAACCACGAGACCTTTCATACCCGAAAGCTGCGTCAGCGAGTTCTTGGAACCGCGCGCACCCGAGTCAACCATCGTCCATACCGGACTTGAGCGATCAAACGAGTCGTAGACAACTTTTTCAATTTTGCCACGAACGTTGGTCCACTCTTCGATCGACAGTTTGCGTCGTTCGTCTTCGGAAATCAGACCCTTGCGGTAGCGCTTAGTGATTTCTTCAACGGCTTCTTCACCTTCTTTGAGGTAGGTGTTTTTGATTTCTGGAACCTTAATGTCGGAAATCGACATCGTCATACCGGATTTTTCAGCGAATTTGAAACCAAGGGCCATTAGTTCATCGGCCAGTTTGGCGGTCGCTTCTTTACCGAACTTTTTGTAGACGTCGCGGATAATCTTTTTGAGTTTCTTAGCGTCGAGAGTGTCGTTCACGAATTCATAACCCTCCGGCATGATCGAGTTGAAGATCGCGCGGCCGGCGGTTGTTTCGATGCGCTCGCCGTTAAAGTTGAGTTTAATTTCGGCGTGGGGGTGAACTTCGTTACGGGTGTGGGCCATCTGAACATCGCTGATCGAACCGAAGAACTTACCTTCGCCTTTGACGCCTTTTCCGCTGTTGGTTAGGTAGTAAAGGCCAAAAACGATATCCAAACGTGGTGAAACAAGTGTTTCTCCACTGGCTGGTTTGAGCAGGTTGTTGGTCGATAGCATCAAGCTTTCAGCTTCGAAACGAGCTTGAATCGACAGCGGGACGTGAACGGCCATTTGGTCACCATCGAAGTCAGCGTTGTAGGCTGCACAAACGAGCGGGTGAAGCTGAATGGCTTTACCTTCGATTAAGAGCGGGCGGAACGCCTGGATACCAAGACGGTGCAGCGTTGGCGCGCGGTTAAGCATGACAACGGCTTGTTTGGTGATTTGTTCCA
>CAYGDK010000032.1:0-4697 GCA_964348645.1 uncultured Candidatus Saccharibacteria bacterium | reverse complement strand
AGCATGTCGGACAGTGAGCGTGGCTGACGGCCAGCGCCGGCAGTGGTCTGACTCTTGCGAGCAGAGTTGTCGATCAAGGCGTCAACGGCTTCCTGAAGCATGCGCTTTTCGTTGCGGACAATAACGTCCGGTGCGCCCTGGTTCATTAAGCGCTTCAAACGGTTGTTGCGGTTAATAACACGGCGGTAAAGGTCGTTCAAGTCCGAAGACGCAAAACGGCCACCATCGAGTTGAACCATCGGACGAAGATCCGGCGGCAGGACTGGCAATTTAGCAATAATCAGATCTTGCGCTGAAATGCCGGCCAACTTCATATCGGTCACCAAACGGAGACGCTTCATTAAGCGGCGGTAGGCGTTTGGCAGGGCACCCTTCGCGAGAGCCCGGATTTCGGCGATTTCTTCGTCGAGATTTACTTTCTTGAGTAGTTCGAGCAGAGCCTCGGCACCGGTACCAACCTTAATGAGGTTACCAAAGCGCAAAGAAAGTTCGTGGAACTTACCTTCGGCGATAACTGTCTTTGGCGACAAGGAGTTGAGCTCGGCCTTGGTGTTTTTGTAGTTAGACTCGAGTCGTTCTAAACGCTCTGGCGAATCTTTAAGTAGCGCCTTACCGGCCTTGTACTCGCTCTCGAGTTGATCGTAGGCTTCGGCCTTGAGCTCTTCGTTGACGTCGATAATAACGAAGCCAGCGAAGTAGTTTACTTTTTCGAGGTCGGTCACCGAGATGTCGAGCAGGGTCGACATTACATACGGAGCGCCACGGACGTACCAAATGTGGCTAACTGGGACAGCGAGGTCGATGTGACCCATACGCTCACGGCGAACCGAGGCGCGGGTAACTTCGACACCACACTTATCGCAGATAACACCTTTGTAACGAACTCGCTTGTACTTACCGCAGTAACATTCCCAGTCCTTGGTTGGTCCAAAAATACGCTCGTCGAATAGACCGTCGCGTTCTGGCTTTTGTGTGCGGTAGTTAATTGTTTCAGGCTTCAGGACTTCGCCGTAGCTCCAACGCTCGATGTCTTCGGTTGAGGCAACGCGAATGCGCAGGCCTTCGAAGTTCATCAAGTTGAACTCGGCTTTTTCGGTACGGGTATTTAGTTTTAGCTCAGCCATTACGCCTCCTCTCCTTCAGCGGCAAGTTCTGCGGCTGTTGGTTCAACTTCGTTTTCTGTTTTTTCATTTAGTGAATCATCGGCGACGACTTGAGCAGCGGCGACTTCGCGGACTGCTTTTGGTGCTTTTTCGCCGAGTGGGTCAGCGCTGACCTTGGCCTTACCTTCTGGTAAGCCTTGGCTTTCGAGCAGGGACTGCTCTTCCATAATCTGCTTCATCTTTTCTTCGCTCTCGATAACTTCGACGTTCAAGCAGAGTGACTCAAGCTCGCGAACCAACACGGCAAACGAGGCAGGAATCTGTGGTTTCTGGATAACTTCGCCCTTAATAATCGCTTCGTACGCTTTGGCACGGCCGATAACGTCATCGGACTTGATCGTTAGCATTTCCTGAAGCATGTGCGCAGCACCGTAGGCTTCGAGCGCCCAAACTTCCATTTCTCCGAAGCGCTGACCACCGAATTGCGCTTTACCACCGAGCGGCTGCTGGGTGACCATGGAGTATGGTCCCGTTGAACGGGCGTGCATCTTGTCGTCGACAAGGTGAATCAGCTTAAGGATGTACTTAATTCCAACCGTTGTTTCTTGGTCGTAATCTTCGCCCATGCGACCATCGCGGAGCTGAATCTTACCCGAAACTGGCAAGTTGGCTTTTTCGAGTTGCTTTTCGATTTCGGCAACTGGAACGCCGTGGAAAGCTGGTGAAGCAACGGTGTAGCCAAGCTTTTTGGCAGCCCAACCAAGGTGGGTTTCCATAATCTGACCGAGGTTCATACGTGAGATAACGCCGAGCGGGTTAAGGATAACATCAACGGGCGTACCATCTGGTAGGAACGGCATGTCTTCTTCTGGTACAACGCGCGAGATAACACCCTTGTTACCGTGTCGGCCGGCCATCTTGTCACCAACGGTGACTTTGCGCATCTGCGCAATTGAGACTTCGATTTGCTGATAAACACCGGCTGGGAGTTCGTCGCCGAGGTCTTTCGAGAAGACCTTAACGGCCACAACCTTACCGTACTCGCCGTGTGGCAAGCGGAGTGAAGTGTCTTTGACGTCTTTGGCTTTTTCACCAAAGATCGCTCGCAAGAGTTTTTCTTCGGCGGTTAGTTCGGTTTCACCCTTAGGGGTAATTTTACCAACCATGATATCGCCAGCTGAGATTTCAGCACCGATACGAACAATTCCTTGCTCGTCTAGGTTGGCGAGTGCTTCGTCACCGACGTTCGGAATGTCGCGGGTAACGACTTCTGGTCCGAGTTTGGTGTCGCGAACTTCGCACGAATATTTTTCAATGTGAATAGAGGTGTAACGGTCATCTTTAACGAGACGCTGCGAAACGATGATGGCGTCTTCGTAGTTGTAACCGCCCCAGCTCATGTAAGCGACAGTGACGTTTTGGCCGATAGCCAATTCGCCCTGGTCACTGGCCGAAGAGTCGGCAATGACGTCGCCGGCTTTAACTTTCTGGCCGATCTCGACGATCGGTCGTTGGTTAATACAGGTTGATTGGTTACTTCGTGAGAACTTAAGTAGGTCGAATGTCTTTTCACCACGCTTGGTCTTGAGAACAATTTTACCAGCGTCAACGTAAGTAATCTCACCCTCTTCTTCAGCCACAATTAGCTGGCCAGAATCCTTAACGGAATCTTCTAGGCCAGTACCGATAATTGGTGCTTCGGAGCGAACCAAAGGCACCGCTTGGCGTTGCATGTTCGAGCCCATTGAGGCACGAACGGCGTCGTCGTGTTCGACGAACGGAATCAGGGCAACGGCAATCGCACCGATCTGCTGTGGCGAGATGTCGATATAGTTAACGTTGGCGGTTGATTCAACTACAGGGTCACCACCGCGACGAGCGATAATTCTGTTACCAATAACGAAGCCTTTTTCATCGAGTTTGGTTGAGAATGGCGCGAGCGTGAACTTTTCTTCAACGAAAGCGTCGAGGTACTCAACTTTTTGCGTGACGCGGGCTTTGCCGTCTTTGTGTTCAATTTTGCGGAACGGAGTTTCGATAAAGCCGTACTCGTTAACACGGGCGCTGGTGGCTAGATAGCCTACCAAACCGATGTTCTGACCTTCTGGAGTGGTAATTGGACAGATACGACCGTAGTGCGAACGGTGAACGTCTCGAACATCGAAGCCGGCGTGTTCACGCGACAATCCACCAGGACCGGTCGCGGACAGCGTTCGTTTGTGTTCTAACTCGGCTAGCGGGTTGGTTTGGTTCATAAACTGACTCATCTGAGATGAGGCAAAGAACTCCTGCAAGATCGCAGCGACTGGGCGTGAGTTGACGAGCGAAACCGGGTTAACTTCTTCCGGATCAACGATCTGACTCATGCGGTCCTTAATAATGCGCTCCATACGGAGCAAGCCGACGCGGAGACGGTTTTGGACGAGTTCGCCGACGGCTTTAACGCGTCGGTTCTTCAAGTGATCAACATCATCTGGCTCGGCGCCAGGAGTGTTGTTGAGAGTAATAATTTCGCGAAGGGTATCAACGATGTCATCGACTCGCAAAACTCGGTTGGCGGCGTTATTTGGGATGTTGTGGCTAAATCGCTGATTGATTTTGTAGCGACCAACACGACCGAGATCGTAACGCTTTGGGTTAAAGAAGATCGTCTGAATAAAGGTTTCAGCGGTTTCTGGCGTGACAAGATCACCAGGACGAATTCGCTTGTAGACTTCAACAACAGCCTCTTCGGGCGTTTTGGCTGGGTCACGAGCGAGAGTTGCGTCGATGTAGCGGTGATCAGGGTCGGTATCAACACCCTTAAAGAGTGACTTAATCTTTTCGTCGTCAAACTTACCCAGGGCACGCAAGAAGGTCGTAGCCGGAATGCGGCGCTTGCGATCGACCTTGACTGAGATGACGTCACGAGAGTTGGTTTCAAATTCGAGCCAAGCTCCGCGGTTTGGAATAACCTTGGCGCCAAATAGACGACGAGCACCGATATCTTCGCTAACAAAGAAAATACCAAACGAACGAACAATCTGTGAAACGACGACGCGCTCAACACCATTAATAATAAAGGTGCCGCGATCGGTCATGATCGGATAATCGCCCAAAAAGACCTCGCCGGTCTTTGATTTATTGGTTAACTTGTTGTGCAGCTTAACTTTGCAGCGCAGTGGCGCCTTAAAAGTTAAGTTCTTATCTTTAGCCGTCTTTTCGTCATACTTCGGTTTGTCGAGATTGTACTCGCCAAATTCGAGCGAAAATACTTTACCGGTAAAATCTTCTACTGGCGATACTTCATTTAAAAGCTCGCTCAATCCTTCTTCAAACAACCACTGGTAACTCTTTAACTGAACTTCGATCAGGTTCGAAAAACTACTAACCGACTCGAGGGGTCGAAAATACGTACGCAGCTTGGCCTCCTAAGCACCGTTAATGTTACCTCGTCAGGTAACTCGTTAATTTCAAAGAGGTAAATGCGCGAAAGTCACTAGGGTACATAAGTATCCTAGCGGCCGCAGTGGCGCATTCATCATTTATACTAAGCTTTACCTATAGTAGCCTCTGCCCGTTTTTTGTCAAGAGTCAGATGTGCTAATTTCTTCA
>CAYGDK010000031.1:5940-8289 GCA_964348645.1 uncultured Candidatus Saccharibacteria bacterium | reverse complement strand
ACGTCGTCAGCGGTTGTAATAAAGGATTTGACGATCTTGCCGCTGGTTTTGCGAATAGCGTTAAAGGCTTCTTCGTTCTCCGGATCGGTCATACCTATAAAGAGTGTTTTTTCTTTTAAGGCAAACGGTACGGCTTGGTACTTGCGAGCAATTGTTTCCGGTACTAACGCCAGGATGTCCTTTGGGATCGTCTTATCAACTAATTCGATGAACTGAACATCGGACTCACGGTTATGTAAATCAGTAACGCGGAATTGTTCCTCGATCGGCTCAACAGTCTTACCTGTATCAGTTGAAACAGCGACTTCTTCTATTAACTTTTCCGCTAACTCAAAATCAGGCGTTATTGTCGCGGCCAACTTGATCGTTTGTTTTTTTCCCCCGAAATTTGTGACAACTTTTCGCTCAGGAAGGCGAGTTAGCTTGAATGTACCCAGGCCGTTGATTGTGACTTTGTCGCCTTCGCCTAGCGAAGCTCCAATAGTGTCGGTTAGACCCTTTAGATAGGCACGAACCTTAAAGCCGGGCTGACCGGTTTTGGTGCTTAACTTTTTGATGATATCGTTTGTGACTGCCACTTTCCCTCCTTATTCATCCTATCAGACGATGGTAGGGCAACAAAGAAGCGCCGCGGGTAATTCCGCGGCGCGTGGGGGTCCGGCTCGTAGCTATTTGGGTGTGATTGCTCGACGCAATGACTTGATCACCCGATTGTGTTGTCGAACTAGAATTCCTCGTCGTTCAAGGTCGGATTCGACCACTCGGACGATTCGTTCGATATTCTGGGGCGTGACGGTCTGGGCGTTGAACGCGTACCAGATCATCTTTTGGGCGTAGCCCAGGGTAAGGTCAGGATCAGCGGCGACCAATACTCGAGCAAGCTCACGCCCGCTTTTATATGGCGTATCCTCTGAGTGGAACCAGGCTGGGGTGTCTGGTCTGACGCCGGGACGCTTTTCGCCGCTGAATTTCGGCTGACGGTGAGCGGTAGTCCGTCCATTCATATGTGTATTGGTCTCCTCGGTTGGGTCGGACGGGGGCAGCGGTGCTGCCGTGATGACAAGGGGAGCATAAACTCGCTGTGATGCGAGTCGACGCTTGTGGTAAGAGACGCCGCCGTCAGCTCGCTTGAGCATTTGGCGAAGGAGCGCAGTCCCACGGTACAGTCGAGACTTAAAAGCGGGGACAGTGAGGCACAGGGCCTCTGCCGCCTCCCGTGCCTTGAGCTGTTCGACACGACAGAGGAGGACCGGAAGTCGGTAATCTTCTGGCAAGTCCTCGATAGCGTCAAGAATTGTCTCAAATGTTTCGTTGGACAACGCTTCAGCTTCCGGGTTATGGGCGGCAACGAACCATTCGCTCATATCCGCCCGACGGCGAACATATGCTTGATCGTTGTTGTCATAGCATAGGTTCCGAGCAATCCGAAACAACCAGACTCGCAATGGAATCTGTTCGTACGAATTGATTCGGTCACGTCGTGCTTCACGAAATGCCCGTACTGAGACTTCGGAGAAGATCTCTACGGTTGCTTCCTTTTCCTTCAGGAGTCGATAAGAGAAGCGGATGAGTGCAGGCTTGAGCTCTTCAAGAGCCCTAAGCAGTATGTCTTCGAAGTTGGGCGGCCTGCTCTTGTCAGAGCACGCTCGAGATTGACGTTTCTTAGTTTGCTCTGTCATAGGGTCACCAATGTAAGGATCGAAATCCCCGGCATTATACGAGATAACAGGTTGAGAGAAAAGAGTGTCGTCTGACATGGCCGCTCGTGACTTTCGGTCGAAGTCGTGGCAGTATGAATCGCGACATGTCATCGCTCTATCGACAGTATCGACCCCAAACATTCTCCGATGTTTTGGGGCAAGACCATATCTGTAATTCGCTCATTGCGGCGCTAAAAAAAGGTCGGATTGGTCACGCTTATTTATTCTCCGGACCGCGTGGAACGGGAAAAACGACACTGGCGCGGCTGTACGCTCGCGCGATCAACTGCCCAAAGCGCGATAAGAATCAAAACCCGTGTGGAACGTGTGCCATCTGCCAAGAAATTGGTGAGGGGAAAGCTGTTGATGTTTTGGAAATCGACGCCGCCTCCAACCGTGGCATCGACGAGATTCGTGAGCTGCGCGACCGCATCGCGTTTGCCCCTGCTCAAGCCGAGTACAAGGTTTACATCATTGACGAGGTTCACATGCTTACCAAGGAAGCCTTCAACGCGCTCCTAAAAACACTCGAAGAACCGCCGGCACACGCAGTTTTTATTCTGGCCACCACCGAACTTCACAAAGTACCCGAAACAATTATTTCTCGATGTCAGCGGTTTGCGTTTCATCGCGCTTCGATCGAAGCTCT
>CAYGDK010000031.1:0-5840 GCA_964348645.1 uncultured Candidatus Saccharibacteria bacterium | reverse complement strand
ACTGTGTTGCGCTCCTACATCGCCGAAGGGTCTGATATTGGTGCGCTTGCCAAAGCAGTCGCCGATAGCTGTAAAGAAGGCATTCTAAACGGTCAGTCAGCGCAACCGACGGCATCTTTAGCGACCGTCCTTGAAGAGATATTACTGACACTAGCTCGCGCTAGAACTTCGACAGATCCAACTGCTTTGGTAGTCGCTAACTTGTTGGGGCTCGCGTTACGTTTTCAGTCGTCCGAAACTCGTCCAAACGCCCCCCAGGCCGCACCGGTGATGCGCGATGTCCAGCCGCCAGCTCCGCCGCTTCCCGATCAATTACCACCCGTTGACGCTGTTGCGCCAACGCCCGTACCGAAGCCAGCCCAGCCGGCGGCCAGTTCGGCCGACTTTTGGCCGCACTTTCTAGAAGGAATTAAGTCTCATAACCACGCACTATACATGGTTGTTCGTTCAGCGGCGCTTGAGCAGCTAACTGATGAGACGGTAGTTGTGGCGGTTAAGTTCCGTTTTTACGTTGACCGTTTATGCGAAATACGTAATAAAAAAATTATCGAGGCAGTCGCAACGGAAGTAGCTGGTCGGCCAGTTCGCCTGGAGTGTGTTATTCGAGCAGACCTTGCCGTCAGCGCCCCGACGGATGATTTAGTCCGAACGGTCGTCGACGTTTTTGAAGTAGAGGAGAGTAAATAATGGCTATCGGTAAATTACCGCCACAAAATAACGAAGCCGAAGCCGCCGTTCTAGGTGCAATTTTAGTTAATAAAGACGCGATGGATAAGGTTGCCGATGTCATAATCGCCGACGACTTTTACCGCCAGGATCACCAAAAAATCTTTCGAGCAATTTTACGACTCTTCGAGAAACGGGCGCCGATTGACCTGGTTACACTGACAAATGAGCTGGAAGCCCTCAAGGAACTCGATTCCGTTGGTGGTGCGGCCTACTTGGCCGAGCTCGTCAATACGGTTCCAACTGCCCTGCATGTGACGCACTACGCCGAGATTGTTCGCCACAAAGCGACGCTTCGCCGTATTCTGGCTGCCGGTCAGTCGATCGCCGAGCTTGGGTACGACGAAGAGCGAGAGGTTCAGGAGATTCTTGACGAAGCCGAGTCAGCGCTTTTCGGCGTCTCACGCCAGCTCCTAAAAGACAACTTTGAAGTCATCAGCGATATCTTGGCGGCCAGCTTTGATCGTATCGACCGCCTCCACCGCGAAAAGGGTTTGCTTCGAGGCGTACCGACTGGATTCCGCGAACTCGACAACAAACTTTCCGGCTTACAGCCTTCTGATCTAGTCATCCTCGCCGCCCGACCGAGTATGGGTAAAACAACTTTTGCTTTAAATATCGCCTTAAATGCTGCCGTTAAGGGAAAGGTTGCCGTCGGCTTCTTTTCGTTGGAACAGAGCAAAGAGCAAATCGTTGACCGCCTAATCTGCGCCCAAGCGATGGTGGACGGCTGGAAGCTCCGAACCGGTAACTTGAGCGAAGACGACTTTCCGGCGATCGGAATGGCGATGGGAACCTTGGCTGAAGCGCCGCTTTATATAGACGACTCACCCAATATGACGGCCATCGAAATTCGCACGAAAGCACGACGACTGCGGGCTGAGCAGAAATTGGGACTCATCGTCATCGACTACTTGCAGCTGCTTGAATCGAGCCGCAAGAGCAATCGGAGCGACAATCGTGTTCAGGAAGTCTCGGAAATTTCACGTTCACTCAAATCGCTGGCCCGCGAGTTGGACGTCCCGGTCATTGCCCTGTCGCAGCTCTCGCGAAACGTCGAGATGCGCGAGAACAAACAGCCACAACTGGCCGATTTGCGTGAATCCGGCTCGATCGAGCAAGACGCCGACGTTGTGATGTTCTTGTATCGAGAAGATTACTACAACCGCGACACTGAGCGTAAAGGCATTACGGACGTTCTAATTAGAAAACACCGAAATGGCCCAATTGGCGAATGCGAGCTGCACTTTAAGGCAGAGCACTCACGATTCTACGACGTTGAACGTCGGGTTAAACCTGGTTCGTCCCCACGCCCAGCTCCTCGGTCTCAGTAATGAGCGTCGCAGAGGGGTCGACGGTTCTAGACGGGCTCAACCCTGCTCAGCAGGAAGCGGTTTTAGCTACCGATGGGCCAGTCCTGATCTTAGCTGGCGCTGGTAGCGGTAAGACTAAGTGCTTAACACACCGCTTGGCTCATATCGTCGAAACGAAAAAAGCCGATCTTAACCAGATATTGGCGATTACGTTCACCAACAAGGCTGCTCAAGAGTTGGCCAGTCGGATTGCGAAGATTCTTGGGCTGCCAGTCCAGGATTTTCAGCGCAACCCAGCATTATTCATGCGCCGCTACTTGCCTTGGGTGGGCACATTTCACTCTGTATGCGTTCGTTTGCTTCGAGCCGAGCATGAAGCGATTGGCTTGCCAAAATCATTTACGATATTTGACTCCGACGACGCTCAATCGCTCGTGCGGGGAATAATTAAGGACCTTGGTCACGATCCGAAGCAGTTCTCGCCAACTGCAGTTAGGTCGGCTATCTCAAGCGCTAAAAACGAACTACTGACACCCGAACAGTACGCCGGTTACGCCCAGGGGTATTTTCAGGAGATCGTTCTTCAGGTTTATCGCCGATATCAAAAACGGCTCAATGATCTAAGCGCCCTCGATTTTGATGATTTGATTATGGCGGTTGTAACGATGCTGGAACGGTACCCGGAAATACGAGCCAAGTACCAGGAGCAATTCCGTTACGTCATGGTTGATGAGTACCAAGACACCAACCACGCCCAATTCAAACTGACTAGCTTGCTGGTTAACCCCGCTAGCCAGAACTTGTGCGTCGTCGGTGACGACTACCAGTCAATTTACGGCTGGCGCGGCGCTAATTTTCATAACATCCTCAACTTTCAGCGCGATTATCCGAAAGCGACGGTCTGCAAATTGGAGCAGAACTACCGTTCAACCAAGACGATCATTAGCGGGGCAGGGCAAGTAGTTGAGCGGATTAAGCGTAGGAGCGATAAAAAGCTGTGGACTGACAACGAAGAGGGGCCACCGATCTCGGTTTACGAAGCAAACAACGGTTACAGCGAAGCGGAGTTCATCGCCCGTGAAATAAAAGGACTTAAAATGTACGGTCACACCTGGAGTGATTTCGCGATCCTTTACCGAACCAACGCCCAGTCGCGTGTGTTGGAAGAGATTTTCCTGGCCGAGGGCTTGCCGTACCGCTTAGTTGGCGCGCTTCGGTTCTACGAACGAAAAGAAATTAAAGACCTGCTGTCGTACCTGCGCTATCTCAATAACGAGAACGATCAGCACGCGTTCGAACGAGCAATCAATACGCCGCCTCGAGGAATCGGCCCTAAAACGCTGGAGAAGGGTGGCGAAAAAGTTGACGCTTTTAAGGCGCAGATGGCACAGATTCGTGAGCAGCTCGAGGTTCTTTCACCGGTTGAGGCGCTTGATAAGGTTCTCCAATTCAGTAAATACAAGGCGTTTGTCGATGACGGTACACCCGAGGGTGAAGGGCGAGTTGAAAACGTTGAGGAGCTAGTCAACCTGGCCAGTGAGTTTGAAGATCTGAACGACTTTATGGAGCACGTGACACTGGTGAGCGACGTCGATAATTACGATTCGTCGGCTGACGCCGTGACTTTAATGAGCATGCACGCATCAAAGGGGCTGGAGTTTACGGTTGTCTTTTTGGCAGGCTGCGAAGAGGGGCTCTTTCCGCACATGCGAGCCCTTGAGGAGGAATCGGAGATGGATGAGGAGCGCCGACTCTGTTACGTCGCGATGACTCGAGCGCGTAAACGGCTCTACTTAACACTAGCCCGCCAGCGAATTATGCACGGTGGCATGGTGACAACCATCCCGAGCCGGTTCATCCGAGAAATAGATCAGAATTTGCTCGATATGATTTAGCGGCTCAGGGAAAGTTCCCAAGAAGAAAATGAGGCAATCTCGTTGTATATTCATTGACTTTCGGGGTGGTTGAGCTACGTTGGATCGTACATGAGACCGGTTCCAGCCGTGACCGTCATTCTAACCGTATTGCTTCTTGCTACTGGCAGTATTTTTTTCCGTCCAACGCCGCCGAATGTAGAACCCGTTCTGGCGGCAGAGACCAATAACCACCCAGAAGAACAATTTTGGGCCGACAGCTCAGCCAGAAGCGTTGTTGCCGCTTTTGCCCAAGCTGGTGTGCCGTATTTTCCGGAAGATAAGGTCGTAACATTTCCTGAGCCGCGACTAGGTCTCGGAACCGTCGTAACAGTGACACGTGCCATGCCAGTCGTCGTCCAAGACGGTAAGAAAACACTGACGCTTAGAACCTGGCAGGAGACAGTTGGCGGACTTGTTCAAGAGAAAAAACTAGAGCTTGGCGCCGAGGATCGAATCGCCCCGAGCCTGGAAACGGCGCTAGTTCCCGGACTGCGCATTACGGTTACTCGTGTCGCTCGCACTCAAGTAGTTGAGAAGGAAGTCGTTGCTTTCCAAACTGTCATCGAGAAGGACTATAACCAGTTCGTTGGTGCCCAAAAAATAGTTCAGGCTGGCAAAAACGGGGAAAAAGAAAAAACGTACCTCCTAATTCGTGAAGATGGAGAGCTGGTCAGTAAAACGCTCCTCAAAACTACGACCACCCTTCAGCCACAAACCGCTAGGATTCAACAGGGCGGTTTGAACCCGGTATCGGCCAAATGCGCTCAATATAAAGACTGGGTAGTGGACGCCAGCAAGAAGAACGGTATCGACCCGAACGCCCTCTTCTACCGAATGCAGAAAGAAAGTAACTGCAATCCCAACTCCCAAGCGGCCGCTGGTTACCAAGGGATGCTCCAGTACGATCCGTCACTCTGGGTGAAGCTAAGTAAGGACGCTGGCTTTGCAGGTGCCAGCATCTGGGACGCCAAGGCCCAAATCTACACCACTGCCTGGGCTTGGGCGCACGGTCACCGGTCACGTTGGCCCAATCCGTAGTCTCGATTTTTACAGCTCCTCTTGATACAATCAGCCGAGTTTCGAAGGAGGACATTACAACTTGGCTACATCAACCGACCAACGGGCGGAAATTTTCTGCCTACAAGACATAGTTCGTCAAATGAAGACCGAAGCCAGTCGGGCCGTGGACATTGCCGCCCAAAAGGCCGAGCGAAAGTCGGACGACGAATTTCTCACCAAACTGCGTCAGCAGTACGGCGGCAAAACGCTTTTCTGCTACGACGAGTCACACGAGAATCGTTTTGTACGCAAAAGCATTCGCGAATGGAACGCCATTGGCTACTCGTTCAAGGAGTGCATCGACAGAACCCGCGTCCACATCTTCCGCTATAAGGGCGAAGAACAGTGGCTCCGCATCGAGCGACAGCTCGAGGGCCTTAAGCCTGAGGCGGAGCCAATACTCGACCCTGAACAGATGCTGGTCTTCCAGGCCGGCAACTACTGGTACTGCTTCTTTTGTATCAGCGGAGACGCGTTCTGCGACTTGGTCGCCGAACGACTGGCGAGCGAACGGAAACACGACGCCGATCAGACGAGCCAATGTAGAGGCGAAGGAATAGATACGGACTTCAATTAGCCTGCCCCGACCCATACGCCCCGACCATCAAAAATGGTCGGGGTAACTCTTATTTGAGGCCACAAAAACAGGTACAATACGCCGGATGGACGTTACCCAATTACTCAAGAATCTTTCGTTACTGCCCAAGAAACAGTTTGGGCAGAACTTTTTGGTGGACGACCTCGTACTAGAAGATATAGTCACGGCGGCTGAAGTTTCAGTGGACGACACCGTTATCGAAATTGGCCCAGGTCTCGGCACGCTAAC
>CAYGDK010000030.1:0-8326 GCA_964348645.1 uncultured Candidatus Saccharibacteria bacterium | reverse complement strand
GTGTTCGTCGACTAAACGGCGCCACCCACACCGGCATGATTGACCGCAACGAAACTGCATCCTGGGCATGCGCGGCACTAGGCACCAACGGACGAATATTTGTCCGCAACGCCAACCAGCTCGATATGATGACGTTCTTGAATAAGTACCACCAGGTCGGTGGCGGTTTTCAGGTGACACGCGACGGTATTACATTCTTCCGGGAACGTCAGAAGCTGGATCCGATTACGATCGAAACAGATGTTCATCCTGGTTTTATGACTGACTGGCAGCAGCCGTTTGTGGTTGCCCTCACCCAGGCTCACGGAGTTTCGGTAGTTCGCGAGACAGTTTATGAAAGTCGGTTTGGTTACACTGACGCGCTCAATCAAATGGGCGCCAAAATTGAAGTGATTCAAGAACCGATCGAAGCGATCCGCTCAAAGTTCGGTAAAAGAAACTATCGTCAGAGCGCCCGGATAACCGGACCAACTGCTCTCAAGGGCACGACTATCACCGTACCCGACCTACGGGCAGGGTTCTCTTACGTTATTGCGGCTTTGATCGCTGAAGGGGAGAGCCGTATCGAAAACTTTAGCGTCCTTTCCCGTGGCTACGAACACCTGACCGCTAAGCTACAAACGCTCGGCGCCGAAATTGTTGAAGTAAAACTCGACTAATAACGTGATTACTGGTTAAACGGGTCACTCTTACCGAAAGTACCCTCGGTCTTAACATCGGGAACGGTCGTATACGGAGTCAGGCTGTCGAACAGCTTGGTCGCGTTAGCCAGGAACGATTGACTGCCCGTGAACGGTTTTGGTGCTGTGTTTTTGGAATATGACTCACCGCTGAGCGTTACCGTCGTGGCAACCTCAGTGTGGGTTAGATCGAGGCTGGTCAGCTTATTCCAGCGACTTAATCCCCGGAGGCTTGCGATCAATTCCTTTGCCTGGGCAAAACTCATTTTTCCGGTAAGTGTGAATTTTGTTACAACCATGCCAGCCGGCGCATTTTTGCTTGCAGTCGTGGCGGTTAGAGGCACCTCGATGGCAACCTTGTCTAGATTGAGAGATTTTAGGAGGCCATCGAGCTGCAAGATTAGTATTTCGGGTTGCGGATCCTTTGGAAGTGAAAGCTGGGCTTTTTCGTTTAGGTCGTCAAGCGTTGATGATTGTTTTTCGATACCCTGAAGGGTGGCGAGAAACTGCTCGTTCTCGGAAATCTGGACATCGAGGCTGGCGATCTTAGCCTTATTCTCCTTGTATTGCTTCAAGAGAGGAGGCAAAAACCAGAGCGATGCCCCGCCAACTACCAGCACTAAACAGAAAGTCGCGACCCAAAAATAAATATTTTTTAAGAGTAGTTTCATGGTTTTTTCTGTTCCTTTGGTTCAGTGTAAACGGCGCTCAGGGCAAAGCTAAATACTTTTCTCCCCTCAACTTCTTCTTCGGCAAGCGACAAGATTGTGGTTTTCGTCACTGTCTCAACGCCCTCTAGTTTGTCCCTAAAGAGTACGATCGAGCGACGGTCGGTCGTCTTACCGCTGATCGAAAGATCAACTGTTTGACCCGTTGTGGAGTTAGCGACGCGGATGCCAGTCAGGGTAGTGTCGCTCGGTGTGGCAGTCGCAATCTCGTTAAGTATCGTTTCCCATTGCCTTTTTTCGATCAGTGCACTGGAAGCTTGCAATCTATCTTCGACGAAACTGGCCTTAGCAATAATGCTCTCCTTTGATTTTCGCTGACCGGCCAACTGCTGGATGGTTGATTCTCGGTTCCCGATCTCACCTTGCTGGATAAATCCCCAGGTGGCTATGCCGGCGATGCCCAACCCAACCACGACGGCGATGAAGATGTAGGTGAGTGCGCTGCTATATAGTAGCGACTTTACTCGTCGCTGTTCTTTAAGTTCTGGCGGCAGAAGGTTGAGCATTATTCTCCCCTCATAGCTAAACCGACAGCGTCGGCAAATGTGTGCGAGAAACGGGTCGAGACTGGGTAGTGGTGCGTCTCAACCAAGCCGAACGGAGCGCCGATCCTAGCTTTTAGCCCTGTTTGCTGCTGAAAGACTTCTACCACACCGGCAATATTAGTCCCAGAGCCTGAGAGTATGATCTCCTCGATCCGAATGCCGGGGCAGACACGATTTTCGAAAAATTTTGTGATGTGAACCAGCTCATCAAAGACGGGGCTGAACTCTTTTTGAAGCTCTTCAGGAGTCAGCTGTTTGTCGAGTAACGCCTTGACGCCCCAGGGAACGGTAGAGGTAACACGAATACTTTGTCCCTCGACGATTGATGCGCCGGTACTACCTGCACCGAGGTCAAGTATCGCCCGGGCGTGCTGGTCGTTTTTACCGATAACAGAGCGGGCTATCGCGCCAGGCTTAATATCGATACCGGCTAGCTCGAGCTTTGCTTGTTCTAGAAGCTCGATGACCGATTGAATTAATGTTTTTTTGGCTGCAACGGCAAATACTGTCAGGCCATCCTGGTTGATCGGCTCGTCATCTTCCTTTTTATCTTCTTTGGTTTCCTTGGCGGCTTTAGGTTCTTTTACCTCTTTGGCGAGCTGGGCTTTAGGGTCGAGTGGCTTACATTTGGTCGTCACGACCTCGTAGTCAAAATAAAAATCCTCAAGATTGATCGAGAGCTTTTCAGCGAGCTCGAAAGGTATTGCTTCAGCTAATTCGGCCTCACTGAGAAGCGGCATCGAAAATGTACCAGAGAAAATTACCGATTCGGGCAGTGCAATCATCGCTCGTTTGCCAGTAATAGCTCCCGGTTTGGCGAGACGCAAAGCGTCGATAATCGTTTGGGCGATAGCTTCTTGATTAGCTAGTACGTCAGTTTGCCAGGAGCTCACTGGAATGGGGGCAATGTTCATACCCTTAAGACGCCAACGTTTGCCGGTCTTATCGAGACCGATTACTTTGACGGTCTCGTAACCAATGTCTATCCCTATAGTTGTACTCAAAATCCCTCCATATTTACGATACAGCAAATTAGCGGTGAGCCCAAAGCTAGTTTATCTCGCGCCAAGTACCTTTTTTAAGTTGCCAGCCGGCGCCTGGACCGCTCGTGAAATTCATGTTGGCTAGCC
Source organism: uncultured Candidatus Saccharibacteria bacterium (assembly GCA_964348645.1). Classification (GTDB taxonomy): domain Bacteria; phylum Patescibacteriota; class UBA1384; order 2-12-FULL-50-11; family 2-12-FULL-50-11. Next base: position 5,243 of record CAYGDK010000030.1, on the reverse strand, counting down.
CAGACTCGTAGGTGACGGTCGAGGAGTTACTGAGTGTTATACCCCAGGCTGTTGCCTCTTTGGCGGTGGCGGAGTTGGAGAACTGAATCCAAGATTTACCCGCGTAGTAAATAACACCGGTTGAGGCGTTTGAAACAAAGATAGAAGTGTCTGACTTAGCATCTCGGGCGGTCAACATCAGAACGTAGCTACCGCTGCCAGCTCCTTGAAAGATCGCCGAGTTAGAAATCGTGATCGTCCCGTCAGTCAATAATATCCCGGAATTTGATCCGTAGCCTGCGTCTAGCTTGATCGTTGACGAGTTGGAAACGTAAATGTTGCCGGTTACCCAGAGAGTTCCCGTTATGGTCAAGATCGCGCTATTGCTTAGCTGTAAGTCGCCTTGAATCTTTTTAGGTCCAAGGCTTGCCTGTTGGGTGCCGCTAAGATTGTAATTGCCGCTGTAGGTGCCACCAGCGGCAGCGTCGTTTTTCCAGTCGGTGATATTGCCATCGGAGATAGGCATTACCTGTGCTGGCGGATTCTCAATGATGCAGTACGCGTTCGGACAGGTTGAGCCGTGAACTGTGCTGTTCGTGATTTGGTTGGCTCGGGCGACGCCATTTGAGGCGGACCCGATCGTCATACCGTCGATGCGGGTGACCGTTCCGCCAAGCCAGACTTTAAAAGCCAAGTCACCACCAACATCGGTCCAAGTTGGGTTCCCCGAGCAGCAGTTGCTCGTGTATTTGCCGGTGTTGTTGGCGTACGCATCGGTGCTATCTTTTCGCCAATTCCAGTAATTAACGGCGGAGTTTGAGCCGTAATCTAGAACTATCCAATACTTAGCGTTGAGTGTCAGCGACGGAGGATTGCTGAAGGTGATATCGATCCATGAAGGGGTTAAGCCGACGGACGCGTATGAAACAACTGAGGTGGCTAAGCTGCTGGTGTTGGGGCGGTTACTGACATCGGTCGCTACTCGAGCGGTTAAGTTTGAGGTTGGATTACCTACTTTGCCAAGTAGAACACTTACTTTTGTGAGCGGAGCGGCGACTGTTGCGGTAAAAGACTGGGCGATATCCCGATTAGTTGAGGCGGTTGCGAATGCATAGTCGGAATTCTCGGCAGGGGATTCGACGTTGGGATTGTCGGCCAATCCACCTGCAACAGTTGCGTCCCCAGTTATGGAAGCGCCATTTGACCCGAGAATGTTTCCGTTGCTGTACACATTGCCAATTACCGAAGAGCTGTTCGTCATCGAAATCCCGCCGCCATCGACCTGGATTCCATAGAAGAACTCTACGTTATCCGAATCCAGGCTCGCCTCTGCCTTAATTGTTCGGGTGGTTATTGGATTGGTGCTGTTTGGCACGTAACCAGTTGCCTCAACGGTCCGCGAGCTACCGCTTCCAGTCACAGTAACGGTAAAAGTGCCACTGCCGAGAGCTGTATCGGCCTCTCCGGTGTAGTTGGTGTTGGCGTTTAGTTGCCTGATGGCGTGCTCGATTCCGGCCTCGGCAAGGTTGAGTGTTTGTTTGGCGACGTACGAGCGATTAACCGACGATCCTTCGCGATGAACCAGCTGCAGCGTAACACTGGTGAGGGTAAAAAGTATGCCCAGCACGACCAGTGAAAAAACCAAAATGTGACCGGACTTGTGTTTAAATCTTAGATTCATTTTGAACAATCTCTGATTGTGAAAAAGTGAGTGTTAGCGATCATATGCCTTTATTTCTCAGTATAACGGTTGTCTCTAGCGAGCGAGTTATGGTCCGGCCATCAGCTGTCCGAGCCGATGTCACAGATGCTCTTATTTTTCGAGCAGCAGTTAGGTCGTCAGTTCCTGGTACTAGCTCGTTGCCAGCGGCATTGAAGTATTGAAAGAGGAGAACCGAATTCTCAAGGCTTAGGCCAAGCGGGGACTGCCAACTCGACCTCATGCTGCCACCGAGCGGGCTTACTAGTCGCTCGACCCGAGCACCATTCTTATTGATTATTATAAAGTCGTCGCCAGTTAGTATATTGTTGCTGCCGTCGAGCGGGGAAAGCCGCAGAACGAGCGTATCGGTGTCTGATGTATACGTCGTGCTATTTAACGTTGTTGCGCTGATGACTGTCGAAGCGTTCCAAACTTGTTCGCTGATCTCATCGACGGTAAACCGACTTGCTCGCTGCAGTTCGCTGTAGGCTTCTTGGGTAAGTTGCGATTGCCAACCGTCAAAGAATGTTTGCGATATGACTAGCCCAATCGAGATTGAGAGCCCGATCGCAATTAGCGTTTCGATGACAGTGAAGCCACGTTTGATCCGTATGCTAGCCACCGATCCCTCCTTGTCCGATCAAAGTAGTTAGGCTGATGGCCATATTTTCCGGCCGACCATTCCAGTAGATCTTAACAGTCACTTCTTTAATCTTGTCATTTCCCTGGTAGTAACTGACGTAAGTTTTAGTAAATCCGCTTGGAAGCTTACTTGTGGTAACGGCCGTTGGATTGGCATTAAGCGCGACGTTATCAAACCCACCGAGACGCAACTGCTCGATTAGTTCCTGCCCTACGTTGGTTGCGACACCAATATTCTTGGAGTGTTGTGTATAGCGCAGTGAAAGCGTGAACATACCGAGCACGACTAAAACTGCGAGCGAAAAAACGGTGGCCGCCATTAACGTTTCGACCACAGTGACGCCGCGCAACTTCATTACTGGAAGTCGCTAACCAGTTTGTAGATGGGTCCCAGGACAGAGGCGACCACAAAAGCGACGGCCAATCCCATGATGATTAACATGATCGGCTCAATCAGCGAAGCGAGATTCTTGGTGAGATTCTCGACCTCTGAGTCGTAGAAGCGGGTAATCTCCTGTAAGACAGAGTCTAAGTTGCCAGTTTCTTCTCCAAGTGTTGTTAGTTGGCTAACCATTGGCGGAAATAGCGGTTCCTTGGCGAGCGCCGCCGAAAGCGGCTTTCCGCTCTCGACTAATTTAACAATGCGATTAAAGGCGGCTTCGTAGTGTTTGTTGTCGATTGTTTTCTGGACGATCCGAAGCGCTTCGATGATTGGTAAGCTGGCCTTGGTAAGCATGCTCATTGTTCGCGAGAATGTTGCCATATAGACCTTAGTGGTGAGCATGCCAAAGACGGGAAGCTTGATCTTGATTTTATCGTAGACGAGTCGTCCACCAGGACGGCCAAACCAGATTTTTACTACATAGCCGGCCACCACAAACAGTGGGAAGACAATATAGAAGTATTTACGGAAGATGTCGCTAATGGCAAAGAGGGCCTTGGTTTGGATCGGCAGTTCAGCCCCAAAGTCGCTAAAAACTGTCTTAAGGCTCGGTAGAACAAAGAAGATGATCAAAAAGACCACGCCAATAAGAGCGATAAAGATAATTGCCGGATACATCATGGCACCGCGAACTTTCGAGATTAAGTCGGCTTGCTTTTCCTGTTGATCGGCGAGGTTGAATAGGACCTCGGAAAGTTGTCCGGTTTGTTCACCGGCACGGATGACGGCCGTATAAACTTCTGGGAATACCTTCGGATACTTCTCCATAGTAGTTGAAAGTGGCTCACCACCCTTAACTCGTTGGATCAGGTCGACGATAACCTTCTGAAAGAACTGGTGGTTGGTTTGCTTGTGAAGTGCCTCAAGCGCTTTAACAGCAGGCAGACCGGCCTTCATCATAACGGCCAGCTGTCTGGTGAAAATAATTCTTTCCTTTAGCGGAACTTTCTTGCGCCTACTGAACAAGCCGCCACCTTTTGATTGGGTAATTCTGACTGGGAGTAGTTTCTGTTCTCGAAGCAGTTTACCGGCTTGGCTAACATTCTCTGCCTCGATTTGACCGTTCTGGCTTTTGTTGGTCGAGAGGTCTTTGGCTTGGTAGCTGAATAGCGGCATATTAGTCCTTGGTAACGCGCCAGATCTCTTCGATAGTTGTTAGTCCGTCGAGTGCCTTAAGAATGCCGTCTTGCTTAAGGGTAATTAGGCCGTCTTTTCGAGCCTGAATCATGATTTCTGAGCTTGATGCGCGTTTGATCGTGAGCATTCTGACAGGTTCGGTGACAGCGAGAATCTCAAAAATTCCGATACGTCCCTTATAGCCAGAATTGCCACAGGATGGGCAGCCTGCTCCGATAAAAAGCTTCTTCTTAGTCTTGGCTTCGGCCTTCTCCGGTTCGGGAAGTGTATCGATCTCGGAGTTAATCACCTCAAGATGTTCCGGCTTTGGGTCGACTTCTTGTTTGCACTTATCGCAGATCTTGCGGCACAAACGTTGAGCGACGATGGCGTTGGTACTGGAAGTAATCAAGAACGGTTCGATGCCCATATCGAGCAAGCGAGGCAGCGCCCCGGCCGAATCATTCGTGTGGAGCGAGCTCAAGACAACGTGGCCAGTTAGAGCAGCGTTGATCGCAATGTCGGCGGTTTCTTTGTCGCGAATTTCACCAACCATCACCACGTCTGGATCTTGTCGCAGGATTGAACGTAAGCCGCTCGCGAAAGTGAAATTAATTTTGGAATTGACCTGGCTTTGGTTGACGCCCGGCATTCGATATTCGACCGGATCTTCCATCGTAATAATGTTGATCGCTTCGTCTTTGATCTTGTGGATCATAGCGTAGAGCGTCGTCGATTTTCCCGAACCAGTCGGTCCGGTTATTAGAGTCATGCCGTGAGCCTTGGTTAGGTTGTCTTCGAGTACCTTTAATGCCCGTCCACGAACGCCCAGGTCAGTTAAATTAAGGACGCCACCGGAGTGATCAAGAACGCGAGCGACGATTTTTTCGCCGTTAACTGTCGGTAGTGTCGAAATACGGAAGTCGATCTTGTTCCCGTCGAGCAGTATTTGAATGCGGCCGTCCTGTGGCAGGCGCGTTTCGTCAATTTTAAGGTTGGAAAGAATCTTAACGCGACTGGTAACGGCGGGCTGAATCTCTTTGGGTAAAGTTAGGACCTTGCGTAGTACGCCGTCGATACGAAACCGAACCGCCATATCTTCTTCTGATGGTTCGATATGAATATCGGACGCTTTTTCTCGAACAGACCGCTTCAGGAGCGATGTGACAATTTTGGCGGCCGGTGAAGTTTCGGTGATATCCTCGTCGGAAACTTTTTCCGCCTTCTTCTCCTCATCCTCTTCGGAAACTTCGACTAAGTCGCTTAGCTCTGACTGCATGCCAGAGTATTGATCGAGAATATGATTAACGTCGTCAGCGGTTGTAATAAAGGATTTGACGATCTTGCCGCTGGTTTTGCGAA
>CAYGDK010000029.1:1454-8614 GCA_964348645.1 uncultured Candidatus Saccharibacteria bacterium | reverse complement strand
GCCGGCGCGCATAGCGGCGACAAGGTCAGTTTCAACCTGTTGTAGCATTAGTAGCCTCGCTTTGTTTTGCGACGTACGGCACGAACTTGCGCAACAGCGCGGCGTTTATTGCGGCTGGCTTTCTTTTCAAAGAAGCGGCGCTTCTTTATTTCGGTCATGATTTCCGACTGTTGAACGTCACGGAAAAAACGGCGAAGCATGACTTCGACAGAGAAGCTTCCGGCTTGGGATGAATATTCACCGCGATCGCGGCGTGAAAAACGCTCTTCCATGGATCAAATTGTAGCAAATAATCGACGTGAGGGTAAGGGGTCTTAAGCGTCTCGGGTCTAATCGTGTAAGTCACTGCCGCCCAGGACGTGTAAATGGACGTGTGGGACGTGTTGATACGGTTTACCGACATTGAAGCAGAGTTTATAGCCAGCTTCCTTTACGCCAGCGATCTGAGCGACTTCTTCGCTGGCTTTGAACATAGATTCGAGCTCAACACCTGTTAATTCCTCTGGACGTTCAACGTGACGTTTAGGGATAACTAAAATATGGACCTGCGCTTGCGGGTCGATACTCTTAAACGCCAGGCAATCGCGATCCTCTAATACTTTTTCGCAACTAACTTTGTCAGCAATAATTTGGCAGAATATACAGGATTCCATTGGCCGTATTGTACCACCTCAAACCATTGACCTTGTCCAGAAAGAGGGCTATGATTGCTCACACTTCCGTCGGGAAGTCTTTTTTAAAGATTTCCGCGAATAAACAAACGGGAGCTCCGCTATCGAAGTGGAGATAATGAAGGAGTAAAAACTTTCACAAACAGATGAACTTAGCCCCGCTGGAGCGACGAATCTCGCTTTGGCATCAAGGGAGGGTTAAGGAAGTCATGCAGAGCGTCGGAGTAACATTCGACACTATTAGCAGAGATGGTTCGAAGGCGCTTAAGCGCATCGAACGTCGAGTCAAAAAGAACGTTAAAAAATCTCGTTTTCTTCAGCAGGCAGCTTTTCTGCTCCTGATCGCCCCGCTGGTTATCCCGGTGGGTGCGGTAATGGCGTCTTATAGCGTTTCTCCGGCGATTGCGCCGGTTGAGCCGGTCGCCACTTCCCCTGTTCAGTTATCTTTAACTGATTCGGTTGTCGCCGTAGACACTCCGCAGATCTCGATTGAGGTTCAAGAGTCGGTCTATCAGGCCGCCGAACGGGCAAAAGCCGTTCAGGCAAGGATTGCAGTAGCTTCCAAGCCGCTTAAGGTGACGTTTACCGCCACCAGCACCGAGCTAATGACGCTTGCCGGCATTCCCCAGGATCAATGGGTGTATGTCGACTTCATCATTAACCACGAGGCTGGTTGGAACGGAACGTTAACCTATAACCGTCAGGGTAGCGGTGCGTATGGTATCTGTCAGGCTCTACCGGGCAGTAAAATGGCCTCGGCTGGCGCCGACTGGCAGACTAACACACTTACACAGCTAAAATGGTGTAACGGTTACGCACAGGCACGCTACGGTAGCTGGGAAAACGCCTATCACTTCTGGCTGAAAAAGCATTGGTGGTAACAAAAAGGACTCCGCAAGGAGTTCTTTTTGTATTATCTAGTATCAGATCTGACTGTAGTTGCCTTCTTGAGGTACGATTGAAACCCAAATCTTACCGCGATTGAGTGTGATTTCTGTGCCAGTTGTTGCGTCGTAAAGTTTGAGGCGGTCGGTTCTGTTCGCTTTTTTCCATCGTGCTGGTGTGGCGACGCCGTCCTGAAAGAGTGTGGCAGCACCCTCGCCGAGCGTTGTCATCGTCCACTCCGATTCTTTGCCGGTGCCAGAGTACGGTGGGTTAGACGAGTGAGGTACTGAAATGGCAATCAAAGTGCGAACAGTGATTTGTTCACCGCTGACGGCATCTTTGTGGGGAGTGCCGGCCATGGTGCGGGCATAAAGGTTACGAGTTGGGTCAAAGTTCCAAACGGTATTAAACTGACCGGTCGAGAAATTAATCGTCACGTTAGCGGCCACCCCGGCTGTGGGCGCGGGATCCTTAAATGTCCAAGGTTTAATGTCAGCGGTAGCGCTCCAACCTTTTTTGCTGACGCCAAAATTGAAGATTTTTGAAACGTCAGTGAAGAGTGTGTGCTCGCTGGCAACCCCCTTACGTGGTTCACGCCAGTAGGAGTCGCTCGAGTGCGGATAATCTTTAACACCATACTGACTGATACGGGCAATAGCCGTTGGCGAACCGCCAGCGTGGGCGTAAAACGCATCATATTCGCTCAGGTAGTCGATAAAATAACTCCGCGCCGATCGAACAGGACCCGCCTTGGTCGGTAGCGTCGTTGAGAAGATGCCCATAAACCTTGTGATGCCGCCCTCGGTGACAGCTTCATAAACAACGTCAGCGCTCGTTAGACCGCTTTGTGGCCGGGCGGCCGTCGAGTTTTCGATCATCACGGCAACTGGGTGTCGATTATATATTTCAGGCGCTACCATAACGCCGTTAACTAGACTGGCCAGCTCTTTTGGCGGCTCTTCTTTGACGACTGGAGTTTCTGTTTTTTCTTCTTTGGCCGGAGATTTGCTACCGAAGAACCAGATCGTGCCCGACAGAATAAGTAGGAACAAAATCGGCAGTCCGAAAATAAATAATTTACGTCGGTTACGCTTCGGCGGCTGAGCTAACGGATCTTTTTTGCTAAATAATAACGGCATTTCCCTCCACTTATTACTAACCTATCGAATATTCAGTCAGTTGCCAACCTTACAATTTTTTTACGAGCTCCCGCGCAATCTTCTCGGCGCCAGCCTTGTCGTTTGCCGCTAGCGAGCCATCAAGAACCAGCTCAAGTAAATGATCCTTGATTGGCTTAATCCACGGTCCGGCGGGACGCTTAAAGATCGCAATAAGTTCCGCACCGTCAAGCGGGGGTTTTATTTTGGCAATTTCAGCCTCGGCTTGTAGTTTATCGATTCGATCACGAAGTTCTGTTCTCCTTGATCGGTAGAGCGCGTTCTTCTTTTCGTTTTTTCCGGTTTGGTCGGCCTCGGCGAACATAAATAGGTCATCTAAATGCTCGCCAGCATCACGCACGAAACGGCGCACTCCCCCATCGGTCCAGTTGGGTTCGTAGCCCGGAATTCTTTGATGAAGTCGCACTAAGTCGACTACTTTTGATGTAAGCTCGTTTGAATAGTGCAGACGGCGCAGTACTGTCCGAGCGATTTTCGCGCCAAGGTTTTCGTGGCCCAAAAAGTGATATTCGCCTCCAATTTTCTGTCTCGTTTGGGGCTTAGCGATATCGTGCAAAAGCGCGCACCAACGCAGCTCTAAGCTTGGCGGGGTCTGATCGAGCACCTGAAGAATGTGGTGATAAATATCCTTGTGTTCTCGCGGATCAAATTCTATGTCAATTGACGGCAATAGCTCTGGTAGTACGTAGTTGAGCAGACCAGTCTCGGCAAGTAGCTCAATCGCTTGGCTTGGATTCTGGCTGAGCAACATTTTATCAATCTCCTGGGCGACCCGTTCTGGAGAAAGCATGCCCGCCCGATCTCGTTCGTCGCTAATTGCTTGTTTTGTTTCTGTTTCTATTTCAAACTCCAAACGAACAGCAAAACGGATGGCTCTTAGCATCCGTAGGGTGTCCTCGTGAAATCTTGAAGCTGGCCGACCAACGGCGCGAATAATCTTTTCTTTGAGATCATTTTGACCGCCAAATGGATCAAGCAATTGGCCGCCCAAAACGTCGTAGGCAATTGCGTTGATCGTAAAATCCCGCCGCGAAAGATCTTCGTCGATAGTGGCGCTAAAGTTTGTGACCGGCTTCCTTGAATTATCCTGGTATTGCTCGCCACGGAATGTCGTAATTTCGATCGGTTCACCGTGAAATTCTGCAGTAATCGTACCGAATTGCTTACCGATCGTGCCGATTTTAACAGCGCCAACTTGGCGTAGTATTTTTTCTATTTCGTTAGGTTTTGCTTCGGTAGTGGCGTCCCATTCATCAACGGAGCGACCGAGTAATTGTTCACGCACTGCACCACCAACAATATAAAATTTGTAGCCGTTGCGTCCGAATTCCTTCGCCAGATCCACGCACCAGCGAGGTACGGGAAACACCATTAAAGAAAGACGGCGATCGAACTAATAAAAAGCAAGATAATGATCAGCCAAATAAATACTTTCATTGTCCTATTGTACCGCTGTTACAGGCTGGGGACGAGGTCTCCTGCCAAACAAGAACGGCAAAGCGGTGTAGGCCAATACCCAGGAAAAGGTGACGATAATTGTTTCGCCGAGTGTTGTGTATTCTGTCACTGACGACAATACCACGGCCATAATCGTTGGCAGCGCGATTAGAAGCATAAGCCAAGTAATCGGTGCGACAGAAGTGGCTTGCGCCTGACGACGACCGAAAAGATAGCCAACCGTTCCGATAACCAAGGCCGTAACGGCAGTAAGCCAGTTGCCGAGCAGGTTTTGCGTAGAGAAGAGGCTGATGAACAGAAGGTAAAAAATTAACGCACCCAACATTGTCCCAAGAGCGGTCTTGCGGTTTTGGGTTGGGGTAAAAAATAGTTTTTCTTCTAGCTGGACTGCCTGTTGGCCAGCTGAAAAGTTAATGACATAAGCCGCTAGTCCTAAGCCTAGTGCCTGAAGCGCAATTTCTAGGCTGGGGTACTGGGGAATGCTGCTAGCTAGGATTGCCCGAAAGACAACCAGGAACAAAAGAAGGAGTGTTAATTTTAAGTGAAGGAGCGGAGTACGAATTAGTGATAGGACGACGCGGATAAGCGACGACTCAACTTCGCTGTACATTGCACGCAAGTTTCGCGTTCGTCCGAAAAAGCTCCAGTATCGATGCGGCTGCTGCTCGTTAGGCAGCGGATCGCAGAGTTCGATGATTGCGATTGCGGCGCCACACACACCGAGCGATCCGAGCGCGAGTAGCAGTATCGCTGTCCGATTTACTTCCAGAAGTGTTTGCTCGACGGCATTCACGACTGCGTTTGGTCCAATTAGAAATTCAAACAAAAGAATTAGAATCGCCAGAATGGCGAGTAGCCGAATGAAAGTATGCCTGGTGATTGTTCGAATCCCGAGTGCGATCGCAACTGATGCCAGATAGCCAGCGATTAGCAGTGCCAGGGTCCCCACGACCAGTGTAATTAAGTCGGTCGTCGAGTAGAACCAGTTAGTGTTCTTCCCAACAAAGTATGGGACAAGTACCAGTGTGCCGGCAACAAGTGGAAAGCGCAGTCCAGCGCTGATGCTGTGCCAGGTAATGGTTCTTGGTGCAAGCGGTAGAAAGCCGAGCGATCTTTGCAGATGAACTGGACGGATGTGGGTTAAGAACCCGGCGCAGAACGTAAAAGCTAAGCCTACGCTCACCCACCTGTAATTAGTTTCGTAGAGTGAGGCGTATTGCCCGACCGTAAAAAATAATGCGATAAGAGCGGTAATAGCCGCGAGGGTGATGAGAGAAACAATAAACCGTTCAGCGGAGGAGGTGCCGAGCTCCTTCATAAAGCCCGCTAGTCGAAATCGCCAAAGGATTACTTCTTCATTCATCGAATGCAGCGGTAAAGACTGACTTCAGCTGACGATCCGGCGCCCTCAGCATGTTACGCAGCATCGCGAGCGTACCCTCGGCTACAAGCGCTCCGTTATCGAGCAGGACAAACCGGTCAGCCACTTTTTCAGCCCATTCGAGATGGTTTGAGGCAAACAAGAGTGAACCACCGTCTGCCACAAACTGGCGAGCCATGTCGGCGAGGGCATCTTGGCTAATCGGGTCAAGAAATTGGGTTGGTTCATCCCAGAGAGCAACGGTTGGCTGATGAAAAAGACTGGCGATCAAACTAACTTTTTGCCGAGTCGCCTGACTAACCTGCTCTATTGGGCGGTAAAGTTCCTCTTTAGCCTCAAGTTGCTCAGCTAATTCGAGAATGGCGGCGATCCGTTTTTTCGGGGCCAAATCATAAGCGGCGCCGATTATTTCGAGCCACTCGAGCGGAGAAAGATATTCTTCTGGTTGATTAACAGCCGCCGAGTAACCGAGTTGGCTTTTGTAGTGCTTCGGGTCGCGTAAGAGTGAATAGCTGCCGATTTTGCTATCGCCCTCCATGTGGCGAAAACCGCCAGCCAAAGCGCGTAATAGGGTGGATTTACCAGAGTAATTCGGTCCAATTAACGCAACAGCTTCGCCACGTTTTATTTCAAGCGATATGTTATCGAGCACCGAATTGCCGTGTTCGAAGACTGCTAGTTCTTTTACTTTTAACATCCCTCCCCCGCTCGTTAGTGTTTTGCCTTAATTAAGTATTCTTTAGCGTTAGCATCTAAGTCGTAGAAAGCGTCGAGTGATTCGATGAGACGAGCGGATGTGCTGCGCCCGAAGGCGATACCTTCAACTCTGCATCCCTTGTTCTCTTTAAGGTAAGTAACGAGCGGCACAAAGTCGCCGTCACCAGTAACTAGGATGACAACGTCTAGCCGATCAGCGATTTTAATTGCGTCAACGGCTACTCCAACGTCCCAGTCCCCCTTTTTGTCCCCACCGGGGAAGATCTGGATATCTTTCGATTTGACTTCTAGCCCAACCTTTCCGAGCGCATCGAAAAATGTTTGCTCTTTGGGGGCGTCAGATCTAATAACGTAGGCGATGGCGCGGATTAGCTGTCGCTTAGCGATGGCCTGTTCGAGGATCTTACCGAAGTTAACGTGACTGTCGTACATCGCACGTGCGCTGTAGTACATATTCTGGACGTCAATGAAGACGCCGACGCGTTGATTGATATACGGACTGTTGGCGCCCAAGGCGATCATATTTGCAGTGTACCCGAAACTTTTATTGCTTGCCCAGGTAAATGAGTACGTCAAACAAGCCGGCGTTTTGTGATTCTTTGTAGCTAACCACGCGCCCAGTCAGGAGCGAGCCGAGTTCCTTGGCCTTCTCGGTATACTCTGCGGTGTGCCAGATGTAGGTCTTGTCGTATTCAAATTGTGAATTGCCCAGATTTTCCACAGTAAATCCTTTTTCCTTGAGCAATGCTTCGGTTTGATTAATAGCTTCCTGAACGGCGCCACTTTGGTAGATTTGAACAACCAACTCGTCAGTTTTCTTGAAAACGTTTTTGTCGCTATTGGTGGTTGTGTCGCTGGCTGACTGTTCGC